>JBEKJZ010000071.1:0-17493 GCA_050010955.1 Xanthobacteraceae bacterium | reverse complement strand
ACGGATCGGTCTTCCTCCCCGTTGCTGGATATAACTACAACAGCGACTGGACTCCTCTGTTGGCGGGACTCTCGCCCGCTGGAATGGCAGCTAGCCTCGCTGCACGGTCACGAACGACCGATGCATTCAGTGCGCGTGCCGATCAATGTCCGTTGTTACTCCAATAGCGCCATTATTATTCGGCGCGGTGCGGTGACGCTAAGGGCCGATTCTGTTGAAAAAGTCGCAAGTCTATAGTCGTTGCAAATCTGCTAAAATACCAACGACATCTTCGATTCACGTTTATTGCCGCCGCAGATCGATTTAGAACTCGCTCCGTTGAATCTGAGGTGGATGATGAGGCCCCCCGCGTCCGAAACTGAAAACCGCACCCACAGCGTTAAAAAAATTGGACCGAGTTAATACTCCGACTTTTTCAACAGAATCGGCCAGGAGCCGACATTTCGCAATGCGGAAAAACAGCGAGCCTTTTCGCCGCCGGCCGGACCGTGAAGTACGTCACAGACCGGGGTGTTAAAGCGTGCTATCGTCGGACGCTAATCCACTGCGCGTGACCCCGGCTGGCAGAGGCCATTCCGGCAGGAGCAGCAGCGATGAGTGCCACGACGCCGAATACACAAGCCAGCACACCTGCACCCGACACGATCCAACGGCTGCAGGCCAACGTTCCCCCCGCATTCGCCATGCTCGCGGGCATGCAGCTTGAGGTCTTCACCCACCTGGCCGGCGGGCCGCGTGACGTCGCCGATCTTGCAAAGTCGCTTGGTGTTTCGGACGAGCGGCTGTCGCGCCTGTATGCCCTCGTCGTGTGTGGGTTGCTGGAGCGACGCAAGGACGGCTTCGCCAATACGCCAGAAGCGGCGACTTTCCTGGTCAAGGGCCTCCCCGGATATCTCGGCAGTATCCATTGACGAGATGGCGACCATGCTCCGCGGGATGCATTCGAACGCGCTCAGCACCGCTCGCGAGTTCCTCCGACGTTTTGATTTTTCGCAGTGTCATTCGGTTGTCGATGTGGGCGGCGGTTCAGGCGGGCTCGTCGCCACACTATGCGACGCACACCCCGGCTTGCGCGGAACACTTTTCGATCTGCCTCGCACCGCTGCGCTGGCAGCCGCAATCCTGAAGAACGCACCCGGCGGGGACCGCGTTTTGATTGAAGCCGGGGACATCTTTGTGGCACCGCCGCGAGAAATACACGATGCGGTGATAATGCGTTCATTCGTGCAGGTGTTGGCCCCAGGCGATGCCGCGCGCGCCATTGCTAACGCCGCTGCGTCGTTGCGCGTCGGCGGAACGATTTATATCGCCGGAGGCGGCATTCTCGATGACGACCGCCTGGCGCCCCGCGAGGCGGTGTTCTGGAACCTGACCTTCATGAATCTCTATCCAGCCGGCGCGTCGTACACGGAGGCCGAACATGCGGAATGGCTATCCGCCGTCGGCTGCGGAAATTTGCAGCGAGTTACTCTGCCCAGTGGGGCTGGGATCATAAGCGCTACCAAGTTTGGCTAATGGAACCGCGCCATCAAAAATCTACAAACCGTGAGCGTCGCTGAAGAGTCCGGGCGAACGACGTTCAGGGTCATCAGCGTCGTTCCGGGCACGCCACGGTCATTTCCGCTTTACCCCCAACACCGGTCGAAATATTGCGGCGCGGCGAACGGTAGAATTGGGCCAACAACGGAAGTCATACTTGCCAGTCAGATCTGCCGGCTGACGACCAGATAAAATCGCAGCATTCAGTGTGCCGGCAGCTTGGCTTTGAAGAAGGCCACGACTGCGGGGTTGAACTCGCGATGGAACGCCGCGCGGTCGAACCCCGCGGGATCGCGGCAAATCTCCGGCGCTGCGGCGGCAAGTGCTGGCGTGCACGGCGCCAGGAATGCGAAGTGGCCGGCGTTCGGCACCACATGCCGGCAACGATCCGGGTCGACCAGGGCACTGAGTTTGTGTCGCGCGACCTGGATCTGTGGGCTTACCAACGCGGCGTCACGCTCGACTTCTCGAGACCAGGAAAGCCAACCGACAATGCATTTATCGAAGCGTTCAATGGCCGCTTCCGAGCCGTGTGTCTAAATGCCCATTGGTTCTTGAGCCTTGCAGACGCCCGGGAAAAGTTGGAGGATTGACGTAAGTACTACAATGAGGAACGCCCGCATGGGGCGATCGGTCAGAAGACACCGATTATGTTGCTCAATCACGTTGGCGCAACCAGCCCGCCACCGTGGCATGCCGGAAAAATCTAGCCTCCGGCGATCCAAAGTTCGGCCTCAGTGCAATGAAGCTAGGACTCCACCCATCGGCGGATGAAACTCGGGGCTCAGGTCACCCGCCTCAGCCGCGCATTCCTGCTATAAACAGTTCTTGTTATTGCGTCGTAAGCCTCTTGGCAACGTAGTTAGCGTGATGCCCGCACTGCTCGATATCAAACCTCGATGCTCTGTGATCCTGCCGAGTTACAATCGAATAGCGACGTTGCCACGCGCTGTGGCAAGCGTGCTCGCGCAGGATATGCCCGATTTCGAGCTTCTGGTTGTCGACGACTCGACTGATGGCACTCCCGATTGGCTTGCGCGTCAAAGCGATCCACGTATCCGCATCTTGCGCTCGGAGCACAAGCTCGGAGTCAGCGCCGCGCGCAATTGGGGCCTTGCGGTGGCGCGCGCGGATGTGACGGCGTTCTTGGATTCCGATGACGCGTATAATCCCAACCGTTTATCGGTCCCCCTTATGACGCTAGCGGAACAGCCCGATGTCGTCTGTGTGCTGTCGTCCTCCGTAAAGCGTGATTGGAATCGAACGAGAACTGCGTTGCAGCCCGATCTCAAGCTGCTCCCCAGCGCTTTTGAATGGGCACTGATGTGCGCTCTGATCAACGTCGAATGCTCAAGTATCACCGTAAGGACGGAAGTTGCCCGCGCGGCAGGCGGATTTTGCGAGACTCTTTCTCTCGGCGAGGATAACGAGTTTCTGACCCGTGTTGCCAAGCTTGGAGCAGCGCGACTTCTTTCCGACGTGCTGTGGCACAAATTCTGGGCAGATGACGGGTTGTCGCAGGATGGCCGCGCCGCCGGCTCAAACCTATTGCGCTACGCTTTGCAACAGCCGAAGATACTGAACAAATATCCTAAGCTCGGCAGCTACGGGGCGACCAAGCTGCTGGTCGCCGACCTTCGGCGATGGGATATCAAAACGTTCTTTGCTGACCTGCGTCAGTTCCGGGCTGCTGGCTTGCTGAGGGGGAATACACTGAACCTTTGGCGGTCACACCGCGAAGTTCGGAAGTACCGGCGACAAATGCGGAAGCCCGAGGCGCTCGCTTCGCTCCAAGGAGCGCCAGAAAGCTGGATGTAATCACAAGAACACGGGAACTCGAACTCGTCCCTGTGCTAATCTCGATGAACGCCCGTGAACGCCCGAACGAGGATGCCGTGGGCAGGTTGGATGCGGCGGTGCACTTCGGGGCAAGCCGCTTTCACTGCCGGCGCTGCACAAACCACTTCCGGAGTGGGTCATTCACGTCATTTCGAGTGATCGCAAGCGACTTCCGCTTGTCGCCCGATTCCGGACATATCGCTGCATCGCACTAGCCGGGTCCGTCTCGCCCGCTGGCGTCGATCACCCATAAGGATGTCATCGCGCTCGCCGACCTAGCGGAGGA
The DNA here is from genome assembly GCA_050010955.1 of Xanthobacteraceae bacterium. Taxonomy (GTDB): domain Bacteria; phylum Pseudomonadota; class Alphaproteobacteria; order Rhizobiales; family Xanthobacteraceae; genus BOG-931. The sequence continues at coordinate 13,829 of JBEKJZ010000071.1, read as the reverse complement.
GCCGGCAAGGTCTTGGCGGCGGGCTTCACAGGCTTGCTTTTTGATCATCGGGTAGCTTTGAGCCCTCTACTACGTCAGACGCGCCAGCGACGCTCCTACGGCCCGAGGAATAGGGAACGAATTAGGCAAAGGTTGTCAAAATCAAGCTCGACTTTTCGGCTGCTCCCCGGGCGCTCCCCAATGGTATTTTCTGGGGAGCAGTCAATTAGCTAAGTCTTTGATTTAGTTGGTCGGAGCGCCGAGATTTGAACTCGGGACCCCCAGTCCCCCAGACTGGTGCGCTAACCGGGCTGCGCTACGCTCCGTCGCTGCGGGCGGACTATAGTGAGCGGCCCACCCAGGCACAAGACGCCGGCCGCAACGGGCGCTCGCGCGACGCCGCGTGAAAACGTAGACTGCGTTCTCTGTCGGCGTCCCGGGCAATCGGATTCCCCTGTGAAGCGGTTTTATAGCGCGACGATCAATTCGCTGCGTGCGTTCGCCTACGGCGCCAGGCACGAAGCCGCGCTGCGCGAGGAGATGATCGCGCTTTTGCTCGGACTTCCCGTCGGCTTCTTCATCGCGCCGAGCGCCGCTTGGTACGTCGCCATGATCGGCACGTTGCTCGTGCTGCTGGCCGTGGAACTGTTGAACACCGCGATCGAGAAGCTGGCCGACCATGTCACCCCGAATCACCATGTCGAGATCGGCCGCATCAAGGATTACGGCTCGGCGGCGGTGTTCTGCGCAATCTGCCTCGCCGGACTGACCTGGCTGGCCGCGCTGCTGATGCGCCTGGGGCTGCCGATCTAGTGACTAGCATCTCAACTCAAAGCAGGCTCGGCACCATCGCCGCGCTTTCGGCGAAAGCGGGCTCCACCATGGAGCGGCGGCGGAAATTGATGGTCGCCGCCGTCAATCCCCAGATCAGGCCGAGCAGGAGGAAGAAGTGGCGCCAGTGGTCGGTGTCCACGATCAGGCCTTCGGCCGCCTCGCCGACGAAAGCCGCGTAGGCGGCGATCAGATAGCTCTGCCACGGCGTCGGCACCAGCACCGCTCCGAGCCCGATCGCCAACGTCACCACGACGAACGTCAAATAGGCGGCGCCGCCGAGCCAGCCATAGACCAGGAAACCCTGCATGTAGACGTCGTGCTGCTGCGTGCCGTATTCGCGGCTGAACGTGAACGGCCCCATGCCGTTCGGATGATCGATGATCACGCTGAGCGCCAGTTTTTGTTCCCAGAAGCGGCCGCCCGGCCCGACGTCGTAGGGCTGAATCGCCTTGGCGCGCTCGAGGAACAGGTCATGGACGGAATCGATCGACATCATGGCGATTACCAGCAGCAGCACTCCCGCCACCGCGACGATGCTGAACAACAAGAAGCGGGCGCGCGTGCGCGGGTCCGGCGTCGTGACGATGAGCAGCGCGACGGCGACCGCGGCGGAGATCGCGAAATGCGCCCAGGCGCCGCGCGAAAAGCTGAGGAACAGGCCGCCCGACAACACCGCGATGATGACGACGCTGGAGAGCCGCATGGTGCGCGTCATCACGCCGATCAACAGCAGGAGCAGCGGGAAGATCAAGAACGGTCCGTAGACGTTCGGGTCCTTGAACGTCGCGCTGACGCGGTCATTGCTCAGAAATATGTCGGCGCCCGGAAGCAGATGGAAAAAGCCGATATAGCCCGCCGCCGTGGCAATCAGCGCGGCGAGGATATAGGCGCGGCGCAGGATCGTCAGGCGCACCAGATCGCCGTCGCAGAACAGGCAGGCGAACATGATCGCCGCAAGCGCCAAATACAACGACGTGGCGACATATTGGATGGTTTGTTGCTGATCGCCGACCTGGATCAGCGAGAGACAGCCGCCGACCAGCCAGATTGTCAGCAGCAGCACCAGCGGGGCGAGTTTGCGATCGAACGGCACACGGGCGCCGACGCAGATGAAGAGCAGCGCGATCATCAAGCCGTCGTGCGGCGACGGTTCGATGAAGGCGAGCGAACTGGCCAGCACCGTGACGAACAGGACAATATTCAGAAGGCGCTGCGGCAGCACCGCGGCCGCGCCGGAATTTTCGCCATCGGCAAGAGCCGCTGCCGGGCTGCGCAGTTCGCTCAATAGACGTTCTCCGTGCGGATCAGCGCGAACGGGGTTTGCGCCAGGATGTAAAGGTCGAGCAAGATCGACCAGTTCTCGATGTAGTACAGGTCGTGTTCGACGCGGCGTTGGATTTTTTCCTGGCTGTCGGTTTCGCCGCGCCAGCCGTGGATCTGTGCCCAGCCGGTGATGCCGGGTTTGACGCGGTGGCGGGCAAAATAGCCGTCGACCGCCTCGTCGTAGAGGCGGTTTTCGGCCTTGGCGTGCAAGGCGTGCGGACGTGGCCCGACCAGCGACAGGTTGCCGGCGAACACGACGTTGAAGAGCTGCGGCAGCTCGTCGAGGCTGGTCTTGCGGATGAAACGGCCGACACGCGTCACCCGGGAATCGTCCTGAGTCACCAGCTTGCTCGCGGTTAAATCCGCCTGATCGGCATACATCGAACGGAACTTGTAAATTTCGATGAGTTCGTTGTTGAAGCCGTAGCGCTTCTGCTTGAAGAGCACCGGGCCCTTGCTGTCGAGTTTGATGGCGATGGCGACGAGGAGCATGATCGGTGCGGCGCAGATCAATGCCAGCGAGCCGACAGTTTTGTCGAACAGCCATTTCATCACGACGTCCCAGTCGGCAATCGGCTTGTCGAAAATGTCGAGCACCGGGACGTTGCCGACATAGGAATATGAACGCGGGCGGTAGTGCAGCTTGTTGGTGTGCGCGGACAGGCGGATGTCGACCGGCAGCACCCAGAGCTTCTTGAGCATATGCAGGATGCGGCTTTCCGCCGAGATCGGCAGCGAGAAGATCACCAGGTCGACGCGGGTATTGCGGGCGAACGCCACCAGGTCATCGACCGTGCCGAGCTTGGGGACGCCGGCACAGCTGGGCAGACTGCGGTCGTCGCTGCGATCATCGAACACGCCGACGAGGCGCACGTCGGAATCGCGCTGGACGGCAAGCGAACGGATCAGCGACTCGCCGTCGCCGTCGGCGCCGACGACGACGGTGCGGCGATCGAGCCGGCCTTCGCGGGTCCAGCGACGGACCAGGAGAAACAGCGCGCGGCGGAAGGCGATCAAGGCGAACAGCCCGAGCACATAGAAGGAGCCGAGCCACGCCCGGGAGAACTGGTCGCCGGCTTTGGCGAAGAACGACGCGCTGATGGCGATCAAAAACACCACGGACCAGGCCGAGGCGAGCCGCATATACTGCTTCTCGTGGCCGCGGAACGCCTGAACCTGATAAATATCCGCCACCTGGAACGCGAGCATGGCCAGAAGCGCGATGCCGAGAATGGCGGCGAAGTAATGCCAGGCGAAGCCGTGCGCGGGCACCACATAACCGACATACACGGCGAAACCGACCGCCGCGACCAGCGCAACTTCGGCCACGCGGACCAGACCGGCCAGCACGATCGGCGAAAAGGCGGCCTCATAGGGCTCCGCGGCGACGGCGCGGGCGGCGTCCGACAGCTCGGGTTCGGTGACCCGCAGCGCCGCAGCCTGCGGTGTGGCCGACGCCGCCGAAAGGATCGCGGAGGCGCTCGTGAAAATCGTGCCGGGCTCGGGCTTGGACATGTTTGATACGCGATTTACTGCCCAGTGCCGGGCGCGGGAGCGCTCAGCCAGCAGTCTGAAGGGCAAAATAGTGAATAAAGTTCAAAAATTGGTTATGGGAACGGCGCGAAGTCTTCGCATGGCAAGCGCCTCGCGATAAGCGGCGATGCCGCCGTCCACCATGGCGGTCGATGAGAACACCCGGTGGACCCGCGATTTGACCAGTTGCGCCATACGGTCGACTTGCGTCGGGCCATCGAGCGCGGCGCCGATTGCATCGACCAGCGCGTCGACATTGTCGGGCGCTATGAGGTGCTCGGCTTGCGGGCCGAAGATCTCCGGGATGCCGCCGACGCGCGTGGCGATGATCGGCACGCCGGCGGCGGCCGCCTCCAGCACCACATAGGGCAGCGATTCGGCGCGTGACGGCAGCACCAGCATGCGCCCCATGGCGAAAGCCTCGCGCGCTGGCTGATGGCCGACAAAACGGATCTGGTCGGCGACCCCGAGACGCCGCGCCTGGGCCGCAAGGTCTTGCGGCCCTTCGCCGGCGATGGTCGCGCTCACGCGCCGGCCGGAGCGATTGAGAAGCGCCAGCGCTGCGATGAGAACGTCGATGCCTTTGACCGGCCGTAATTCGCCGACGCAAACGATGTCCGTGGCATCGTCTCTAACCTTGATCGGCGCGAACTCGGTTTCGCCGACGCCGTTGCGCACGATGCGCACCATGGCCCGCGGCCGGCCGATTTCGGCGCGAAACAGTTCGGCCACGTAGGCGCTTTCGAACAGAAAAAGGTCGGTACGCCAGCGCAGCAGCCATTCGAGCTTGCGGTAGAAGCCGCCGCGCAGCGTGCCCGGGGAATAGACCAGCGAGCCGCCATGGGGCGTATAGACGCGGATCGCGTTGGGCGCGCTCGGCGCCAGCCGCGCCAGTGCGGCGCCTTTGGCGCCGTGGCCGTGCAGTACGTCGGGGGCGAGGAGCCCGATGCGCTGCGAAATCACGCGCAGCGCGAAGATATCGGACGGACCGAGCTCGCGGGCGATGGCGACCCGCTGCAGACCGAGCGCAAGATGCGGAAGAAGCTCGGCAAGAGCCGCTTCGGCGCGCGCGCCGCCGGTCGTCGCATCGACGATGAGGCCGACGCGGTGGCCGCGCGCGGATTGGCCGCTGGCGACGTCAACGACATGGCGAAACAGGCCGCCGAGCGGCGCCCGCAAGATGTGCAAGATCTTCAGGCTTGGCGCCGACGCGGTACGCGGCATCTCGACCGCGGCGGCGGCGAGCGCCGGAACGGCCGCGGCTTGCATCGACGCGACGGCCCGCACGTCGCCCATGGAGCGAATCCTTAAAAGTCGCGGCAGAGAGTTAAATCCGATTGAGCCGCGCCGGGGTTAAGAAAGCCTGACCGGAACCCGGATGCGGTCCATTTCCGCGAACTGTTGTTCGCTGCCGCCGGCGCGGGATTTGCCGGGGCAGTGCGGGGAAGGGTCCTTAACGGGATAGCAACCATACTCGTTTGTTATCGGGGTCGGTCAGCCAACGGGTCCGCAGGAGCCGCGAAATGAGTGTGGGGTCGCAGTCGTATCGACCTTCGTTGCGGGGGCAATTCATCGACGTGGATTTCGACATACCGGCGCTCGGCGCGGCGCTGTGGCGGAATAAAGGGAAAATCCTGCGCCCGACCATCCTGATCGCGCTGGCCACGCTCGCGGTGGTCATGATGATCCCGCCCAAATATCTTTCGGAGTCGCGGGTGCTCGTCGTTGGCCGCGACAATATTTACCTCCGCCCGGACGCCGACAAAGACGTTCTCGATCGCGGCGTCGTCGACCCGGAAGCGGTGACCAGCCAGGTCCAGCTCATCCTGTCGCGCGATCTCGCCAGCGAAGTGATCGACAAGCTCAAGCTCGGCGAGCGCCGCGAGTTCGATCCGGCGCTCGGCGGCGTCTCGCTGGTCAAGCGCGTTCTCGGCATCTTCGGCTTCATCAAGAACCCGATGAGCATGACGCCGCAAGAGCGCATGCTCGAAGCCTATTACGATCGGCTCAGCGTCTACGCCGTCGACAAGTCGCGCGTCATCGTCATCGATTTTCTGTCGGAGAATCCCGAGCTCGCGGCGCGCGTCGCCAACGCCGTCGCCGATGCCTATCTCGAGGGCCAGCAGGCGGCCAAGCAGGAGCAGGCACGCAACGCCGGGCAATGGCTGGCCGGCGAGATCGACTCCATGCGCAACAAGGTGGCCGACGCCGAAGCCAAGGTCGAGGCGTTCCGCGCCAAATCCAATCTCCTGGTCGGGCCCAACAACACCACGCTGTCGGCCCAGCAGCTCGGCGACATCAACGCCCAGCTCGCCGCCGCGCGCACGCAAAAAGCCGATGCCCAAGCCAAGGCCAATCTCATCCGCAGCATGCTGCAATCCGGCGAGCCGATCGAATCCTCCGACATTCTCAATTCGGAGCTGATCCGCCGGCTGTCCGAGCAGCGCGTGACGTTGCGCGCGCAGCTCGCCGAGCAGTCGTCATCGCTGCTCGACAACCATCCGCGCATCAAGGAACTGAAGGCGCAGATCGCCGATCTCGACAAGCAGATCCGGAAAGAAGCCGAGATCATGGCGCGGTCGCTGGAAAACGACGCCAAGCTCGCCGACGCGCGGGTGGAAGCGCAACTGGCGACCTTCGACCTGCTCAAGGGCCAGGCGGTGACCACCAACGAGCAGGATATCCAGTTGCGCGCGCTCGAGCGCGACGCCAAGTCGCAACGCGACCTCTTGGAATCGTATCTGGCCAAATACCGCGAGGCGAGCGCCCGCGACACCATCAATTCGGCGCCGCCGGATGCGCGGGTGATTTCGCGCGCCACGGTATCGAACGTGCCGGCCTACCCGAAGAAACTGCCGACGGTGCTGATCGCGAGCCTGGCGACGCTGGTGCTGATGTCCGGCATGGTTTTGACCCGTGAGCTGTTGACGGGCCCGGCGAGTGCGGCGACGCGAATGCCGGGCCGAGCCGCGGGTAAAGCCTTGGCTGAAAGGACGCCGGCACCGGTGCGCGCCCCCGAGGGGCCCGCCGCCCCCGCCGCGGCCAGGGCGACTACCGCCGCACCGCCCGGACGACGCCGGGCCGGGCGCGGCTCGTTCACCGACCGAATCGCCGCCGTGATCCGGCGGCCGCAACTTCCTGGCATTCCCATCAGCGCGCTCGAGGAATTTGCCGACAATCTGCGGCGGGAAAGCGAGGACGGCACGCAGATCGCGGTGCTCGGCATCGCCCCCGGCATGGACACGACCGGCGCCGCGATCACGTTCGCTCGCGCGCTTGCCGACGAGGCCCGCGTGGTGCTGGTCGGGCTGGGTGCGGGGGATGCCGAGATCGAGGCGATCTCCGGCGATCTGTCCGCCGCGGGACTTGCGGAACTGGCGCACAGCGCGGCGTCGTTCGCCGACATCATCACCAATGACAAATATTCGGCCCTCCATCTCATCGTATCGGGGCGCGAGCCGGCGGATCGCGGTGCGCTGTTGTCGGTACCTGGCATGGCGAAAAACTTCGGCGCCCTGGCCACAGCCTATGGCCACGTAGTGATCGATGGCGGCGCGATCGGCAGCCCGGACTTTAGACGCGAAATGGCGGCGCTGGCCGAAATGGCCCCGCACGCGCTCCTTCTGGTCGAGACGCTGTCGAGCGCCGCCACGGCGGATGCGCACGACCGGCTGCTGGAGGCCGGCTTCGGCCATGTCACGATCATCGTGGCCGGCCGCGCCAGCACGGCGCCGTACAAATCAGCCGCAGCGGCGTAGCCGACCTCTTCATCCGCCCCCGCTTCGCGGGCAGGATGGCTTTCGCGAAACAATTTTCGCCGGCCCGCGTCATGCGCGATAATGCCCTCGCCACGATAGAGGGAGGACCGCACATGACCATTCGCCACGCGTTGCCGCCTGCGGCTACGGCCGAGGATGTTGCGCGTCTGCTGCCGCAGCTTGCCGAGCACGCCGCGACCCGCCGCGGGCTAGTGCTCACGCCGCTTCTCGCCGCGCTGCCGCTCGGCCTGATGAGCGGCCCGGCGGCGGCGATCGACCTCGGGCAAACTCAAGTTACGCCGCCCGACCAGTATCAATGGAAGCCGGCGCTTGCCGGGGTGCCGCCGCACTCGGTCGAAACGGTGCCGCTCTTCGGCGCCACCGACCGGCCCGGGCAATATGTCGTGCTCATAAAATGGTACCCGGGCTACATGAGCGCGCCGCATAGTTACGTCACCGACCGGCTGTGCTTAGTGCTGTCAGGCACCTGGTGGGTGAACTCGGGCGAAACCTTCGAGCCGGACGCGACCGTGCCGGTGCCGGCTGGCGGCTTCGTCCGCCGCGTCGCCCACACCCCGCATTACGACGGGGTCAAGAAAGGCGAAAAGGAGCCGGTCATAATCGGCATTTTCGGGGAGGCGCCGATCCAGCTGAAATGGATCGATCCCAGCAAGCCGGGCGTGCGGCCGGTATAGGGGTCCGCTGTTCGGGGCTTGGGCGGCGCGAGCGGCCTGGCGGGTGCCGCGCCGCCTTGCTGCGGCGCGGTATCCGGGTATGCGGGCTTGCAGACGCTTTACCCTGCGTACCTTTACCGGTTGCCACAATCGCGCATTGTGCTTTTAATAGTGCTGCAATGTAAGGGATTCGACGCCATGCTGACTCGCAGTGCTAACGCCGTGGACATTCACGTCGGCCGCCGGGTGCGGACCGCGCGCCTTACCCAGCGCATCTCGCAGGAAAAGCTCGCCGAAGCCGTCGGTGTGAGCTTTCAGCAGATTCAGAAATACGAAAAAGGCGTCAACCGCATCGGCACCGGACGGCTCCACGCCATCGCCAAGTTCTTTGAGTTGCCGGTGACGTATTTCTTCGACGGCATCGACAAGCATCCGGGCAAGGCGGCCCGCGATAACAGCATGAGCGCCATCACCGAGGCCTTGAGCACCAAGGAAGGCACGCGGATTGCGGTGGCGCTCTCCCGCATCCAAAGTCCGAAAATGCGGCGGCGCATCGCCGATCTTCTGGAAGCGATCATGAAGGAGGAACGTGGGCAGGCGCGCGCGCTGAGCGCCTGAGATTTTTGGGGGGTGCCATGACCGAAGGCATGCTCGATATCGGTCGAGCGGCATTCGACTTCGTCGATGACATCGAACGAGTGTCCGACCCGCGTGCGCTCATGGACCGTTTTGGCCGTGAGCTTTACGGCTACGGCTACCACGCCTGGATCATCGCCAACCTGCCGAACCCCGGCGGCCGCACCGACTCGCTGGCGATGCTCAGTGGCTGGCCGCAGGGCTGGACCGACCTTTATCGGCGGCTCAAGCTCATCCACAACGATCCGGTGGTGGCGCATTGTTTGCGCTCGACGGCGCCGTTCGAATGGCGCGAGGCCCCCTGCGATCCGCTCGTCAATCCCAAGGCCAAGGACGTGATGGATCGCGCCAGCGATTTTCGCATGCGCGAGGGTTTTTGTGTCCCCGTCCACACCTCCGACGGCTACGAGGCCATCGTCACCATGGCCGGAGAGCGGGTCGAGCGCACCGGACAGGTCCGCCCGGCGCTGCATTTGATGGCGCTCTATGCCTATGGCAAAGCCGTCGATCTGTGCATACCGCAGCGGTTCCCGGCGGCGCCGGGCCGCTTGACCAAACGCGAGCGCGAAGTCCTGCAATGGACCGCCGCCGGCAAGACCTCCTGGGAGATCTCGCAAATCCTCGGCGTCGCCGAATCCACGATCATCGCGCATATCAAGGCCGCCGCCGCCAAGCTCAATACGCCGAACCGCGTCGCCACGGTCGTCGTTGCGCTGCGGCGGGGAGAAATTTCCCTCTGATCGGTCAATTCCCAGAAATGGGAATTACCTCCCCCGTTAACACAACGGACCATCGCTCCGGACAGTCCTTCCGGAGCGCGAGCCGTGATCCAAGTCCACATCATCAACAACGCCAACCGTCACCTCTATGAGCGCGAGCTCGACGAACATCACCAGATCCGTCACCGCATCTATGTCGAGGAGCTGCAGTGGCGCGGGCTCAAGCCGCGCGCCGACAAGCGCGAATACGACCAGTTCGATATGGACGAAACGGTCTACGTGCTGGCCCTGGAGGAAGGCCGGGTGGTCGGCGGGCTCCGCCTCGTTCCCACCACCGGGCCGCATTTGATCGCCGACGTGTTTCCGCACTTTGCCTCCATGCAGGGCGTGCCGCGCGCCCCGACATCGCGGAATGGACACGCCTCTTCGTGGTGCCGGAGCGCCGCGAGGAACACAGCGGCGCCAAGATTCGCGCCACCGTCGTCGCCTCCATGCTCGAATACGCCCTGCACGAGGGGCTTTCCGCAATCTCGGTACTCATGAACGCGTTCTGGCTGCCGAAATTCCAGGAATGTGGCTATCGCACACGGCCGCTTGGCTTGCCCGACATGCACGACGGCGAATGGCTGATCGCGGTGATGATTGACGTGAAGCCGGAAGCTCTGGCCGGCATCCGCGCCGCGCGGGGTTTGAGTGCACAATCGGTCCTCGTCCACCGCGACCCGTATCGTCCCTTCATCCCAGGCAGAAGAGATGTCCCAGCCGTTGCTTAGTGTCATCGCCGAAGAGATGCCGCTCGATGCGGTCGATATCGTGCGCGACATCCTGCGCGACGTCGAAAGCCTGCCGCGGCTGATGGAGCTGCATTACCTGATGCAGGAACCGGGCCTGGTCGAGCTGATCCGCGGCCTCGGCGCGCTCCCCGAGGGTGATCGCCGCCGGCTCAGCGCCTATCTGGCCCGCCACTGTCCGGGCGGCTTGCGCGTGCGCCAATTGCCGAGCGGGGCGCTGATTCTGGAAGCCATGCACGAAACACGGCTGGACGAGAGCGCGTAGGCGGGACGTGGCGTCTGCCGGCCCTTTTCGCCTCGCTTCAGCATCGCGCCTTCCGCGGCGAGCTGTGAGCCGTGCGCATCGAATTTGACTGGGACCCGGCGAAGGCGGCAAGCAATGCCCGAACGAGGCGCGGCAGTATCGTGAGGATCCAAATCGGTAGGCAGTGCCGTGAGCGATGACATGAAGGACGAATACAATTTCTCAAAGGCCGAGCGCGGTCGTTTCTATCGGAAAGACGCCGTCCTGGTGCCGCCGGTGCGCCTCGAACCGGAGGTGCTCGCCTTTTTGACCGCGCGCGCCCAGGCGCGAGGAATTCGCCTCAACGAGCTCGTCAACGAACTGTTGAAAAAGGATATCGAGCTGATCGAGGTAGCCGAGTAGCGGTCGCCATGGAACGCAGCCATGTCTCTGACCTGCAGCTATAGGGATCACATCAAGGCGAAGATCGAGTCCGATCCGGAATTCCGCGAAGCTCTGTTCGAGGAAGCTGTGCAGACCTTGATCGAGGGCGACGTCGACACGGCGCGCGCGGTGCTGCGCGACTTCATCAACGCCACCACAGGCTTTTCGGCGTTGGCCAAAGCGACGGGAATACCGCCGAAGAGCCTGATGCGCATGTTCGGGCCGGGCGGCAATCCGACCGCGGCCAACCTGTCCGATGTCATCAGAGTGTTGCAGAAAAAGACCGGCGTGCATCTCGAAGTGCGCGCCACAGCCTCGTCGGCGTGAACGGCGGCGGCGGTAAAAAGGGGCGAGCGGTGCGCTGATCCTGGAAGCCGCGGACGAGACCAGGCTGGATGAGAGGGTGTAGGGGGGAGGGAGTTTGTTCAAGCACCTCGCCGGCGAGCTACATCGAAGACGCGCCAGTTTGGGACGTGAGCCGTCATCAGCGCCTTAAACAGGCGTCCGTGGTTCGGCACGCGGAGATGTAAGAGTTCGTGAGCGATGACGAAGTCCTGAAATCCGCTCGATTGCTTCCACAGATCGGCCGCGAGAGTGATCGTCCCGGCTGTTGAGCATGATCCCCATTTGCGCCGCATCTGCTGAACGCGCACGAGTCGCGGAGCCACCCTTAATCGCGTTGCCCAATGCCCGACCCGCTCTTTCAATCGCTTGTCGTGTCCGTTTGGCTTGCTCATGGCCGCCGCCTATCGCAGCACCATTCCGACAATCAGCTCAACGATACGCGTGCGCTCCTCAGGCGAGAGCTTGAGTAGGGGGCGGTGGAGACCGGCCCGAAGGCGTCGCTGCTCATCGTCATTCACATTCGCATTTGGAAAACGCTCCATCAGCGCTTCGATTTCGCGTCCAATATCCTTGGGATCGATGCTCGCGGTCTTTAAGCTCGCCTCGTTACGCAGCGCCCAAGTGGCCGCGAAAGCTCTCGGGGAAAGCCCGCTTTCCTTTGCAGCCTTCGCCGCGGCGTCCTTTTCGGCCGCCAGGGCTCGAGCAGGTCCATTGCGGCGAGACCGGTGGTTTTGCGGTCTTCAAGGTCTTTCAGGATGCGCTCGGCGCGGTTCTTCTTCGGCATCGCCATCCGGATGTTCTTTTCCGACCATCCGCCGCCGCATTTTCATGTCGCATATCAGCGATATCGGGCCGTGCTTGCCGTCGAAACCGGTGCTATCATCTCTGGCGCGCTGCCGCCTGCCGTCCATCGTCTTGTGCGCGAATGGGCAGAGCGGCATCGCGCGGAACTGCTCGATAATTGGCATCGCGCGCAAGCGAAGCGGGCGTTGCATCGTATACCGGGAGCCGACGTCGACTGAATGCGCAGGACCAGATGTTCGAGCTTATTGACGTCGTGCGGGCCGAACCGCGCGGCGGCTATCGGGTATGGGTCGCCTTCTCCGACGGCACCGAGGGTGAGCGCGATTTTGCCGACATGATCGCCGAAGGCGGCGAAATGGTTGAACCGCTGCGCGATCCGGCCTTCTTCGCCCGCGTCTTCCTCGACGACGGCATTCTGACCTGGCCGAACGGCTTCGACCTCGATTCGATTGCACTGCATATGGAGATGAAGGAGCGCGGCTTGCTGCGCCGCACGGCGGCTTAAATCATGGCGCGCGCAGCCAAGGCGAACGGCGGCAACGACGCGGGCATGAACGGGCCGCAAAGCCTTAACGCCGCGATCTGCCGCGCCGCGGAAGGTTTCTTTTGCGTCATTGCGAGCGGAAGCGAAGCAATTCGGCCCTGCGAAACAAAAGTTCTAGATTGCTTCGTCGCTGGCTCCTCGCAATGACGAGGCGCGGATTGCCGCCCGGCTACTCCCTCAACTCGCACTCCTCGAGATTGACGAGCTGGCCGTTTTGATCCGAGTTGATCTTGCCGCTGACCCTGACGGCGTCGCCGACGCGCAGCGTGGCGAGCTTGGCTTTGGCGACCTCGGCAAAGGCACATTGAACGTTGCTGTTGTCCTTTTTCAGCATGAGAACGCCGCCGCCGGCGATGCCGACGACGCGCATGCTTGTGGTCTCGATCCATTTGCCGGTTTCGTCGGCCGCCGGTGGCGTGCCCGGCGCCGCCTCGCCGCCGGCATAAAGCTCGCGCAATTCGGCGACCGATCGTTGCGTATAGACCTTGCCGCCGGCGGCAGGCGCCGGTTGCAGCGGGGAGGGCCCCGGCCCGACGCGCGGCTGCGCTTCCAATTGCTGCGTGCGCCGCTTCAAGGCCGCGGCCTCGGACAGCGCCGCGTCGCGTTGCCGCGTCGCCGCGTCCAATTGCTTCTGCACGGCCGTGGCGGCCTTGTCCTTGTCCTTGGCCTTGTCGCCGGCCGGCGCGGGCGCCGGTTTGTTCAAAGCGTCGAGCTGCTGCTTGAGATTGTCGCGATCGGCGGCGATCGCAGCGAGCGCGAGCTTGGCGGCGTCCAATTCCTTGCGCACCGGCTCCGTCGCCTTGGCGATGTCTGCGGCGGTCGGCGGGTCGTGCACGACCGCGGGCGGCGCAGCCGTTCGTCGCTCATAAATATCGTAGCCAGCCGCGGCCGCCGCCGCCAACAGCGCCGCGATCAGGAGAGATGAGCGAAATAAGCTGCCGGCCATGCGAGCCTTTAAGCGAATGATTGGCCGGGATTTTGCACTCCCGAACCGGTGCGAAGTGTGGCGCTTTCGCAGGGGCCGGGCAAGATTTCGGTTTTGCGCGTCACCAATTCCGTAACTCTTCTATTGACGTACGTCCCCGTTTCGGTTATATCCCGATGCGAATCTCGCTCAGTGAAGGACGCCTTCGGCCGAGGGTACTCCCGAAAGCGGAGCGAGTGCGGTGCCCGCGGGCGGGAGGATACGGCCCGTTCCCGGGCGGCTTGGGCATCATCCTGC
>JBEKJZ010000070.1:0-26702 GCA_050010955.1 Xanthobacteraceae bacterium | reverse complement strand
TCGCTGAGCTCGATGCGCGGCGGGCAGCCGTCGACGACGCAGCCGATCGCCGGCCCGTGGCTCTCGCCGAAGGTCGTGACCCGGAAGGAATGCCCGAACGTATTGAATGACATGGTTGAAAAACTTGGCGCGCCAGCAACGCGCAAAGGCGCTGAGTGCTCGACGTCAGGCGCGTCGGGCTTGGTAACCCGTCGACTCAACCGGGTCAAACGCCGCCGCGTGAAGGCTCCATTGCGGCAGCACCGATGCAGGTGTTCATCCCGCATTCATCTCGCTGAACGCCGATTAATGAAAAGCTGAATATCCGTTAAGCTACGGAAAAATCAGGGTTATTTTCAATTTTAAGGTTGCGCCTGCGGGCCCGCCTGTGGCATCGTTGTTTTTGGTAAGGAGGGCGAAAGCCCCGGGGACCCGAGATACGCGCCCGCGAAGCTTAAACTCAATCCTGCCGTTTACGTTCATCACTCAACAAGGACGCAAGTCATGGCAAAGAAGTCGAAGAAGAAGAAGAAAACCAAGACGTAATGACGCATGCGCGCGCCTCGCTTCGAGGCCGCGCCGTCAGCTTCTTGAATTCGCGAGGCGCCTCGAGCGGTGTTTCGTGACAGCGGCTGGACGAAAGTCCGGCCGCTGCTGTTTTGTTGTATCGTCGTCCGCAACCGGCTGACGGCGTAGCGTCGTCAATCCTTCCCGTTGTCGCCGTTCTTACCGACGGCGATATCCGGCGCGTCGGGGTGTTTCATGCCGACGATGTGATAGCCGGCGTCGACGTGATGCACCTCGCCGGTGACGCTGCGCGACATGTCGGAGAGCAGATACACCGCCGCCTCGCCGACGTCTTCGACGCTGACGTTGCGCCGCAGCGGCGCGTTGTATTCGTTCCAGCGCAGGATATAGCGCATGTCGCGGATGCCGGAGGCGGCCAGCGTCTTGATCGGTCCCGACGAGATGGCATTGACGCGGATATTCTTCACGCCGAGATCGGCGGCGAGATAGCGCACCGACGCTTCGAGCGCCGCCTTGGCGACCCCCATCACATTGTAATGCGGCATCCATTTCTCGGCGCCGTAATAGGTCAGCGTCAGCATGGCGCCGCCATTTGGCATCAGCTTCTCGGCGCGCTGCGCTATCGCCGTGAGCGAGTAGCAGCTCACCAGCATGGTCTGGGTGAAATTGTCCTGCGTGGTGTCGATGTAACGGCCGTCGAGCTGGTCCTTGTCGGAAAACGCCACCGCGTGAACAAGGAAGTCGATCGTGCTCCAGGCGGACTGCACGGCGGCGAACACCTGGTCGATGGTCTTTGGCTCGGTGACATCGCAATGGCCGACGACGATGCCGCCGACCTCCCCGGCCAGCGGCTCGACGCGCTTCCTGAGCACCTCGCCCTGATAGGTGAAGGCAAGCGCGGCGCCGTGACCATGGCAGGCTTTGGCGATGCCCCAGGCCAGCGAGCGGTGGTTTGCGACCCCCATGACCAGGCCGCGCTTGCCGCGCATGAGGCCTGAGACTTCCGCCATTCCACTCACCTCGCTGGACGTTTCGGCCCCGGACTCCTATGGCACACGGCCGTAGCAGCCATCAAGCGCGGGGCCTGGAGTTAATGAGCGCCGCTCACGGCGGCCCGCAGCAGCGGATCGGGGCTTAGAGCATGATCCGGAAAAGTGGAGGCTGGTTTTCCGAAAAGATCATGCTCCACCAAGATATTAGAGCGCCAATCGATTCAATCTGAAGCGGTTGCGCTCTAAGGCGCTCACATCCCCTTGCGCGGATCGTAGGGCTTCTCGCTCCGCCACTTCTGCATCAGCGCTTCGAGCTCGGGGTCGCTCCGTTCCGGCAGCATGATCCGCACGGTGGCGAACAGATCGCCGCGGCCCGCTTTCGCCGGAAAGCCCTTGCCCTTGAGGCGGAAGGTGCGCCCGCTGCTGGTCCAGGCCGGGATGGCGATTTCAACCGGTTTGTCGAGGGTCGGCACCCGCACCTTCGCCCCCAGCGTGGCTTCGTCGAGCGTGATCGGCAGGTCCAGCCTGAGATTGGCGCCTTCGAGGGTGAAAATCGGGTGCGGCGCAATCGAGAGGGTAATCAGCACATCGCCGGCTCCGCCCGGTCCCGGCATACCCTGGCCGCGCAGCCGGATTTGCTGGCCGTCGGCGATGCCGGCAGGAATCTTGACTTCGACATCCTTGCCGGACGGCAGTCGCAGGCGCTCGGTGACACCGTGCGCCGCGTCCGGCAGCGTCACCGTCAACGCCGCCGCGACATCGGCGCCGCTGCCGAAATCCTCGGCCTCGAACCCAGCTCCGCCGCGGTGCATGCGCGCGCCGGGCCCGGCGCCCGCGCCGCCGAAGGCGTCTCTGAGGATATCCTCGAAACCGCCAAAACCGCCGCCGCCGCGGCCGCGCCGGGTGCTCCGGGTGAAGCCCTCCGGGCCGAAGCTGAAAGTCTCAAAGTCCCCTTCCGGCGTAAAACCGCCGCCCGGGCGTGCGCCGGCGCCAGGGTGGAAGCCCTGGAATCGCGGCTTGCCCTCGGCATCGATCTCGCCACGGTCATACGCCTTGCGCTTGTCGTCCTCACCGAGGATTTCATAGGCGGCATTGATCTCGGCGAAACGCGACGCCGCGTTCGGATCGTTCTTGTTGGCGTCGGGGTGCAGTTTTTTTGCCAGGCGTCGGAACGCGCTCTTGATATCGGCGGCGCTCGCCTTGCGATCGACGCCCAGCACCTCATAGGGATCACGCATCCCCGATCGACTCCGCTTAAGTTCCGGGGCTGGCCCCGCCCGCCCATGTCTTGCAATGTGGGATTTACGCCACCGCCCTGCAATGCGTTTCTATCGGTGGCGGGAGCGCGACGATGATCCGATCAACCCTGCTTGAGAGGTTTTAGGCTTTTCACCTCCCACTTGCCCTCGCGTGTGCGGCAGGCCGCGCCTTGCAGCCAGGCTTCAGATTCGCCGCGGACGTAGCTCGCCAGGAAATCGCGGCAGGTGGAGGTGCCCTCGCTATAGGATGCGGCAAGGGGCGTGATGTTACCGCCGGCGCCGGTATGCGGATTCTCCCAGGGGATGCTGCTATCCTTCGCCGCGTGCGCGAGCACGTCGGACGCGACCGCGCGCGCATAAGCGAGGTCGACCTCGGACGGCGGCGCGGCGGTGCCGGCATGGCCCGCTTTGTCGGTCGGCCGGATCGTGGAGCCGGTCTGCTCGACGCCCGAATCGGCTTTAGAGAACAGCGAATCGAGCTGATAGGAGCAGCCGGCGGCGGTAAACGCGCCGAGCAGAGCCGTCACGGCAGCAAATCGCTGCAGCGGCCAACATAGGCGTGGCGCCCCGGTTCCATTATATAGACACCGGCGGCCTGCTTCCCGATTGCCGCACGCGAGCACCTGGGTACTCCGCAGAATGTCCGACGCAGCACCGATAGAACACCCGGGGTGGTTAACGGGCGGTGACTTCACCGCGGCCGACGAACCGTTCCGCCTGTTTGCGGGGTGGTTCGCCGAGGCCCAGCGCGCCGAACCGGTCAACCCGGACGCCATGGCGCTGGCGACCGTCGATGCCGACGGGCTGCCGAATGCACGGATGGTGCTGTTGAAGGGTTTCGACGAGCGCGGCTTCGTCTTTTACACCAATCTCGACAGCGTCAAAGGTCATGAATTGGCGGAGGCGCCGAAGGCGGCGCTGACGTTTTACTGGAAGTCGCTGCAGCGCCAGGTCCGCGTCCGCGGTAGCGTCGAGTCGCTCTCGGCGGCGGAAGCCGACAGCTATTTCGCCACGCGCTCGCGCATGGCCCAGATCGGCGCTTGGGCCAGCAAACAGTCGGCGGCGCTCGAAAGCCGCATGGCCTTCGAAAAGGCGGTAGCGCGTTACACGGCGAAATTCGCAATCGGCCCGGTACCGCGGCCGCCGCACTGGTCTGGCTATCGTGTGGTGCCGCAGGCAATCGAGTTTTGGCAGGAGCGGCCGTTTCGGCTCCATGACCGTATCGTGTTCACGCGCGCGAGCGCGACGGCACCGTGGAGCAAGACGCGGCTTTATCCATGAGCATGATGCCGGCGAACGTCGGCGATGTGTAATCACTAAAGTCAGCAGGATCGGAAGAGCCAAATGCCTATGAGCAACCAGCCGCGCCGGACGCTCCTTCTCACCGGGGCGAGCCGCGGCATCGGCCACGCGACCGTCAAGCGTTTTTCCGCCGCCGGCTGGCGCGTCCTCACCTGTTCACGGCACCCGTTCCCGGAGAATTGTCCGTGGGAAGCCGGCCCGGAAGATCACGTCCAGGTCGATCTGGCGGATCCCGATAGCACCGACGCGGCGATCGCCGAGATCAAAGAGCGGCTCAACGGCGAGCTGCAGGCGCTGGTCAACAACGCCGCGATTTCACCCAAGGGGGCCGGCGGCACGCGGCTCGGCTCGATCGACACCTCGCGCGACGATTGGCATCACGTCTTCCAGGTGAACTTCTTTGCCCCGATCATGCTGGCGCGCGGGCTCTTGGACGAGCTCAAGGCCGCCAAGGGCTCGGTCGTCAACGTCACCTCGATCGCCGGCTCGCGCGTGCATCCGTTCGCCGGCGCCGCTTATGCGACCTCGAAGGCGGCGCTCGCCGGCCTGACGCGCGAGATGGCCGCCGATTTCGGCGCGCTCGGCGTCCGCGTCAACGCCATCGCCCCGGGCGAGATCGACACCGCGATGCTGTCGCCTCGCCCGGCACGGAAAAGATCGTCGAGATGATCCCGATGCACCGCCTCGGCACGCCCGACGAAGTGGCAAAGATCATCTACGTGCTGTGCACGGACACTTCGTCCTACGTCAACGGCGCCGAGATCCACATCAACGGCGGCCAGCACGTATGAGGTCAACATGCGTTCGACGGCGCGGTCTTTCACTTTCCGAGCAATCCTGCTGGCATTGCTGACTTGCGTGGCCGCGACATTTTCTCCCGACTTGAGCTACGCCCAGGCAAGCGTCGGCGCGCAGGAAGCCTACGAGATCGGCGTCGAGGCCTACATCTATTTTTATCCGCTCGTCACGATGGATGTGACGCGGGAGCAAATCAACCACACTCCCGGAGCGCCGGCTAATAGCCTCGTCAACAGATTTGTTCACATCCGCACCTTTCCCCCGGCCGATTTCAGGGCTGTGGTGCGGCCCAATTTCGACACGCTTTATTCGTCGGCGTGGCTCGATCTCACCAAGGAGCCGATGATCGTCTCGGCACCCGACACCGGCGGGCGCTACTACCTGTTGCCGATGCTCGACATGTGGACCGACGTCTTCGCGGTCCCGGGAAAGCGCACCACCGGAACGGCGGCCGCGCACTTTGCCGTCGTACCGCGAGGTTGGGCGGGCGACCTGCCGGCCGGCGTCAGGCGCATCGAGGCGCCGACGCCGTATGTCTGGATTATCGGCCGCACCCAGACCAACGGCCCGCAGGATTATGCGGCCGTCAACAAGGTACAGGACGGTTACACCATCACGCCGTTGTCGCAGTGGGGCCACGGGCCGGCACCCGCTCAACCACCGCTTGCCCTGCCGCTTCACGTAACGGCGCCGGCGCCGCTCGAACTCGTCAACACCATGTCGCCAATGACCTATTTCAAGCGGGCGGTCGAACTCATGAAGGTGAACCCGCCCCACCTCACCGATTGGTCGATGATCGCGAGATTGGAGCGGATCGGCATTGAGATTGGCCGAAGCTACGAACCGGAGAAGCTCGACCCCGCCGTTCAGGACGCCCTGAAAAAAGCCGCGGCCGACGGCCTGAAGTTTATGCACGACAAGATCCCCACCCTCGCCCGCGTGGTCAACGGCTGGCAAATGAACACCGACACAGTGGGCGTGTACGGCAATTACTACCTCAAGCGCGCCATCATTGCGTTCGTCGGTCTCGGCGTGAACCCGCCGGAAGATGCCGTTTATCCGCTGATCGTCGCGGACGCGGATGGCAAGCCGCCGACCGGCGATCACATTTACATCCTGCATTTCTCCAAGACCGAACTGCCGCCGGTTGACGCGTTTTGGTCGGTGATGATGTACGACGCGGAAGGGTTCCCGGTCGCCAATGCGATCAACCGTTTCGCCGTCGGCGACCGCGACGCGCTGAAATACAACGCCGACGGATCGCTGGATCTCTATATCCAGCACGACGACCCCGGCGGCGACAGAACCCTCAATTGGCTGCCTTCGCCCAGCGCCGGCACGCTCGGACTGACCATGCGGCTCTATGCGCCGAAGGCCGCGGTGCTGAACGGAAGCTGGGCGCCGCCGCCGTTGCGGCGGCAGCAATGACGCGAGCGCCGATCGGTTCGGGCTTGACGCTCGCCATCAGCCTTGGGCAAGGATGAGACCGTCCTTGCAGGCAACGCTCGGTACTCCGCTCGGTAAGCAACATGACCATGGACAACTCTGACTATCTGCGCGCCACGCCCTTCGTCGACAGCGACGATCCGGCCGTCCAAGCCTTCGCCCGCCGCGCGGCCGGCAATGCGCGCACGGCGAAGGACAAGGCGATCGCGCTTTACCGCGCGGTGCGCGATTCGATCCAATACGATCCCTATATCGATTTTTTCGATCCCGCCGAATTCCGCGCCAGTGCCGTGCTTCACGCCGGCAAAGGTTTTTGTGTCGGCAAGTCGGCGGTGCTGGCGGCCGCGGCGCGCGTCTGCGGCATCCCAGCGCGTCCCGGCTATGCCGACGTGCGCAACCATCTCACCTCGCAGCGGCTTCGCGACCGGGTCGGCGATACGTTCTGCTGGCACTCCTACACCGAACTTTATATCGACGGAAAATGGGTCAAGTGTACGCCGGCCTTCGATTCCGCGCTGTGCGCGCGGGCGAACATCAAGCCGCTCGACTTCGACGGCGTCAACGACAGCCTGTTCCATCCGTTCGACCAGGCCGGACGGCGGCACATGGAATATCTCAAGGACCGCGGCGCATTCCCCGACGTGCCGTTTGCAACGATCGTGGCGGATTTCAAGACTCTCTATCCCAAGCTTCGTGCCGCCAGCCCGACCGCCGCGAGCTTCCGCGACGAAGTCACGACCTGATTTTTGCAAAGTCGGGTTGAACAGCCGGCGCCGGTTTACACTGACTGTTCACCCGTACAAAAAATCGAGCACCGCGGTTTCGGCGAGCACCGCTTCGGGAATGCCGTGGCGGGCGGAGCAGGTGCGCTCTTCGGCGCTCTGCGTCGCCTGCAGATAGGCGCCGAGATGCCGCGCCCGCTCGATGATGCGATTGCCTTGCGGCAGGCGCTCCACCTCGAAACGGCGCAGCCCTGCTTCGATGTCGTCGCCGTCGACCGCCGCAGCGAGCGCCGCCGCGTCGTCGGCCGCCTTGGACACTCCGGCCGCGACATGGGGCCGCGCCACGAAGGCCGCATCGCCGATGACGGCGACCCGGCCGAATGCGAGGCGCGGGCTCGCCAGATCGTAAATCGGCTGCAGGATCGGCTCCTCGATCAGCCGCACGATGTCGCGCAATTGCGGCGCCAATAGCCGCTCCGCCGCCGCGCGCATGCCGGCGATGGCGTCGCGGCGGATCAGCGGCGGCGGAATCGAGATCGCATGCCTGACGCCATTCTCGTCGGTGAGCAGCCGGGAAAGTTCGCTCGTCTCGTCCGCCGGACGATACCAAACAATATTGTAGCGGCGCTGTCCCGCTCGCAGATCGTTGTCGGGGCCGGCGACCGGATAGCCGAGGAATTGTTCGCCCGGCGGCAGGCAGAACGTCATCGCTTCGAACAAGTCGCGATGAATTGCGGCCGGCAGTGCGCTCTCCGGAATGAGCGCGCACCAGGCGGCGTAGCCGGCGTAGAGCGGCGCGATCGCGGGCAGGCAGAGCTGGCGCACGGTCGAACGGAGCCCGTCGGCGCCGATGAGCACGTCGCCCACCGCGGTGGCGCCATCGCTGAAATGGGCCACCACGCCGCCAGCGCTCTGCTCGAATGCATGAAAGCTGTGGCCGCGGTGATAACGGTCCGGCGGGAACGCATCGCGCAATACCCGATAGACACGCTCCCAGGCAGTCAACACCTGCGGACATCCCCGTGTAGCGACCACGCCGCCCGCGGCATCAAGGATTTGCCGCGTCGTGATGGCGACGCCGAGATCGCGCACGTCGAGGCCCAGCGCGGCGAGCCTGGCGATCAGCTCGGGTTGGGCGACGATCCCGGCGCCGCGGCCGGCAAGCTCGCCGGCGACGCGCTCGAAAATGTCGACTTCCCAGCCGCGCCGCGCCAGCATCATGCCGGCCAACAGGCCGCTCATCGAGCCGCCGATGACAAGAGCGCGACGTAGGGCGCGATGTGGGGCGCGGCGTTGCGGCATGGAATGCCCGGCTATTTCGCATCATGCCAACGTTCTGTATTGTATTGTGACAATAGTCACCGGAGGAACGCCATGGCCCTGACGATGCTGGACAAGACAACCGACCGCGCCGACACGACGGTATGGCCAGGCGCGATCGCCGCGGAATTCGAGGCCGAGCGCCACAACCACAATGGCTGCGTCGGCACCGCACTTGTCTCGGAAAGCGACCGCGTCCGGGTTTGGATCATCCGGCTGGCGCCCGGAGAGCACGTCGGCTTCCACCGTCATGTGCTGGACTATTTCTGGACCTGCGTCACCGGCGGCCGCGGCCGCCAGCACGTCCATGACGGCACCACCGTCGAATACAGCTATCGGCCGGGCGAGACCCGGCACGAGACCTACGGAGCCGGCCAGTTCAAGGTCCACGACCTGACGAATATCGGCGACCAGGAGATGGTCTTCATGACCGTCGAATTCCTCGACAGCGCCAACAAGCCGCTCGCAATCCCTGAAACCGTCCGCGCCGCTGCGTAGCGGCTTCGTCGGCGCTTGCCTGCCACTTTCTTGCAGAAGTTGCTAGCGTTTCCGGATGCGCCCCCGTGTTCCGGAATGGCGCGTAGAATTCGGCCAAGGCTGAGGAATGATCTTTTCGTTCGATCTTCTGATCAACGCCCTTGTTTCCGGCATCCTGATCGGCGCCTTCTACGCGGCGGTGACGGCCGGCGAGCGTCAGCCTCGGCCTCGACCCGATCGTCACCAGCATCCTGGTGATGCCGGCGTTCTACGCGCTCGGCGCCGGCATCTATCAGGTCTATTACGTCTCGTTCGAGAAGCGCGGCCAGGAATCGCTGCGCGGTCTCGCCTTCTTCTTCGGTCTGCTGTTCATCACCGAAGTGTCGCTGGTGCTGTATTTCGGCGTCGACTATCGTTACGTCGAGGCGCCCTATATCGGTCCGACCTGGCATATCGGCGACGTTGACATCCCGATGCGGCTTCTGGTGCCGTGCCTGGTTTCGCTGGCGTTGATCGCGGTGCTGCAGCTGGTGCTGACGCGCACGTTCATCGGCCGCGCGATCATGGCGGTGGCGCAGGATCAGTTCGCCCTGCAGCTGATGGCGGTGGACCCGATCCGCATCAAACGCATCGCCTTTGGCATTTCGATCGCCACCGCCTCGCTCGCCGGCGCCTTTCTCATCATCATCCAGCCGGTCGAGCCGTCGGTCGGCCGCCAATATATCGGCCGCGTGTTCGCGATCTGCGTGCTCGGCGGCATGGGCAGCCTGCCCGGCACCCTGATCGCCGCCCTTTTGATCGGCGTCTTCGAAAGCCTGACCTCGACGTTCTACGGTCCGTCCTGGGCGCCGGCGGTGTCGTTCGGCTTTCTGCTGCTGGCGCTGGCGGTGCGGCCGGCCGGCCTGTTGGGACGCTAGCCGTGCGCTCGCCCCTGTTCTTCCTCATCTGCCTCATCGTCGGCGGCGCCGTATTCGCCGCTGCGGTCGCCCTCGGCAACGATTATTATTTCTTCGCCGGCTATGTGGTGCTGCAATACGTCGTGCTGTCGACGGCGTGGAACATTCTCGGCGGCTATTGCGGCTACGTGAATTTCGGCTCGGCCGCCTTCTTCGCGCTCGGCGCCTATTCGACCGTCGCCTTGCACCGGCTTTATCCGCTGCCGATTCCCGCCATGCTGATTGCCGACGGCGTGGTATCGGGCGTTGTCGGCTTCGGCATGGGCTACCTAACGCTGCGGCTGCGCGGTGCCTTCTTCGCCATCGCGACGCTGGCGCTCGCCGTCGTCCTGGAGACGCTGATCGTCAACTGGGAGTATGTCGGCGGCTCGCGCGGCGCCTATATCGTGCGGCCGGAGTCGATCGGTCCGTTCGGCAACTACATCGAATACCTGTTCCTGATCATGATGCTGCTGGCGGTCGCAGCGATCACGGCGGCGCGCGTAATCGAGCGCTCGCGGCTGGGCTTCGGCTTCGCCACGATTCGCGACGACGAACTGGCGGCGGAAGCTTCCGGCGTGCCGACGCTGCGGCTGAAGCTGATCGCGACCACGATATCCGGCGCGCTCATGGGAATGGCAGGCGCGCCGTTTCCCTATTACATCGGCTATCTGCAACCGTCCTCGGCGTTCAGCCTCGATTACGCCGTCAACTCCATCGCCATGCCGCTGATCGGCGGCACCACGAGCTGGGTCGGTCCCTTGATCGGCGCCATCCTGCTCGGCTCGCTGCAGCAGCTGGCGACGGTGACGATTTCGTCGGCGGTCAATCTCCTGATCGTCGGCCTGCTATTGGTCGGTTTCGTGATCGTCGCGCCGAACGGCATCATCGGGCTGGTGCACAAATATTTGCAGCGTAAGCCGGATGATTTCGTCGGCCGCCGCCACGTCGACGCCGAGGCGCCGAATCGTGTACCGGGACCTGCGCCATGACCGAACTGCTCAAGATCGACAACCTCGGCAAGCGCTTCGCCGGCTTCGTGGCGCTGGAGAATATTTCGCTCGCGGTGGCTGCCGGCGAGCGGGTCGGCCTGATCGGTCCCAACGGCTCCGGCAAGTCGACGCTGGTCAACTGCATCTGCGGCACGCTGCCCAACGATACCGGCTCGGTGCGCTTCGACGGCCATGTCCTCGACGGCTCGAGCGCGCATCAACGCACGCGCCGCGGGCTCGCTCGCACCTTCCAGCTGCCGCGGCCGTTCGCGAGCCTCAGCCTGCTCGACAACATCCGCATTCCGCTGATCTATACCGTGGCGGCGCGCGGCATTCATCGCTCCGGACATGAGATCGAGGCACGCTGCGTCGAGCTGCTGCGCGAGGTCGGTCTGGAGGGGAAGGCGCGGCGGCTGCCGCGCGACCTGACCCAGGTCGAGATGCGCAAGCTCGAGCTGGCGCGCGCCATGGCGGCGGAACCCAAGCTGTTGATCGCCGACGAATCGATGGCCGGCCTGACCCACTCGGAGATCGAGGAGATCATAACGTTGCTGCTGCGTTTGAACCAACGCGGCGTGACCATCATCCTGATCGAGCACATCATGCGCGCCGTGATGAGCTTCTCGCGGCGGCTGGTGGTGCTGGTCTCCGGGCGCAAGATCGCCGACGGCCAGCCGGACGATGTCATGCGCAATCCGGAAGTGGAGAGGGCTTACCTTGGCTAGCAGCCTCAGCGTCGCCGGCCTCCATGCCGCCTATGGCGCGGTGCGCGTGATCGACGACGTTTCGTTCAAGGTCGGCGCCGGCGAGACCGTGGTGCTGCTCGGCACCAACGGCAACGGCAAGTCGACGCTGATGAAGTGCATCATGGGGATTTTGCGGCCGAGCGCCGGATCGATCGCCGCCGAGATCGACGGCGTCCACCACGATCTGGTCGGCCGCAGCACCGAACAGATCGCCGATCTCGGCATCGCGCTGGTGCCGGAGGGACGCCGGCTGTTTCCCAAGCTCACGGTCGAAGAAAACCTGCTGCTCGGCGCCTCCCGCCCGGCCGCGCGCCGCGAGCTTGCCCGCAACCTCGCCGTCTGCTTCGAGACCTTCCCCCGCCTCGCCGAGCGCCGCGCCCAGCTCGCCGGCAGCCTGAGCGGCGGCGAACAGCAGATGCTGGCGCTCGGCCGCGCGCTGATGCTGGCGCCGAAGATCCTCTTGGTCGACGAACCCTCGGTCGGGCTGGCGCCGATGCTGGTCAGCCGCACCATCGATGCGATCGCCGAGATGAAGGCGCGCTACCATCTCACCGTGCTGATGGCGGAACAGAACTTCACCCAGGCGATCCGCATCGCCAACCGCGGCTACGTGATCGTGCACGGCAAGATCGCGTTCGAAGGCCGCACGATGGACGAGCTCAACAACAACGATCTGATCAAGAAATTTTATTTGGGGCTGTGAGGGCGCGGCTGCCGCCTTCTTCGCGACGGTGCCACCACGCCCGCACAGTGCCGGCTAATTCCCGATCGCCTTTTCGTAGGGGTAAATCACTTCGCCGCTCTTGTATTGCGGCGGATAGACGATCACCTCGGTCTTCAGGTCGCGGAAATCGTCGATGCTGTTGCCCTTGATGTTTTGGAATTGCGCCGCCAGCGTGCGCTCCTCCACCCACTCGCCCTCCTTGCCGAATTTCACGTCGCCGACCACGGTCTTGAACGTGGTCTGGCGGATATAGTCGGCGAGCACGTCATCGTTGAGGCTCCTGGTGGCGGCGATGGCGTCGCCGAGCACCTGCAGATCGGCATAGGCCCACACCGGCATATAATAGCCGAGCGGGTCGGTGCCGGCGGCCTTGGCGCGCTCCTGATATTTCTTGATCAGCTCCAGCGAGCCGGGAAATTCCATCGACTTGACCGGCAACCAGGTCTCGTAATTGACGACGCCGTTGAGCAGCGGGCCGAGCTGGGTCTTGAACACCGTCGCCTGCAGGCCGACCATTGCGCCGCCCCACATTTTCGGCTTGAAGCCGACCTCGTGCATCGACTTGATCATACCGACGGTGTCGAGCGGATAGGAGCAAATCACCAGTAGATCCGGGTTGGTGGCCTGGATCGCCCGCACGATCGGGGCGAAGTCGATGGTGGATGGCGGATAGCTCTTTTCGTAGACGATCTTGAAGCCCGCCGCCTCGGCGTTCTCGTGCGCCCCCTCGCAGGCGTTGCGGCCGAACTCGGCGTCGGCCGAGGCCAAGGCGATCGTCTGCGGCTTGGGTTGCTGCTGTTCGGCCACCTTGAAGAAGCCGCGCGTGAACGCCGGCTTCGGCGTCGGGCCGTTCGGGATCATCGAGAAATATTTCGGATAGTTGAACCGCTCGTTGATGCCGGTGCCGAACAGACTGATGAACAGCTTCTTGTGCTGAATCGCCACCGGCATCGCCGCCGCGATCTGGGTCGAGGCGTAGCCGCTGACGATCAGATCGACTTTGTCGATATCGAGCAACTTGGCGTAGATGCCGGGGACTTGCGACGGACTGCTCTGATCGTCGTAGTAGACGAGCTGGACCGGCCGGCCCAGCAGCCCGCCCTTGGCATTGACGTCGTCTTCCCAGACCTGCATGGCCACCAGCGACATCTTGCCGTTGGCGGCGAGCGGACCGGTGAGCGACATGCCGAGACCGATCTTGATCGGCTCGGCAGCTTTGACTGGAGCCGCGGTGAAGAATAGCGCGGCGACCGCGGCCGACCATGCCAGACGGCTCATAAACCGTTGCGGTTTTCTGGACATTTCCATCCCCTCAATTGATGTCGGGATATAGCCTGATCTTTTGATTAACGTTGTTGCGCAGACGAATCCCAAGCGGCTCGACTATGCGCGTTTTCCCGGGCCGCTTGCAAGACAGCCGCGCCGATAGTGGGCGGCATCGCGTTGATCGCGAAGTCTTGATGCGGCTGCCACCGCGCTCCGACGCAGCGCGTCCTAATGCGGGCAAGCGTTCACTTCGATGGTGACGTGCGAGAGCCCGGCCAGGCCTTCGAGCCGCGCTTTGTAGACCGACGGCGCTTGCGGGGCATCCGACACGACGGACGCGATCATGGCGGCATGGCCCGGACCGACCTGCCACAGATGCAGATCGGTCAGGCGGTCGCCGCCGATCTCGATGCGCTCGCGGATGCGTCGCGCCAGCTCCGGATCGGGAACGGTGTCGAGCAGCACCCGGCCGGCCGTGCGGACGAGGCTCAGCGCCCAGGACAAGATCACGATCATACCGACGAGCCCCACCGCCGGATCGATGAAGGTCCAGCCGAACGCCCACGCCGCCGACAGGCCGGCGATCGCCAGCACCGAGGTCAGCGCATCGGCCAGCACGTGCACGTAAGCCGCGCGCAAGTTGGAGTCCTGATGATGCCCATGATGATGCGCCTCGGAGGCAGCATGCTTGCGCGCGGATTGGTCGGCCAAATCATGGTCATGGTCGTGATCAGAGTCGTGCAGCAGCCAGGCGCTGGCTAGGTTCACGCAAAACCCGAGCGCGGCGATCGGGATCGCCTCACGGTAGTGAATCGCGATGGGGTGCAGGAGCCGCAGCACGGCCTCGTAGCCGATGCCAATCGCGATCATGCCGAGAATGATGGCGCTGGCGAACGCCGCCAGATCGCCGAACTTGCCGGTGCCCAGCGAAAACCGCGCATCCGCGGCGTGGTGGCGGGCGAACAGATAGGCAAGCCCGGCGATCGCCAGCGCGGCGACGTGCGTCGCCATGTGCCAGCCGTCGGCGACCAGCGCGAGCGAGCCGAACAGCGTGCCGCCGGTAATCTCGACGACCATCATCAGCGCCGTCAGCGCTACCACGCTCCAGGTGCGCCGCTCATGCTCGCGGTGATGTTCGCCGAGAAAGGCGTGCTGGTGCGTCCAAGGAGCGACGGAATGCGAATGCATGATGTGCCTCGCTACGGCGGTTAAATTCTTCTTAGCTCTACCGGCACTCCGAGACCCATTGGCCCTCGAGCGTGTCCTGGGAGTCGATCATGGTCTTGCCGGACACGGTCGCCCGTGTCCGGGTGGTCGCGGTGTAGTGGTGCGGGCTGTCGAAGGTGAACTCTCCGGCCTGCTCCATGTCGAGCTGGCCCCGGCAGGTGACGTGCCAAGTCAGCTTTTGACCGGTGACGCTGCGCTCGATCGGCGTGCAGCTTGCATTGCCCACGCTCGGGCTCGGCGCGAAGGTCGTCGCCAGGTCGCGCGCCTGGTCCGCCGTCAGACAGCGCGAGCTCTCATGCGGCGGCCCGATCACGCCGCCGGTTTCGGTCCGGCTGATAATTCGCCACAGGCCGGGGGCGACCCCCTCGGCGCAGGCGGCCGAGGCGGCCGGCGCAAGGACGGCGGCAGTCAAGGCAACGCGAAAAAACCGGCGCATCTTTCCCTAGCTTGCCATTCACTCAACGACTGACCCTGATCCCGATACCATATACCCGGCAAATCCTGCCGGGGAGGCCGTGTCATTTCCCTGCTCAAACAAAGAGGTGGGAGCGAGTAGCGGCCGGACCGAGGCGGCGGCCGGAACCCGCCAAGAGGAGCTAACAAGAGGAACTAAGCAGCCTTTCACCCGTTATCACGACTGTTCAAGGTTCAGTGAAGTGCGTTTCCAGCGCCCGATCTCGTACGTACTTACGTGAAGGTAACGAAACCCATTACCCGGCCGCGGCGACCGATCGACGCAAACCCGGGAGGATGCCATGAATCATTCGATGTACAGCGCGGACAGCCGCACGCATTTGAAGATCGTGGCCGTTGGGCTCCTGTGCGCGACATTGGTTGCGGCCGTCGGCATTTTCGCCCATGTCAGCGACATCGATCTCGGCACCGCGCCGCTTGTGAAGGCCGGCCAGCAGACGGCCGTGAGCGGCCACCTCCCCGCCATCCGGTAAGCTCGTCTCCGCGCCGAAAGTTGCACCTTCACGTCTTCGGAGTGGCATTCGTCGGCGTCGCCGGCAGGCTTTCGACCGCCTTGCCGGTGAACAGGACGGGCCCGGTCGGCACCCCGCTCGGCGAGCCGCCGGCGGGCTCGAGCGACACGGCGTATGTCGCCCCCCGCAATGTGTCGACGTTGGTATTGGCTGGAAGCGCGCGCTGCGTGAATTCCTCATTACCCACGATTCCAAGCGAACGCGGGCTGGGGAACTGCTTTGAGATCAACCACAGCTCGTAGCTTCGCCCTCCCTCGGGTGTAGCCGACACCCGCCGTACGATCAGCGTCCGCTTTTGCGTGTCGAGGGTGAGGAGGAACGCCGGTGCGGTCGGCTCTTGTTGCAGCACCACAACCAGCCGGTCCTGGGCCGAGCGTGCCGGTTCCTGCGTTCGCGCGACCAAGCCCGGACCCGCCGGCCGCATCTGCGCCGGAATGAGATCGGGTTTGAACTGCCCCACGGCGATGTAGATCGCAAGCAAAGCGGCGAGCGCGCCGATGCCAAGTGTCATGTCCCGCCAGCGCTTGACCTTGCTCTCCAATGAGACAACGTCGGCGCTGCGTTCGACTTTCTTTGCCGCCGGTCCTGGCGATGACGGTGCGGCTGCCGGACCGGTTGGTGCCTGGTCTTGTATCGCCTTCGCCGGCTCGGTTTCCGGCGGCAAAAGGTCCGCGGCCAGCGTGGCTGCTGCCGGCGGCACCTCCTGCTCCGGCGCCGCGGCTTGCGGCAAGTCTATACCGCTGGTTGTTTCGACCGGGCCGACCTCGATCTTGATCTTCTCCCAGACCCGCGGCGGCGGCTCGACCGCCTCCACCATCACGTTGAGTTCGCCGAGCCGGCGCTCCCACTGGCGCACGGCCGCCTCGAATTGCGGATCGAACGAAAGCAACGCCTCGGCCTGGTCCCGCTCCTGGGCGGAGAGCGTGCCGAGCACGTATTCGGCGGCGAGCGTATCCTGGTCGTCTTCGAACATGACTACCCCGTAAGCTCTTCCGACATCACAGTCCCATACACTCGCGGATTTCCAGCAGGCTGCGACGCAACCAAGTCTTGATTGTGTTCACCGGGATATCGAGTTTCCGCGCCAGCTGATCGCGGCTCCAGCCGCTGTAATAGGCCAAGAGCACGATGCGCTGCTTTTCCGGATCGAGCTTGCCGAGGCAGGACAACAGCCGCCTGAGTTCCTCGGTCATCTCGCGACGCGCCAGCGGCGCGGGCGTCTCGGCCGCCACCCTGAGCGCCGCGGGCTCCTCCTCGATCGAGGTTTCGCCCTTCTTGCGCACGATGTCGATGGCCCGATTACGCGCCATCGCCACCATCCAGGTGATCGGGCTGGCGACCGTGGGGTCGAACTTGTCCGCCGACTTCCAGACCTTGAGGTAGGTTTCCTGCATGACCTCTTCCGCCAAGTCGGGCCTACGCAAGATACGGAGCAGCACCCCGTAGAGTTTCGCACGGGTTGCTTCATAAAGCCGTTCGAATGCGGCCACGTCGCCCTTGGCGACGGCTGCGAGCAGCCAGACGAGTTCCGCCTGCATCAACATCACTGCCCCCGGCCCCCGGGAACCCCCATCGGCGCCCTTAGACGGGATTGATTATCGCCACGGAAGCAGGCGCACGTCGAGAGCGAAACGGGGGTAAAGCGATGCCGAAGCGGCAGATATTTCTCCGCTCACGGGCCAAAGCGGCCATCCAGCACCGCAGGCAAGGTGCAAAGACCCGGCCCCGCTGGCGCGGCGGACGAGCGGATCGCAGTGACCGGTAAGGCTCAGGCCGGTGCGCTGCCGCGCACGCGCATAAGCCCGAGCGCATCAAGCTCGGTTTGCTCGCTGGCGGCCTCGGCCCCGCGCTCGCGCATCTGATCGCGCTCGTCGAGCAGCTCGACCTTCTTCAGCTCGTCCAAGGCGTCGTCGAGCGCCAACTTGGCGTCTTCAAGCTGGGTGCGCAGTTCGTCGGCCGAGCGCTTGAGATTCTCGCGCCGCCCGATCGCGGCTTTGGCATAGGTTGGATAGGCAAAATGCCCGGGATCGTGGATGCCGGCGCGGTCCTGCTCGACCCGGATTTCGCGCTCCAGGTCGGCAGCCATACGGTCGAACTCGGCGATCATAGCCTCGATTTGCGCGACTTTGCGCCGTTTCTCGTCGACCTGAAATTTCTTCAAACGGATAAGCGTCTCACGGGACTTCATCGACTGCTACTCCCCCGAAGCCGCGGGCCCATGGCGCCGCAAGGCCCCACCACGCGGCGCCACGGATCGCAATCATGCCACGATAACGTTAGCGTTCGGTTTCCGAGCCGGGCGTCATCGGGCCGAAACGTCTTGGTCGCGTGTCGGCGCCGCCCCGGCCGTCGCCGCCGCCATGGTTACCATCGAGGTGCGGCTCTTAACGCTGTGTTTACCCGGGCCGTTAATCATTGCGCCGTCCTTGGGATCAAGGGGGAGGCTCGTCCCGCCACGATGGAGGGCGAGTCTCAAGAGTCGGTTAGCGCCGAACATTAACCTGGAAGATGAGCGCCAGCGTGGCTAGAAAACCACTCTTTCGCAAGACCTTAAGGCGATATTCTGGAATTTGCCGAAGGAATGCTTGCATAGGGGAATCAGGTTTTGTTAACCATATCGCGTTTACAGTTTCGAATCAGTTTGTCCCAAGGCGTTTTTCGGGGGCCGCCGCTGGGGCGTGCCAACCTTAAGCCGCGCGGCGAGGAAAGGGACTGGCATGCGCGTATTGCTGATCGAAGACGATAGCGCCACGGCGCAATCGATCGAGTTGATGCTCAAGTCGGAAAGCTTCAACGTCTACACGACCGATCTCGGCGAGGAAGGGATCGATCTCGGCAAGATCTACGACTACGACATCATCCTGCTCGACCTTAATCTGCCGGATATGTCGGGTTTCGAGGTACTGCGCAGCCTGCGCGTCTCGAAGGTCAAGACGCCGATCCTGATCCTGACCGGCCTCGCCGGCATCGAGGATAAGGTCAGAGGCCTCGGCTTCGGCGCCGACGACTATATGACCAAGCCGTTCCACAAGGACGAACTGGTGGCGCGCATCCACGCCATCGTGCGGCGCTCCAAGGGTCACGCCCAATCGGTCATCCAGACCGGCGATCTCATCGTCAACCTCGATACCAAGACCGTCGAGGTCAGCGCCGCGCGCGTGCATCTGACCGGCAAGGAATACCAGATGCTCGAGCTGCTTTCGCTGCGCAAGGGCACGACACTGACCAAGGAAATGTTCCTCAACCACCTCTATGGCGGCATGGACGAGCCGGAGCTGAAGATCATCGACGTCTTCATCTGCAAGCTGCGGAAAAAACTCGCCAATGCCTCGAACGGCAAGAACTACATCGAAACGGTGTGGGGCCGCGGCTACGTGCTGCGCGAGCCGATCGAGGACGAGGCGAAGATCTCCGCCTGAGCTCGCTCATTCGGAAAAACAAAACCCCGGCCGGCGGCCGGGGTTTTTGCTTGTGGTTCCACCATCCTCCGCCGCCACGCGGGGCAGCAAAGCACAGCTTCATCCCACGCCGCTGACCGCCACCAAGCGCGGTAGCGGCCTTTCAGCCGCCGACGGGCCATATGCCCGCGGATTCGGCACATAGAGGCCCCGCGCCTCCGCCACCACCTTGAAACTGTCGGTCAGCCCGACCACCGTCTCCGCCGCGCCGAGCACGAGGTAGCCGTCGCCGGCGACGACGCGGGCGAGGCGATTGAGCAGGCTGATTTTCGTCGCCTGGTCGAAATAGATCAGCACGTTGCGGCAGAAGATCAGATCGAACATGCCGAGGTGGGAGAAATCGGACAACAGGTTGAGCTGCCGGTATTTCACCATGGACCGAATGTCGGGCGCGACCTGCCACATGTCGCCGTTTTGGGTAAAATATTTGATCAGCATCTGGATCGGCAGGCCGCGCTGCACTTCGAACTGGCTGTAGATCCCCTGCCGCGCCTTCTCCAGCACCTCACTGGAAAGGTCGGTGGCGAGCACATCGATGCGCCATCCGGCGATGTCGCGCTGCATCTCTTTCAGCAACATCGCCAGCGAGTACGGCTCCTGGCCGGTCGAGGCGGCCGCGCACCAGATGCGAATGATGCGCGAGCTTCGCCGCGCCGCGGTCAACGCCGGCAGCACCGTGGAGCGGCAATTCTCGAACGGCAGCTTGTCGCGAAAGAAGAACGATTCGTTGGTCATCATGGCTTCGACGACGGTCGTCATCAGCGCCTCGGCATTACCGCGCTTGAGCGCAGCCACCAGACCGCCGAGGCTGCCGAGGCCAGCCTTGCGGGCGACCGGCAACAGGCGGCTCTCGACCAGATATTGCTTGTCGGCGGAGAGGACGAGGCCCGAGCGCTGCTTGAGGCATTTGCGCAAAAAATCGTAGTCGAGCGGCGTCACGAGCGATCTCCGCAGAACAGGCTGTTGACCTTTGCGGCGATGCGCTCGAGCGGAAGCACGGCCGAGCACAAGCCGGCCTGCGCCACCGACCGCGGCATGCCCCACACCACGCTGGTCGCTTCGTCCTGAGCGATCACGCTGCCGCCGGCCGCCACAATCTCGGCGGCGCCGCGCGTCCCATCGCTGCCCATGCCGGTGAGCACAAGCGCGAGACTGGCCGCGCCCCATACCGCGGCCGCCGAGGACAGCAGCGGATCGACCGCCGGCCTGCAAAAATTGATCGGTGGATCGTCGCCAAGCGCGATCGCGGGGCCCTCGCGGCCGCGCACGATGCGCATATGGCGGCCGCCCGGCGCCACATAGATGCTGCCGGGACCAATCACTTCGCCCTGCACCGCTTCAAGCACCCGACGGCTGCTGCTGCGCGCGAGATGTTCGGCCAACACCGTGGTGAGGGTCGGCGGCATGTGCTGGGTGATCAAAATCGGCCCCCGCTCGATCGCGGTGCCGAGCTGTCCGATCAAGGTGGTGAGCGCCTGCGGGCCGCCGGTCGAGGACCCGATCAGCAATACCTGCGGCAGACAGCGCGCGAACGGCCGCAGGCTGAATGCAGGGGCCTCGGCCTGCAGCGGCACGCTTTCGCGCAGCCGCGGCGCCGGCAGCGGCCGGCTCGCGATCGCGCCAGCGCTGCCCTGGCGCGCCAATAAGCGGCCCCCAAGATTGCGAATTTTCTCGATCAGTTCGTGCTGGAACTCCGCCAACTTGCCGGCATCGGGCGCGGCCCCAGGCTTCGGAACATAATCGGCGGCGCCGAGCGACAGCGCCCGCAAGCTCACCTCGGCGCTCCGCCGCGTCAGCGCCGAGGCCATGATTACCACCAGATCGGGCTTTTTCTGCAGCAGCAGCGGCAGCGCCGCAATGCCGTCAAGCTCCGGCATGTCGACATCGAGGATGACGACGTCAGGATCATGCTGTTCGATTTGATCGACCGCCTCGCGTCCGGTGCGCAGGCAGGCGATGACGGTCATATCCGGTTCGGCGTCGATCCAGCGCGCCGACAGGCGGCGCGCCACAATCGCGTCGTCGACGATCATCACGCGGATGCGCCGGTCGTAGGCGGTCGACGGACCGACCTCGGCGGTGCGGACGATACTCATGGTACTGGGACTTTCGACACGCAACTTCGGCACCCGGACATTGTCCAACGCGACACTCGCTCGGCGTTGGCTGCTCAGATCAGTCCGACTTCCTGGAACTTGGCCTCGACGATGTCCCGGTCGAATGGCTTCATGATGTACTCATTGGCCCCGGCGTGCAGCGCCCGCGCGATGTGCGCGACATCGTTTTCGGTGGTACAGAACACCACCTTCGGCCTGTCGCCGCCGGGCAAGCGGCGCAACACCCGCAGGAAGTCATAGCCGTCCATTTTCGGCATGTTCCAGTCGAGCAGGATGGCGTCCGGCAGTTGCTGGCGGCAGGCCTCAATGGCCTCCTCGCCGTCCTCCGCTTCCGCGATCTGAAAATCGAGCCCTTCGAGAATGCGCCGTGCCACCTTGCGGATGACACTGGAGTCGTCGACCACCAAGCACGTCTTCATTGTGTCCTCGCTTCACGCTTCGCGGGCGAAGCCGCTTTGTTCCTTCGTCACGTCCCTTGCCAAGCATCCGGGCTCGCCGGCTTACGCCGCCTCGGCGGCGCGCAGGTCCAGCACCCGGTCGATGTCGAGCACGACAAGAAGCTCGCCGTCGAGCCGGTAGATGCCGGCGGATAGTGCGGCGAGCTTGCGGTCGAGATTGATCGGATTCGGCTCGCGTTCCGTTACCGAAAGCTTAAGCACCTCGCCGACCGCATCGACCAACAGGCCGAACGATTCGCCCTTGGCTTCGATGCCGATCGCCATCGGCGCGTCGCCCTCCTGGTGGCGGACGTCGAGCCGGTGGCGCATATCGATGACCGTCACGATGCGGCCGCGGAGATTGAGCACGCCCGCCACCTCCGCTCCGGCGAGCGGAACGCGTGTGATGCGCAAGGGTTTGAAGACGTCCTGGACCCGCGCGATCGGCAGCCCGAACAACTGACCGGCGACGGTGAACGTGACGAATTCGGTGAGATCGGTTTTATCGTGCATGGGCTGCTGTCACGCCGCCTGATCGAGGTCGGCGCTTTGCTCCTTGATCGCCGCGATGAGGCCGGTGCGATCGAATTTGGCGACAAAATCGTGGAACCCGGCGCCCCGTCCGCGCTCGATTGTCTCGGCCGAGACCATGGCCGAGAGCGCGATGACGGGAATGGCGGCGGTACCCGGATTTTCGCGCAACGCCCTGGCGAGGTCGAAACCGTCCATGTCCGGCATCTCGATATCGGTAACGACGATATCGGCCCGAGTGCCGCTCTTGATGGCCGCGAGCGCCTGCGCCGCCGACGCGAAGACGACGACCTGATA
Organism: Xanthobacteraceae bacterium; assembly: GCA_050010955.1. Classification (GTDB taxonomy): domain Bacteria; phylum Pseudomonadota; class Alphaproteobacteria; order Rhizobiales; family Xanthobacteraceae; genus BOG-931. Next base: position 4,163 of record JBEKJZ010000070.1, on the reverse strand, counting down.
GCCGGCGGCCTTGATCAGCGGCGCGAGCAGGTCGCGGAAAAATGCCGAATCGTCGACCAGCAGCACCTTGCGCGCGACCCGCGCCGCCGGTTTTTCGCGCTGCAGGAACCAGTCGGCAAACGCCTGCGGCAAATAATGGCCGATGTCGATGATCTCGGTGGCGCTGCCTTTCACCACGGCGTAGCCGAGCACGCCGGGACGCTCGCTCGCCACCTCGATATCGAGCTGCTGCTCCACGATGTCGATGATCTCGTCGACGACCAGGCCCATGGAGCGGTCCTGATCGGAAAACACCAGGATCGGCTGCGCGCCGTCCTGCTTGATGCCGGTCTGCGTGTTGATGCGCACGAGCGGCATCAGCTGTTCGCGATATTGCACGAGGTGGCAGCCGTCGGAGTTTTCGATGCGGCTGCAATCGATCTCCTCGAGTCGGGAGACGAGCGAGAGCAGGACGGCCTTCGGCTGCTGCGATCCGGCGCGGAACACCAATAGCGGCGTCAACTGCTCGTTGTCGGCCTTCTCCCCGTCCTCGACCTTGGCACTGTCGATCGGCGCCAGCGACGTGGCGCGACCGAGCGCCTGCGCGACGCCGTTCGGGTCGATGATCATGATCACCGCGCCGTCGCCGAGAATCGTGGTGCCGGAAAACGCCGCGATGTGCCGCAGTTTCGACGACATCGGCTTGATCACGATCTCCTCGGTGTGGAAGACCCCGTCGACGACGATGCCGAAGACATGGCTGCCGACCTGCGCGACGACGATGAAGCCGTGGTCGCCGTCGCTTTCGCCGAGCCGCAGGATTTCCTTGAGGTTGATCAGCGGCAACAGCTTGTCGCGCAGTCGCAGCACCGCCGTATCCTTGATCCGCTCGATCCGGTGCTCAGCGCTGCTGCCGGTCCGCACCAGCTCGAGCACCGAAAGCTGCGGGATGGCGAAGCGCTCGCCGGCCGTTTCGACGATGAGGGCGGAGACGATCGCCAGCGTCAGCGGAATCTTGATCGTAAAGGTCGTGCCGACGCCGGCGACGGATTTCAGGTCGACCGTGCCGCCGATCTGCTCCATGTTGGCGCGTACCACGTCCATGCCGACGCCGCGGCCGGAAATGCTGGTGACGCGCGCGGCGGTGGAGAAGCCCGGCGTAAAGATCAGGTCGCAGATCTCCGCCTCGGATTTCGCCGCAATCTCCGCCTCGCTGGCGAAGCCCTGCTCGATGGCCTTTGCCCTTATCCGCGCCACGTCGAGGCCGCGGCCGTCATCGCCGATCTCGATGATGACATGACCGCCTTGGTGGCAGGCGGCGAGCCGGATCGTCCCCTTCGGCGTCTTGCCCGCGGCGCGCCGCTCGGCGGCGCTCTCGATGCCGTGATCGGCACAGTTGCGGACCAAATGCGTGAATGGATCCTTGACCAGATCGAGCACCTGGCGGTCGATCTCGGTATCGCCGCCGTGCATCTCGAGCTCGATTTGTTTGCCCAGCTCGGCAGCAACGTCGCGCACGATACGCGGCAGTTTTTGCCACGCATTGCCGATCGGCTGCATGCGGGTTTTCATCACCCCTTCCTGCAGCTCGGCGGTGACGCTGGAGAGCCGCTGCAGTGGCACGTTGAAGTCGGAATCCTCATGGCGGCGGACAATCTCAAGGAGCTGGTTGCGGGTGAGCACAAGCTCGGAAACCGTGGTCATGAGCCGATCGAGCGTCTCGACATGGACGCGGATCGAATGCTTTGCGAGCCTGTCGGCGCGCTCCTCATCGGACCGCTCGGCCGAGGATTTGTCGGCCGGTTGCTTCTCAGGCGCGACCGCCGCGGGCTTTACGCGCGACTCCGCGACAGCGGCCGGTTGCGGCCTTGCGTTCGCCTCGGCGCCCGGAGCTGGTTGCGGCCGCATTTCCTCGAAATGCGTCAGACGATTGAGCTGTCCGATGAGATCGCCATCGTTGCCCGCCGGCTCGTGCTGGTGCGCCTCGATCTCGTTCAGAATGGTCTTTATGCGGTCGATGGTGGAAAGTACCAGCGTGACGCTGTCGGTGGTGACCGGCATTCCGTCGCGAAATCTGCCGATCAAGGTCTCGGCGGCATGCGCCAGCGCGCCGAGCCGGGGAAGTCCGAGAAAGCCGCAGGTGCCCTTGATCGTATGGACGAGGCGAAAAATGTTGCCGAGGATGCTGCTGTTGTTCGGCTCCTGCTCGAAGCGCACGAGTTCGGAGTCGACCCGGTCGAGACTCTCATTGGTCTCGGTCAGAAATTCGCGGAGCAGTTCGTCCATACCGGGCGCCTCGTGCGGACACGCGCTTGCCGGCCGGCACTCCATGCGCCCTCGCCGCCAGCACGCAGAACGCGCGCTTTCGCCGCCAGGTGCTGGAGGCTGACCGACCGCCTGAGTGTGTTGCCTAAGGGTTTAATTTCGGTTGCGGCGGTACTCCATACCCGCTTCGAGGGCCGATTTTCCGCGCAGACCGACGGTTAGCGAGCCGTTAAGACTACCGTCGCGCTATCGCCGGCGGCTGACAGCGTGAGCCCGCAATCCCGGGCCAGGATGCCGGCATAGAGAGGTTGAATGCCGTGAGCGTCGACGGTCTGCGCCGGGGTGCCGGCAAGCAGTTCGCTGGTGATCGGGCTTAAACGGGCATTGAGGCCGGCAGCCGTGACCGCGAAACCCGCCTCGCTGTCCATTCCTGGGGCCGGGTTGACCGTCAGCGTGCCGCCGCGTGGAATGGTCCCGGCGCCGATCATCAGCATGTTCAACAACAGCTTCACCCGGTTCTTCGCCAGGAATTGGCGCGGCAGATTCCAGACCAATTTGGTCTTATTGTCCTCGAGCATCCCGCGCGCCACCTTCTCCGCATCGCCAAGATCGATCTGCGCGCCGGCCGATCCCGCCGCGCCGAAAGCCAGCCGACAGAATTGCAGTTTGGCCGAGGCCTGATAGGCGCTCTTCTTGATCAGATCGAGCGCAAAAGTCTTGGTTTCTTCGTCCTTGTCCTCTTCCATCACTTCGATGCCGTTGACGATCGCGCCCACCGGACTGATCAGGTCATGGCAAACGCGGGAGCAAAGCAGCGCGGCGAGGTCGAGGGCACCGATGACAATCGGCCCGGAAACGGGTGCGGACATGAGAAGCTCCGCTCAATTGCGATGGGTTTCGTCCGTGTCACAGCCCGGCCGATTCGGCAATCGTGCCGTTTCCGCACGCCTATGCTAAACGGCATCCCCCTTTGCCCGGCGGCTGCGGTTGTCGCGCGATCGGACCCAAAGGAGCGCTCGTGTCCACATTCGACCCCGCCGCATGCGCCGAACTGATCGAGGCGATGACCGCAACGAGCCTGGCCGCAGCGGACGCAATCCGGCGCTTGCACGGGCAAGGCAGCGTCCGCATCAAAGCCGACGGCTCGCCGGTGACGGCGGCGGACGAAGCCGCGGAGGCGGTGATCCGCGACGGCCTGGCGCATCTTGCTCCGGCCTTGCCGGTCATCTCGGAGGAGCAAGCGGAACGCGCGAAACCGGCCATCACGAGCGCAAGCGTCATCCTGGTCGACCCGGTGGACGGCACGCGCGAATACGTTGCCGGCCGCGATGAATACACGATCAATATCGCGGTGGTTTCCGATGGCGCGCCCATTCTCGGCGTCATTACGGCGCCGGCCCTTGGCCTGATCTGGCGCGGTGTCGTCGGCCGCGGCGCCGAGCGGTTGGAATTTTCCTCGCGACAACACTCACCGCCGCATGCCATCCGCACGCGGCCTCGCCCCGAGGATGACCTCCTCGTCATGGTCAGCCGCTCGCACCTCGATACGCGAACCGAAGCCTATCTCGAAGGCTTGCCGCGCGCGCGGCGCATTCCCTGCGGTTCCTCGCTGAAATTCTGCCGCCTGGCCGAAGGCGCCGCCGACCTCTATCCGCGGCTCGGGCCGACGCGGGACTGGGACGTGGCGGCCGGGCACGCGATCTTGGCGGCGGCAGGCGGCGCCGTGGTCGCGCCGGATGGCACATCCCTTATCTATGGCGGCCCCGCCTTGCGGATTCCGGCGTTTGTCGCCTGGGCCGATCCGGCCGCCGCCACCCCGATTGGCGGCTGAGCGCGTATGGCGCATCCGCTAAACACTGCCCATGCCGCCGCGCAGTACCGCTTCCGTTATTGCCGTGCTGCGGTCATAGTTTTGGCAA
>JBEKJZ010000069.1:0-17928 GCA_050010955.1 Xanthobacteraceae bacterium | reverse complement strand
GAAAGCTAGCGAAGCTGATACCGATGCCAAGCCCTCACCCAGCCTGAGACCCGCAGTCGGCGCCCTTTGAATGGCCACGCCGATTCATCTCGAATTACTGACCGCCTTCTTCAACAAAATCGGTCACAAGCGGACATCACGCGATTAAATCGCGATGTCTGCTCCTCCCCTTGAAGGCGGACATGTCTGCGGGTCTATGATTCCACCCCCCTAAGCGACGCTCATCCCTCCCGCGCCCGCAGCTGCGGCCATTGGCCGGCTTCGATCTTTCCGGCGGCGATGACCGCTTGCAAGCGGCTCTCGACGCCGAGCTTCTGCAGGATCGCGGAGACGTGCGCCTTCACGGTCGCCTCCGACACGCCGAGCTCGTAGGCGATCTGCTTGTTGAGCAGTCCCGCCGACAGCATCATCAGCACCCGGACCTGCTGCGGCGTCAGCGTCGACAGCCGCGCGATCATGGCGGTGACTTCGCCGTCGGATTGCCGCGTGAGGTCGACGTCGGGCGGCGTCCATACCTCGCCTTGCAGCACGCGCGCGATCGCCTGGCGCAGCGCCTCGATGCCGAGCGTTTTCGGAATGAATCCGGAGGCGCCGAAATCGATGCAGCGGCGGATCACGGCGGGATCGTCGCTGGCCGAGACCACGACGATCGGCAGGCTCGGATATTGGGCGCGCAGATACATCAGGCTGGAAAAGCCGCGCACCCCGGGCATGCGCAGATCGAGCAGGATCAGGTCGATATCGCTGCCGCCGCGTTCCAGAAGCTCGCTGACCTCTTCGAACGTGCCGGCTTCGGCGACCTCGGCGCGGTCGAACACGCCGGTGACCGCTTCGCGCAATGCGCCGCGGAACAGCGGATGATCGTCGGCGATCACAAGACGATAGGACTGAGGCTCGCTCAACAGGACGACCCAGGTCGATAGCGCGCGGGCAAACGCGGGTGAAACGCAGCCTCGCAGCTCATGTTACTGCCGATCGTCGGGCGCGGTCTACTGGCGCGCGTATCAAGCGAGGCGCAAATCCGCGCGCCCGCTCCTTTTCGCCATCGACCCTCGGGTTGCTTCATGACGCGCGCATTCATTCCTATACTCGAGGACAACGGCGGGGTGCTATCGTCAATGTACTTACGCTGATCGCTCTCGGCAGCATGCCAACACGCATAGGTTTTTTTGACGCCAGCAGGCCGCTTCCAGCCTCGATCAAGTCCGGCGCAACCCTTTTTGGGGCTCGTACTCTACTCCTGCGCGCGCAAATGTTCGACCAACTGCCGCGCATAGAGCGGCAGTTCTTTCATGTCGCGGATACAGATCGTCAGTTCGCGCACCGCCCAGGAATCGGTGAGCGGCACGGCCGCGATCGCCATGGTCTTGGCGACGCGGCGCGCGGTGGTCTCCGGCACGATGCCGATGCCGACATTGCATTCGACCAACCGGCACACGGCATCGAAGCTGCGCAGCTGCACGCGCAAGCGCAGCGGTCGGCCGATGCGCACCGCCTTGCCGGCGAGGAAGCGCTGCAGGGCGCTGGCGCGATCCAGCCCGACGAAGTCGTGGTCGAGAACCTCTTCAAATCCGATCTTATCGCGCTGCCCCAAAGGATTGGAGCGCGCAACAACCAGCACGAAGCGGTCGCGGCGGAAGGGATAGGTTTCGAGCGCGCCGGCATCGACGGTTCCGGCAACGATGCCGAGGTCAGCGACCCCCTCGGCGATCAGCCCGACAATCTCGTCACTCAAGCGCTCCTCCAGATCGACGCTGACGTTCGGGTGCGCGGCGAGAAACGAGCTGAGCGCTTCCGGCAAAAACTCGGTCAGCGCGTTGGTGTTCGACAGCACCCGGATCTGCCCGGCGAGGCCGCCGCCATAAGCGCCGAGATCCTCATGCAGACGCTCGGCCTGGCGCAATATTGCGCGGGCATGTTGCAGCAAGGTGCGGCCGGCTTGCGTCGGGGTGACACCCTGGCGGCCACGCCTGAGCAGCACGACGCCGAGCGCTTCCTCCATGTTGCGGATGCGCGTCGAAGCGGCGGCGAGCGCGAGGTGGGCCCGCGCGGCGCCGTGGGTGATGCTGCCGGCCTCGATCACGTGGCGAAAGAGGCTGAGATCGGCGAGATCGAATGGCATGGGAAGATCTTGCCTTCGGATTTCACGAAGTCAGGCTTTAAATAATGCCAATTGTGCCCAGTTATTTCAATGATATCTTTCGTTTTTCGCGAACAGTCGTGGCGTATCGACGTCCCGCTCGCGTTGTTGCTCGATTGCGGCGCGCGCCCGGATTGGATAGGACACGGTTAAGCTCGGCACCGCTGTCGAGCCAAATTCGGATGAGCACAATGGCCGAAACCAAGGCCCCCGCCGCACGACCGCTCTCGCCGCACCTTCAAGTCTACCGGCTCACGCTGACGATGGTGATGTCCGGCCTCCATCGCATCAGCGGACTTGGCCTCTATTTTGGCGCTCTACTACTGGCCTGGTGGCTGATGGCCGCCGCTTCCGGGCCCGCCGGCTACGCCAGATTCGAATGGTTTGCCGGCTCGCTCATCGGCCGATTGGTGTTGTTCGGCTACACCTGGGCGCTGATCCATCACACACTCGGCGGCGTCCGCCATCTGATCTGGGATACCGGTCGCGGCTTTGGCGCGCAGCAGCGCGAATGGCTTGCGGCCGCCACCATCATTGGTTCGATCGTCCTGACGGTGATCGTTTGGGTGATCGGCTACCTCGCCATGGGAGGCTCGCGATGAGCGACCTCGCACCGAAGCATTTCCGCACTCCGCTCGCGCGGGTCCGCGGCCGCGGCGCGGCGAAATCGGGGACCCAGGATTTCTGGGTGCAGCGCGTGACCTCGGTCGCCGGCATCCCGCTGACCGTCGCCGTGTTCGTCATCGTCATCATGCTGCTCGGACGCAATCAGGCCGCCGTGGCGCAAATCCTCGGCGCGCCGCTGGTCGCCATGATCATGCTCCTGTTCATCGTCTGCACCATCACCCACATGAAGATCGGCATGCAGGAGATACTCGTGGATTATGTCCCCGATGAATCCTTGAAGCTGACGCTGTTGCTGGCCAACGCGTTCTTCTGCTGGATCGTCGGCCTGATCTGCGCCTACGCTATTCTCAAATTGTCGTTCGGAGTGTAAGCATGGCAGAGAGCGGATCGAACGGCGGCAGCACAGCGCCGGCCATCAACGGCCGCGCCTATCCGATCGAAGATCACGCCTACGACGTCGTCGTCATCGGCGCCGGCGGTTCCGGGCTGCGCGCCGTCGTCGGCTGCAGCGAAGCGGGCTTGCGCACCGCCTGCATCACCAAAGTGTTCCCGACGCGCTCGCATACGGTGGCGGCGCAGGGCGGCATTGCCGCCGCGCTCGGCAACATGGGCGAGGACGACTGGCGCTGGCACATGTACGACACCGTCAAGGGCTCCGACTGGCTCGGCGACCAGGACGCGATCGAATATATGTGCCGCAACGCGCCGGAAGCGGTCTATGAACTGGAGCATTGGGGCCTGCCGTTCTCACGCCGCGAAGACGGCAAGATTTATCAACGCCCGTTCGGCGGCATGACCACCCATTTCGGCAAGGGCACCGCGCAACGCACTTGCGCCGCCGCCGACCGCACCGGCCACGCCATGCTGCACACGATGTACGGCCAGGCAGTGCGCCATTCGGCCGAGTTCTTCGTCGAATATTTCGCCATCGACCTCATCGTGGACGAGGAAGGCCGCTGCCGCGGCGTCGTCGCGATCAATCTCGACAATGGCTCGATCCATCGCTTCAGCGCGCAGATGACCGTGCTCGCCACGGGCGGCTACGGACGCACCTATTTCTCCTGTACCGGTGCGCACACGCAAACCGGCGACGGCAACGCCATGGTGCTGCGCGCTGGCTTGCCGCTCCAGGACATGGAATTCGTGCAGTTCCATCCGACCGGGGTCTACGGCGCCGGCGTGCTGATCACCGAAGGCGCCCGCGGCGAAGGGGCCTATCTGGTCAATTCGGAAGGCGAGCGCTTCATGGAGCGCTATGCGCCGTCAGCCAAGGACCTCGCCTCGCGCGACGTCGTCTCCCGGGCGATGACCATCGAAATCCGCGAAGGCCGCGGCGTCGGGCCGAAGAAAGATCATATCTTCCTGCACCTCGACCATCTCGATCCAAAAATCCTCGCCGAGCGGCTGCCGGGCATCACCGAGTCGGCGCACATCTTCGCCGGCGTCGACCTGACGCGCGAGCCGGTGCCGATCGTGCCGACCGCGCATTACAACATGGGCGGCATCGCCACGAACTATCACGGCGAGGCCTTGATCAAGAAAAACGGCAATCCCGATCATGTCGTGCCCGGCATGATGGCGCTCGGCGAGGCAGCCTGCGTCTCGGTCCACGGCGCCAATCGGTTGGGCTCGAATTCGCTGATCGATCTCGTCGTCTTCGGCCGCGCGGCGGCGCTGCGCTGCGCCGAAATTCTCACGCCGAACGACAAGCAGCCCGAGCTGCCGCAGGATTCCGCCGAGCGTGCGCTGTCGCGGCTCGACAAATTCCGCCACGCCTCCGGCGCCACGCCGACGGCACAGCTGCGCGCCAGAATGCAGCACGTGATGCAGAGTAACTGCGCGGTGTTTCGCACCGGAGAGATACTGCAGCAAGGCTCCAAGCTGATCCACGAGGTCTTTGACGGCATCGCCGACGTCCGCGTCAGCGACCGCTCGCTGATCTGGAACTCGGACCTCGTGGAGACGCTGGAATTTGCCAATCTGATCGAGCAGGCCGTCGTGACGATGGACTCCGCTGCCAATCGCACGGAAAGTCGCGGCGCCCACGCCCGCGAGGATTATCCCGAGCGCGACGACAAGAACTGGATGAAACACACGCAGGTGTGGCTCGATACCAATACCGGCAAGGTCACCATCGATTACCGGCCGGTGCACACCTACACGCTGACCAATGACGTCGCCTATGTCGAGCCCAAGGCCCGGGTGTATTGAGGTTTTCTGATGGTCCAGTTTACGCTGCCGAAAAATTCGAAGATCACCGAAGGCAAGACCTGGCCGCATCCGGCGAAGGCGCACGCCGAGCGGGAGTACCGCATCTATCGCTGGGACCCCGATGACGGGCGCAACCCGCGCATCGACACCTATTACGTCGACACCGACGATTGCGGGCCGATGGTGCTTGACGGGCTGAACTGGATCAAGAACAACGTCGACCCGACGCTGACCTACCGCCGTTCCTGTCGCGAAGGCATCTGCGGTTCCTGCTCGATGAACATCGACGGTACCAATACGCTCGCCTGCACCAAGGCGATGAGCGAAATCAGCGGCGCGGTGCGCGTCTATCCGTTGCCGCACATGCCGGTGGTGAAGGACCTGGTGCCCGACCTCACCAACTTTTATGCCCAGCACGCCTCGATCGAGCCGTGGCTGCACACCGTCTCGCCGACGCCGGAGAAGGAGTGGAAGCAGAGCCACGAGGACCGGCAGAAACTCGACGGGCTCTACGAGTGTATCCTGTGCGCGTGCTGCTCGACGTCCTGCCCGAGCTATTGGTGGAATTCCGAACGCTATCTCGGCCCGGCCGCGCTGTTGCAGGCGCAGCGCTGGATCGTGGACTCGCGCGACGAGGCGACCGGCGAGCGGCTCGACAATCTGGAAGACCCGTTCCGCCTCTATCGCTGCCACACCATCCTGAATTGCTCCAAGGCCTGCCCCAAGCATCTCAACCCGGCGAAGGTCATCGCCGATCTCAAGCGGACGCTGGTCGAGCGGCAGGTGTGAGGCTTCACCTCTCCCCGCCCCGCGCGCGGGGAGAGGGAGACGCGCCTCTCACAATTTCAGCTTGCGTTTCCGCTGTCCCAGCGTACGCAGCCGCAGCGCGTTCAGCCGAATAAATCCTTCGGCGTCGCGTTGATCGTAGGCCACCTTGCCGTCCTCGAACGTCACCAGATCCTGATCGTAGAGCGAATATTTGCTCTCGCGCCCGACCACGCCGACGTTGCCCTTGTAGAGCTTGAGCCGCACCCGGCCCGATACGAATTCCTGGCTCTTGTCGATGGCCGCCTGCAGCATCTCGCGCTCCGGCGAGAACCAGAAGCCGTAGTAAATCAGCTCGGCATATTTCGGCATCAGCTCGTCCTTGAGATGGGCGGCGCCGCGGTCGAGCGTGATCTGCTCGATGCCGCGATGCGCCTCAAGGAGAATGGTGCCGCCCGGCGTCTCGTACATGCCGCGCGATTTCATGCCGACGAAGCGGTTCTCGACCAGATCGAGACGGCCGATACCGTGCCGGCGGCCGAGCGTGTTGAGCTGCGCGAGCAGTCGCGCCGGCGACAGGCTTTTACCGTCGACCGCGACCGCATCGCCGCGCTCGAAATCGACCGTCACGTAGGCCGGCTCATTGGGCGCCTGCTCGGGATCGACGGTCCGCGAATAGACGTAATCCGGCACCTCTTCGCCGGGATTTTCCAGCACCTTGCCCTCCGAGGAGGTGTGCAGCAGGTTGGCGTCGGTCGAAAACGGCGCCTCGCCGCGTTTGTCCTTGGCGATCGGAATCTGGTTCTGCTCGGCAAAGGCGATCAGCGCCTCGCGCGAGCGAAAGCTCCATTCGCGCCACGGCGCGATGACCTTGACGTCGGGTTTCAGCGCATAATAGGCGAGCTCGAAGCGCACCTGATCGTTGCCCTTGCCGGTCGCGCCATGGGCGACGGCGTCGGCGCCGACTTGCTCCGCGATCTCGATCTGCTTTTTGGCGATGAGCGGCCGCGCGATCGAGGTGCCGAGCAGATATTGGCCCTCGTAGAGCGCATTGGCGCGGAACATCGGAAAGACGTAGTCGCGCACGAACTCCTCGCGCAAATCCTCGATGAAGATGTTCTGCGGCTTGATGCCGAGCGCCAGCGCCTTCGCTCGCGCCGGCTCGAGCTCCTCGCCCTGCCCGAGGTCGGCGGTAAAAGTGACGACCTCGCAGCCGTAGGTGGTTTGCAGCCACTTCAGGATGATCGACGTGTCGAGCCCGCCGGAATAGGCCAGCACGACTTTTTTGACGTCGCGTTTGTTTCCGTCATCCTTGGCCATGGGAAAATCCTGCGTGCAGAGACAAGGTCGCCCCGAAATCCGCGCGGACTATAGGCATGCGCGGCGGCGAAGCAAGCTGGCCGGGCCGGCGGTGCGTTGGCGTCGTCGGGGCCTCAGGCGCGCGGGCTCTTGCGCGCCGCAATCCGCCGCACCAGCGCAGCCAGCGCGTCGCGGACCGCGCCTCCCGCCCATTCGAGCGGCTGCTCGATGGCCTCGTCGGTCAGCCGCGTCGGCCGCCAGCGATAGATCAGGCCGTGAACGACCCACGCCAGCAGGAACATGAACACGCCGGCGAACATGACGTCAGTGAAAAAATGACCGCCAGCGGCGATGCGCAGGCCGCCGACAAACGCTCCGAAGGTGAGCGCCGCGCCGTAGGTCAGCAACCGCCATTGGGGCGGCGCCAGCGCGGCGGGCGCCAGCGTCCAGAACGCGCCGGAGGGCTCGCCGGCGATGAACGAACAATTTTCCGTGCACGGGCCGCGGGGATCCCACCAGGGCGTGAAGCGATCGGTGCCGCCGAACTGCGTGACATCGACCGGACGCATGCGGCCCCAATGCTCCTTGAATATCTTGTTGGCAAGAACGCCGGGGCCGAGCGCCAGCGTCGCGATCAGGAGCAGGGCGGCGCGGCCGCCGATCAGCATGCGCCGTCGCGGCAGCGTCAGTTTGCCGACGATCGCGACGAAAGCCGGTGCGACGAGAAGCGTGATCAGCGCACTCGCTACGTCGCGCGAATACAGCGTCCAAGCCTGGCCGCCCATTTCGAAGGTGCGCTTGTTGGCATCGAAGAACAGCGCCGAAACGTCGAGATCGAATTGCGGATAGACGCCGAATACGACGCCGACCAGTGCAGCAACGGCGAGCGCGATGGCGAGTCCGGTTCGATTCATGCGATCACTTCCAGGAGCCGGCCCGGCGGCCGGCCCACAGCCAATAGATGAAGCCGCCGGCGATGCCGGCAGCGGCGATCACCTCGCGCTCGCGCACCGGGCTGCTGCCGGGCTCCCCGACATAGCCGGCGAAATCGAGACCGTAACTCAGCAACAGCGCCAGTACACCGCCAAGCACCGCATAAACCAGGCCCGACCGCCAGGAGAATCCTTCCGCCAGCACGATCACGAGCAGCGCCGGCGGCGTAGCGATGGCGGCGATAAAAGCGGCGCCGACGCCGACGACCGACCACAACACCGCCGATGCCAGGCCAAACGAAGATAGATCATCCCATTCCGGCTTCAGCGTACCGATGGTGAGCACGATCGAGGCGGCAACGCATGCCGAGAAATAGCCGGCGATCACTACTAAAATACGGAAGATAATCGCCATGAAAGGGCGTCAATCCGTCATCGCCATCGCCCGCAGCGCCAGGCGCTCGCGGGCGGAGAGCTTTTCCGTCGCGCTCTTGAGCTGACCGCAGGCGGCGAGAATGTCGCGGCCGCGCGGCGTGCGCACCGGGGAGGCGTAGCCCGCATTGAAGACGACTTCGGAGAATTTCTCGATCTGCTCCCAGTCGGAGCATTCGTACTTGCTGCCCGGCCAGGGATTGAACGGAATGAGGTTGATCTTGGCGGGGATGCCCTTGAGCAGACGCAGGAGCGCCCGCGCGTCGGCGAGCGAATCGTTGACGCCCTTGAGCATGACATACTCAAAGGTGAAGCGCCGGGCGTTGGAGAGTCCCGGATAGTTGCGGCAGGCCTCCATGAGCTCGCGCAGCGGATATTTGCGGTTCAGCGGCACCAGCTCGTTGCGCAGCTCGTCGGTGACGGCGTGCAGCGAGACCGCAAGCATGACGCCGATCTCGGTCCCGGCGCGGGCAATATTGGGCACCACGCCCGATGTCGACAGCGTGATCCGCCGCTTGGAAATGCTCAAGCCCTCGCCGTCGGCGACGACGCCGAGGCCGTCGCGCACGGCCTCGAAATTGTAGAGCGGCTCGCCCATCCCCATCATGACGACGTTGGAGACGAGGCGCTTCTCGGGCTCTGCACCGGCGGGCGCCGCCGCCCGCTGCCAATCGCCGAGCCGGTCGCGCGCCAGCACCACCTGCCCGACGATCTCGCCCGGCGTGAGATTGCGGACTAGGCGCTGCGTACCGGTGTGGCAGAACGAGCAATTGAGCGTGCAGCCGACCTGGCTCGAAATGCACAGGGTGCCGCGATCGCTTTCCGGAATGTAGACGCATTCGACCTCATGCGGCCGGCCAGGGACCTCGCCGGGAAGCCGGATCAGCCACTTGCGCGTGCCGTCGACCGAGACGTGCTCGGCGGCGATTTCCGGACGCGCCAGGGTGAAGTGCCGCGCCAGTTCCGCGCGGAGCTCCTTCGACAGCGTCGTCATCTCGTCGAAGTCTTGGACGCCGCGCACGTAAAGCCAGTGCCAGACTTGTTGCACCCGCATGCGGCGCTGCCGCTCCGGCACGCCGGCGGCGCCGAGCGCCTCGGCGAGCGCGTCGCGCGGCAGCCCGACCAGCGAAGGCTTTGCCGGCGCGACGTAGCGCTCAAGCGGCCGCTTTTCGATCTGAGCGGCCGCTGCGATGTCACCCGGCTGGGTCGCGGCATGCGGAGCAGTCATAGCCAATCCGATGAAAAAGGGCGCTAGCGCGCCTCGGCATAGATGGGGCGAAACGTCCCTTCCCGATAGTGCCCGACCTAAGGCACGGCGCGGACAGCGGCCCGAAGCGTTCTGTGCAGCCCCGTCTACTTGCAATCCTGGTCGGTGCGGTCGAGGGCTTGGGAGAGACCACGGAGCAAGAAAGTGTCTGTCGTTCGCGTTCCCTTCGCGGATGCGCCCTTCACCACCGCGCTTTGCCCCGCCCGCATGGCCTCAACCATATGGGCCTCATCCGCTGCGTTCTTGATCCAGGCGCCGTCCTGCTGGGTGTAGAGCGCAAACGAGGTCGAGCCGATATCCACGGTCGCCTCGGAATTCGGCTTGAACGGATACCCGATGATGATCGAGACCTCGTTGCTCACCTTGTCGGCCGGCCGCGAGGAAATGAACATATAGGCCGGATTGCGCGGCCGATTGGGCGGATTGGTCTCCGAGGACGAAGGCTTCGCAATGGCAAAGCAGATCTTTTTCCCGCCCGGGGAAGCCGTATAGGCGCCCCAATCGCCATATTGGCCGAGCAGGGTCGGCTTCACGCCACCTGCCACGGCCGCAGCCGGTGCCGTTGCCGGCGCCGCAGCTGGAGCAGTCGCGGGTGCGGGTGCGGCAGGTTTATGCTTGGGCGGCTTCTTTGGTGCCGGGACTGCGGGCGTGGGCGATGTTGCGGGGGCCGGAGCCTCCGATTGCTGGGCGAGCGCGGGAACGGCAATTGCCGCCGTAATGAGCAGCGAAAAGGCAACTTGCCATGGTCGATGGATATGCATCGGGCCTCACGAAAACGGCGCTGATTGAATCCAAGCCCTTCATGTTTAACCCATTTTGGCCGAGGAGGGAACGGAATCGACAAGGCGAAGACGCAACTGGTGCCCCTTGCGGCGGCAACAAGCGCCCTGCCGGCCGGCGCAGCCAGCTGTCGCTTGGGAGCGTGAATCACCGCGGCAGTTCGCAGAGGCCCCAGCTACTTCCAAGGTCCCCGTGTTTTGTGATTACTGATCGCGGGCGCGCGCTTGGCGGCTTCCCGGAGGACAGTGACATCCATGAAAGCGATACTCTGCACGCATTTTTGTACGCCTGACGAACTCGAACTCGCAGACATCCCGCAGCCCACCGCCGGGCCCGGCGAGGCCGTGGTGCGGGTCAAGGGCGCAGCGCTCAACTTCTTCGACTTGTTGATCATCGCAGGCAAATACCAGAACAAGCCGCCCTTTCCGTTCTCGCCGGCGTCGGAATTCGCCGGAATGGTCGAGAGCGTAGGCGCCGGGGTGACGGACGTTGTCCCCGGCGACCGCGTAATCGGTGCCGGTTCGGGTGCGGCCCGCGAATATGTTGCCGTCCCCGCAAGGGTCCTGGTGAAGATCCCCGATAGTCTCGATTTCGAGCGGGCGGCCGGCGTCACCGTGACCTATGGCACGACGCTCTACGCCCTGCGCAGACGCGCCGACCTCAAGCCAGGGGAGACGCTCGCCGTGCTCGGCGCCTCCGGCGGCACCGGACTTGCCGCGGTCGAGGTCGGCAAGATCATGGGCGCGCGCGTCATCGCCTGCGCCTCATCCGACGAAAAGCTCGCCTTCGCCCGATCCCACGGCGCCGACGAAACGGTGAATTACGCCAGCGAAGACTTGCGTGATGCGCTGAAGCGGCTAGGCGGCGAGCGCGGCATCGATGTGGTCTACGATCCGGTCGGCGGCCCCTATGCGGAGCCCGCCGTGCGCGCGCTCGGCTGGAGGGGCCGCTATCTTGTGATCGGCTTCGCCGCCGGAGAGATTCCCAAACTCCCGCTCAATCTCGTCCTGCTCAAGAGCAGCGACATTCGCGGCGTCCTTTGGGGGGCGTGGACGATGCGCGAGCCGCAGGCTCAGCGCGCCTTGATGAGCGATATCGTAAAGTGGTGCGCCGAAGGCAAGCTCAGCGCCCATGTGCACGCGGTCTATCCGCTGGCCGAGACCGCCGCGGCGCTCAAGGCCATCGCCGACCGCAAGGCCATGGGCAAGATCGTGCTGCGGCCCTGATCACACGTCACCGCGCATGCGCGCGAGCATGCGCCCCGCCGCCTCGCGGTGCTCGGGCGTGATGTGCGAGGCGACGAGCTTGATGGCGGCGGCGAGCACCGCGGCATCGTCCGCATAGCCGATCACCGGGAGATAATCGGGAACGACATCGGTCGGCAGCACGAAATAAGCGAGCGCGCCAATGAGGACGGCCTTTACCTTGAGCGGCGTTTGCCGATCGAACGCACAATAATGCGCGGCAATCAAATCTTCGGCGAACGGCAGCTGCGCCGCGAGGCGCCGCAGCTTGCGCCAAAATCCGCGCCGCACTTCATGCTCGTCGGCGGCGAAACGGCGCGCCAGCGCTTCGGCGTCAACCCAAGATGCGCCATCGTGCCCGAACGACATGTGCCCGGCTCCGCCCTCTGGACTCACATGGCCGCGACAGGATGGCTGCGAAAGGCGGCAGCGGCAAGGCGAAGCGCCTGCCTTGGCGGGTGCGCGCCGCTCTAGCTGGCGAACTTGTCCATGGCTTCGGCGAGCTTCACGTCCAGCTCGGTCAAACCACCGGCATCGTGGGTCGACAACGTGACCTCGACGGTCTTGTAGACGTTGGACCATTCGGGATGATGGTCGAGCTTCTCCGCCACCAGGGCGACGCGCGCCATGAAGCCGAACGCCTCGCTGAAATCAGCGAAGACAAACTTTTTGCTGATGGCATCGCGGCCCTTGACCTCGCTCCAGCCGTTGAGGCGGGCGAGCACGCGACTGCGCGGCTCGCCGGAAAGCTTTTGCGCCATGGGTAAACTCCGTCTGTGACAACGATCTCGGCGGAACGCCGCTCTCGTAAATAGGCGGCGCCATCACTACCTTTCAAGCGGTGCGGCTGCGCAGGAACCCCAAGAGGCTGCCAAGGGGTCGCCAGAAGTCGCCAAGAGGTCGTCATGTCCTGGTCCCTGAACATCGGATCGGTCGCCGGCACGGCGATCCGCATTCACGTGACTTTCCTGCTGTTCCTGGCTTGGATTTTCGGCGTGGAATACATCGCCGGCGGGCCGCAGGCGGCGTGGAGCAGCCTGCTGTTCATCGTTCTGTTGTTCCTGTGCGTGCTGCTGCACGAATTCGGTCACATCTTCACGGCGCGGGCCTTCGGGGTGCGGACCCCCGACGTGATTCTGCTGCCGATCGGCGGCGTGTCGCGGCTCGAGCGCATCCCGGAAAAACCGAGCGAAGAATTTCTCATTGCCATCGCCGGACCTGCCGTCAACGTGGTCATCGCAGCGGTGCTGGTGCTGGTCGGCGGCGCCAACCTTTCGGCCGACCACCTCGCCGCGCTCGAGAGCGCCGATGTCAGCATGATCGACCGCCTCGCGGTGGTGAATCTGTTTCTCGCCGTGTTCAATTTGATCCCCGCCTTTCCGATGGACGGCGGCCGCGTGCTGCGCGCGCTGCTCGCGGCGCGGCTCGGTTACGTCCGCGCCACCGAAATCGCCGCCACGATCGGGCAATGGGTCGCCTTCGCGCTCGGCTTCCTCGGCCTGTTCGGCAATCCGATTTTGATCTTCATCGCCATCTTCGTCTATCTCGCCGCCGCCTCGGAAGCGCATCTGGTGGCGATCCGCGCCATGTCGCGCGGCATCCCGGTGACAGCCGCCATGCTGACGCAATTCGCAACGCTGACGCCGGACGAGCACGTCGACGCCGCCGTCGAGACGCTGTTGCGCACCAGTCAGGGCGAGTTCCCGGTGGTGGACGGCGCCGGCCGGCCGCTCGGCGTACTGGCGCGCAACGACCTCATTCGCGCTCTAAAGGAGCGCGGGCCGGACGCGCGCGTCGCCGACGCCGTGACCAACGGCATCCCGACCTTGAACAAAAGCCGCTGCCTCGACGAGGCATTCCGGCTGCTGCAGGAGAAATCGGTACCGGCCGTCGGAATCGTCGACATGTCAGGCCGATTGGTCGGGCTCGTGACCTCAGAAACCATCGGCGAAATGCTCATGCTGCATCAGGCGATGCCGACCGGCATGCGGTTCGGACCATGGGGATCGTCCGGACGCAGCGCGGCCTAGAATAGCACTAGTGTGGCGGTTCAGAAGTCCGCATCATTTTTGCCGCGAACTCGTCATGCGGACTTCTGAACCAAAGCCACGCTAGATCAATACGTTGCCGGTGTCCTTCGATTCCGAAGTTCGCAAACGAGGGTGCCGCATAATGATGCGAACTTCGGAATCGGGACACCAGGCTCGCGCTTAACGAATGTTCGCGCGTCTAAGCGCATAGATGAATTTGCGCGTCCTGAGCGCCTGCCACGCCCGCGACTTCGTCCTCTAAGAGCCGACCCCAACTTCCTCAGCTTCGCGCAGGCGGCGCGCCGCCGCTTCGGCAGCCGCCGACCGCCGCGACTGCGCGGAATAGAACGAAGCGTTCTGCTCGCCGCGCAAGGCTTCGCGCGAGAACCGGATCAAATGATGCCCGACGACGCCCATGCTCAGCGCGGCGTCGATCTGACCGCGGCGAAGCGCCGGCAAGACCGCCTTCCAGAACCAGCGGCGATAATCGGAAAAAACACCGATCCGCAAGGCGACGTTGAACGCCAGCACCAGCGCCAGGCGGAGATTATTCACGGTGAGCTTGCCGCGGACCGGTCCGACCAGCCGGTTGGCATAAGTCGCTCCGATCTGGTGGGTGAAGCGCTGGAACAGCCGCTCGGGCGCGTAGGCGTGCGCGATGCAGCGGCGCCACATTGCCACCACCTCGTCGTAGGGTCGCAAAAACCTCACGTTGCTTTCGAGGTCGGTGTCGTCGGCGACGATGCGGCCGGCGCGCTTGAGGCGGTCCCATAGCGGCGTCCTCGGCAGCGCCTGCAACAGATTGATGGTGAGAATCGGTATCTGCGACGCGTCGATGAAAGCCTTAAGCCTCGCCTCGGTCTCGGCGGTGTCGGTGTCGAGCCCGAGAATAATGCCGGAGGTGACTTCGAGCCCGTAGCTGTTGAGCGTGCGGATGGCGTCGAGCATCGGCAGCGCCGCGTTGTGCTCCTTGCGCATGTGCATGAGCGCATCGGCCTCCGCCGATTCGATGCCGACGAAAACCGTGTGGAATTCCGCTGCCCGCATCAGCGCGAGAATTTCCCTCTGCTTGGCGATATTGAGCGTGGCCTCGCAGGCAAAGCGCAGCGGATGGCCGCGCCGCTTCTGCCATTCGATGAGATGCGGCAGCATCTCGCGCGTCGCCTTGCGGTTGCCGATGAAATTATCGTCGACGAAATAGATCACGGAGGGGTGGCGCCCCTGCGCCAGCATGGCGTCGAGCTCGGCGGTCAGTTGCTGCGGCGTCTTCAGCCGCGGCTGCCGGCCGTACAGCGCCGGGATATCGCAGAACTCGCAGCGATAGGGGCAGCCGCTGGAGAATTGCAGCGAGCCGAGCAGATAGCGGTCGAGCCTGATGAGATGATAGGCCGGCACCGGAAAGTCGGAGAGCGCTAGGCGCTCTGCGGTTTCGAAGCGCACCTGCTCGGGCGGCGCGGCGCAATCTTCATCAAGGCGGGCGATCAGCCGGTCCGTGGCGTCGCCGATCTCGCCGATGTGGAGGTAATCGAATTCCGGGTACGCTTCGGGCGTGCTCGACACCGATGGCCCGCCGAGCGCGATCGCCTTGCCGGCAGCCTTGGCGCGGCGTGCGATATCGTGAATCTGCGGCGCCTGGATGTGCATGCCGCTGACAAAGATGCCGTCGGCCCAGGCCAAATCGTCAGCGCTGGCCGGACGGATGTTCTCGTCGACAAAGCGGACCGGCCAGTGCGCGGGCATATAGGCGGCGATCAGCAGCAGGCCCTGCGGCGGCATGAACGCGCGCACGCGCCCGAACAGATGGTAGGAGTGGGAGAACGTGCCGAAGGACGGCGCGTAAGCCGGGAATACGCAAAGAATCCGGCGCGTGCTGCGGGTGGCCAGCGGAAAGCGCAAGAGACCTCACAATCTGCCCGGTGCGTCCTCGTTACCCCGAGGACTCACCAGCGGCGCTCGTTTCATCGATTTTACCATATCCCCATCCGCGTGCGCGTTGCGAACCGGCCACAACTGACTATATTCCGCAACGCGCGGGCCCCTTGGGGGCCCGCAACGATTTAACGATGTCCCCATGAAACTCCGCAACATTGCCATCATTGCCCATGTCGATCATGGCAAAACCACGCTGGTCGACCGCTTGCTCCAGCAATCGGGGGCTTTTCGCGAGAATCAGCGGGTCGCCGAGCGCGCGCTCGATTCGAACGACCTCGAGCGCGAGCGGGGTATCACCATCCTCTCGAAGGTGACCTCGATCCTCTGGCAGGGCACCCGAATTAATATCGTCGATACGCCCGGCCACGCCGATTTCGGCGGCGAGGTCGAGCGCATCCTCAACATGGTGGACGGCGCGCTGGTCCTGGTGGACGCTGCCGAGGGCCCGCTGCCGCAGACCAAGTTCGTGGTCACCAAGGCGCTCAAAGTGGGACTGAAGCCGATCGTCATCATCAACAAGGTCGATCGGTCGGACGCCCGCCCCACGGAAGTCGCCAATGAGGTCTTCGATCTGTTCGCCGCGCTCGAGGCGAGCGAGGAACAGCTCGACTTTCCCATTCTGTACGGTTCGGCCCGGCAGGGCTGGATGGCGGCCGATCCTACCGGCCCCAAGGATCGGGGCATGGCGCCGCTGTTCGACCTCGTCATTCGCCACGTGGCGCCGCCGGTGGTCGAGGAGGGTCCGTTCCGCATGCTGGGAACGATCCTGGAGGCCAATCCCTATCTCGGCCGCATCGTGACCGGGCGCGTTACGTCGGGCTCGGTGAAGCCGAATCAGACGATCAAAGTGCTCGACCGTCACGGCAGCCTGATCGAAGAGGAGCGCGCGACCAAGGTCCTTGCCTTTCGCGGCCTGGAACGCACCCCGATCGATGAAGGTTTCGCCGGCGACATCATCTCCATAGCCGGCCTGCCCGAGGCGTTCGTTTCGCACACGCTCTGCGCGGTCGAGGTTTCCGAGCCGCTGCCGGCCCAGCCGATCGATCCGCCCACCCTGACCATGACCTTCCGCATCAACGATTCCCCGCTTGCCGGCACCGAGGGCGACAAGGTGCAGAGCCGGGTGATCCGCGAGCGGCTCTTACGCGAGGCCGAAGGCAACGTCACTCTGCGGATTTCCGAATCGACGGAGCGGGATTCGATGGAGGTTGCCGGCCGCGGCGAATTGCAGCTCGGCATCCTGATCGAAACCATGCGGCGCGAGGGTTTCGAGCTTTCGGTGTCGCGACCGAAGGTTCTGTTTCAGTACGGGCCATCCGGCGAATTGCTCGAGCCCATCGAGGAAGCCGTCATCGATGTCGACGAGCAGCATGCCGGCGTCGTGGTGCAGAAGCTCGCCGAGCGCAAGGGCGAAATGGTCGAGATGCGTCCCTCGGGTGGCGGGCGCGTGCGGCTCATCTTTTACGCGCCGACACGAGGACTCATCGGCTATCAGGGCGAGCTCCTCACCGATACGCGCGGCACCGCGGTGATGAACCGCCTGTTTCACGCCTATGGGCCGCATCGGGGCGAAATCACCGGACGGCGCAACGGCGTCCTGATCTCGACCGGCCAGGGCGAGGCCGTCGCCTACGCCATGTGGAATCTGGAAGACCGCGGTCCGATGATGATCGAGCCGGGGTGGAAAGTGTATCGCGGCATGATCGTCGGCGAGCATACGCGCGGCAACGATCTCGAAGTCAACGTGCTCAAAGGCAAAAAGTTGACCAACATCCGGACCCATTCGAAGGACGAAGCGGTTCGCCTCACCCCGCCGATCCGCATGACGCTGGAAAAGGCGCTCGCCTATATTGAGGATGATGAGCTGGTCGAAGTGACGCCAAAATCGATCCGGCTGCGCAAGAAGCTGCTCGATCCCCACGAGCGCAAGAAGGACGAGCGGCGGAAGGAAGCCGAACAGGTCTAAGGACCTGTCCGATTTTGCCAACCCGCTCGTCGTCGCCGTGGACGAATCGGCAACGCGCCGCAACCTTCGGTACCGCCGACCCGGCCGGGCGCAAAATATCGGGCGACCGTGTCGCTCGTGCAACAGCCTGCCAGATTACGAACCGGACTATATTTTTCCGCTCGCGGCGATAGCGCAACGCGCAGCGTTCCGCTAATAATCCCCATGGTGAGCCGATCGTGAATCTCGGCACTTGAAGGTCGCGGAACTGCTTGCTTTGATTGCGCCATGAGCACCGTCCTCATCGAGATCCGTCGCGCCAAG
>JBEKJZ010000068.1:0-18083 GCA_050010955.1 Xanthobacteraceae bacterium | reverse complement strand
AAATTCGTCCCGGTCAAGTCCCAATACCGGATGGAGAAGGAGGACTTGGATGACCTTGACGACATGAAGGACGAGGTCTGTTTCAAGCCTCAGGTCCTCGGCGCTGTGCAGTCGCGGCTGAAAGGCAATGGCGCTTGGAAGGTGATCGACATGACGGTCTCCGTCAGCGCGCCGTCGCGATGGATCGACAGCCCAAACCCGACGCTTTCGGTGCAGAAGCCGAAACCCGACGCCATCGTTGCCTTCTGCGGCATGGACGAGAAGACGGCGGGTAAGCCGATGGCTCTCGGCACCGCGCCCGACGACGCCGACGAAATTCGTATCGTCATTTTCGAGCCTGTGGGGAAATAGCGTTCATATGCTCCGCTCGCGCGGACATGCCGCCGACGTCAGCGCACAAATACTGATTTTAGGGACGTGTCCCGGACGCGGCTTATAGTCCCGCCACCGCCGGCAGCGGCTTCGCCTTGCCGTCCCGCTTCGTCTTGAGCAGGTCGGCGAGCAGGAAGGCGAGGTCGAGCGACTGCTCGGCGTTGAGCCGCGGATCGCAGACCGTGTGGTAGCGATCGTTGAGGTCCTCGTCGGTGATGGCGCGCGCGCCGCCGGTGCACTCGGTGACGTTCTGGCCGGTCATTTCCAGATGCACGCCGCCGGCATAGGTGCCCTCGGCGGCATGCACTTGAAAAAACGTCCGCACCTCCTTGAGGATTTGATCGAACGGCCGCGTCTTGTAGCCGGTCACCGAGGTAATGGTATTGCCGTGCATGGGGTCGCACGACCACACCACATTGCGACCCTCGCGTTTCACGGCGCGAACGAGCGGCGGCAACTGCCCGGCAGCCTTGTCCGCGCCCATCCGGCAGATCAGGGTGAGGCGGCCGGGCTCGTTGTCCGGATCGAGGAGGTCGATGAGCTTGAGCAGCTCGTCCGGCTTCTGCGTCGGGCCGGTCTTCAATCCAAGCGGATTTTTGATGCCGCGGCAGTACTCGACGTGGGCGTGATCCGGCTGCCGGGTGCGATCGCCGATCCACAGCATGTGGCCGCTGGTGCAGTACCAGTCGCCGGTAGTGGAATCGACGCGGGTAAAAGCCTGCTCGTAGCCCAACAACAGCGCCTCGTGACTGGTGAAAAAATCGGTCGTGCGCATTTCCGGATGAACTTCGGGATCGATGCCGCAGGCGCGCATGAAGTCGAGCGCCTCGGTGAGGCGATTGGCAAGGTCCTGATAACGCTTCGACTGCGGTGAGTCCTTGACGAAGGACAGCATCCATTGATGCGCGTTCGACAGATTAGCGTAGCCGCCGGTGGCAAACGCGCGCAACAGGTTCAGCGTCGCCGCCGACTGCCGGTACGCCTCCAACTGCCGGCGCGGATCCGGCGTGCGGGCCTTCGCCGTGAACTCGGTGCCATTGACGATGTCGCCGCGATAGGCCGGCAGTTCGGCGCCGCCGCGTTTCTCAGTCGGCGAAGAGCGGGGCTTGGCGAATTGGCCGGCGATGCGGCCGACCTTCACCACCGGCGAAGCCGCCGCATAGGTCAGCACCACCGCCATTTGCAGAAACAGCCGGAAGAAATCGCGGATATTGTTGGCGCCGTGCTCGGCAAAACTCTCCGCGCAGTCGCCGCCTTGCAGCAGAAACGCGTCCCCGGTCGCCACCTGCGCCAGCGCCCGCTTAAGGTTGCGAGCCTCGCCGGCAAAAACCAGCGGCGGAAAGCTCGCAAGCTGCGCCTCGACGTCGGCGAGCGCCTTGGCGTCGGGGTAATCCGGCACCTGCACGATCGGCTTCGAGCGCCAGGAGTCCGGGCTCCAGTCGGTCGCGTTCATTCGTTTCGACATACGCATCCTACCTCTGCACCATCATCCTGAGGCGGCCGCGGAGCGGCCTTCGAAGGATGAATCGCCAACCGAAATCGGACTTGCCGACCTCGGGATGTTGAGTGCCAAGTCGGCGGAAGCCGACTTGGTTGCCGTCGTCCTTCGAGGCTCGCTTGGCTCGCACCTCTGGGTGGCGGTAAACAGCGGCCTTATACACAACGGCTCGCGGCCGCGACAGCCCGGGCGAATGGCACCTATTCCGCCGCTTCGCGGGCGTAGCTGGCGCTCTTCTGCCGCATCGTGACCAATTCCTCGGCGGTGGTCGGATGTAGCGCCATAGTGGCGTCGAAATCCGCCTTGGTCGCCCCCATTCTCACGGCGACGGCGGCAACCTGGATCATTTCGGCGGCACCCTCCCCGACGATATGGCAGCCCATGACGCGGTCGGTCAGGCCGTCGACCACAAGCTTCATCAGCACTGTGGTGTCGCGGCCCGACAAGGTCGCTTTCAGCGGCTTGAACATGGCCCGGTAGACATCGGTCTGCCGAAGCCGCGTGCGCGCCTGCGCTTCGGTCAGCCCAATCACTCCGACTTCGGGATCGGAGAACACCGCCGTCGGCACATTGCTGTGATCGACCGCAGTGGGTTTGCCGCCGAACACCGTGTCGGCGAAGGCGGCGCCTTCGCGGATGGCGACCGGCGTGAGATTGACACGGTTGGTGACGTCGCCGATGGCGTAGATGTTGGGAACGGTCGTGCGCGAGTATTCGTCGACGGCGACGCCGCCGGTTTTGGCGATCTCGGCGCCGGCGTCCTCGAGGCCCATGTTGGCGATGTTCGGGCGGCGTCCGACGGCGAACATCACGCGATCGGCACTGAGCTGATTGCCGCTCGACAAATGCACTGCGAAGCGGGTGCCGGCTCGCTCGATCGCCGCGACTTTGCAGCCGGTGAAGACCCTAATGCCGTGCTTCTCCATATCCATGCGCACGTGCGCCCGCACGTCGTCGTCGAAGCCGCGCAAAATGTTCTCGCCGCGGTAGATCAGCGTCACCTGGGCGCCGAGCCCGGCAAAGATGCCGGCGAACTCCACGGCGATGTAGCCGCCGCCCTGGATCACCGCCTGCAGCGGCAGCTGCGACAGGTGGAACGCCTCGTTCGAGGAAATGGCGTGCTCGATGCCGGGGATAGGATCGCCATGGCTCGGCGCGCCGCCGGTGGCGATCAGGATATAGGCCGCGCGCACCCGATCGCCGTTCGCCAATCGCACCGTGTGGGCGTCCGTGAGCACGGCGCGGCTTTTGACGATGGTGACGCCGGCCTTCTCCAGCGTCGCGGTATAGGCCGCCTCGAGCCGCGCGATCTCGCGGTCCTTGTTGGCGATCAAGGTCGGCCAATCGAACAACGCTTGCGGCGCCGTCCAGCCATAGCCGGCGGCGTCCTCGAATTCGGCGCGGAAGCGCGACGCGTAGACCAAGAGCTTTTTCGGCACGCAGCCGCGGATGACGCAAGTGCCGCCGACGCGATACTCTTCCGCGAGCATCACGCGCGCGCCATGCTGGGCGGCGATACGCGCGGCGCGCACTCCGCCCGACCCGCCGCCAATGACGAAGAGATCGACGTCGTAACCAGTCATCTGGCGATCCTGCTCCTTTGCACGCCGCTCAGCGCCGCTCGACGAGGCGCACCCCGTCCGGACCGGCCAGAATAGCAGTGCGCGCGATGCCGATGAACAAGCCGTGTTCCATCACGCCGGGCACCGTGCACAGACGCGCCGCGAGTTCGGTCGGGTCGGCGATGCGTTGCAACTGGGCGTCCAACAGCCAGTGACCGCCGTCGGTGACGAAAGCTTGGCCGTTCGGTCCTTTGCGCAACACCGCCGGGCCGGGACAGCCGGCTTCCGCGCTGGCGGCCTCGACCGCGCGGTGGATCGCCGTAGCGCCAAACGGCGCGATCTCGATCGGCAGCGGGAAATTACCCAGCATCGAGACCCATTTCGACTCGTCGGCGATCACGATCATTTGCGCCGAAGCCGCGGCCACCACCTTCTCGCGCAGCAAAGCCCCGCCGCCGCCCTTGATCAGGGTCAGATCCGGCGCGATCTCATCGGCGCCATCGACGGTCAGGTCGAGTTCCGGGATGTCGTCGAGGGTGGTGAGCGCAATGCCGGCCCGCTCCGCATGGTCGCGCGTTGCCTCGGAGGTCGGCACGGCGACAACGTCGAGACCGGCCCGCACGCGCTCGCCAAGCAAGTCGACAAAGTGCTTGGCGGTAGAACCGGTCCCGAGCCCGAGCCGCATGCCCGGCCGCACGAATTCCAGGGCGCGTGCGGCCGCGGCGCGTTTGTAAGCCTCGACGCTCATAGGCGGGTATGTAGGGCAAAATCGGGATGAAAGCGACCAAACCCTTGCCGCAGAGCGAACAGACGCTTGCGCCGCGGGCCTTCGGCGGCTAGGCGGAAGCCATGCTCACCATTGTCTTCGATCTCGACGGCACGCTGATCGACACCGCCCCCGACCTCATCCATACGCTGAACTTTATCCTGACCGAGCACGGGCTGCCGACCGTTCCGTATGACGTCGCCCGGCCGCTGATCGGCGGTGGCGCGAGGACCATGATCGAGCGGGCGCTGGCTTTGGACGGGCGGAACTCTTCGACCGCGGCCGTCGATGAGCTCTACACGCCCTTCATCGCCCATTATGCCGAACACATCGCCGACCGTTCGCGGCCGTTCCCCGAGCTTGAGCCGGCGCTCGACCGCTTGACCGCCGCGGGTTATCGGCTGGCGGTCTGCACCAACAAGCTCGAATGGCTCTCGAAACGCCTATTGGATACGCTGCGGCTGAGCGAGCGCTTCGCCGCGATTTGCGGCCAGGATACGTTCGGCGTGCAGAAGCCCGATCCGGAGATTTTCCGGCAGACCGTAGTCCGCGCCGGCGGTGAGCCCGGACGCGCGATCATGGTCGGGGACTCGGTGACCGACATCCGCACCGGGCGCGCCGCTAACGTGCCGGTCGTCGCCGTCGATTTCGGCTATACTGACGTGCCGATCTCAACACTGCGGCCGGACCGGGTCATCAGCAGCTTCGCGGAACTCCCGAGCGTCGTCGACGATCTCGGACATGTGAAAAATACTATGGACGATCAGGGCTTTATCGGGCACAAAGGATGATTACGTAGGTTATAAATAGAACAACCCTGCGGTTTGGCTCATATGGAGCCTTCAGCATGATCCGGAAAAGTATCCGGTTTTCCGAAAAGATCATGCGCAGGGAGGAGATGGAAACGCAGTCGATGGACAGCGTAATAGTGGACCATTCGGAAGTTCGCGATTTTGATGCCGCACCCGTCCGCCCGGCGCTGGTCGACCCGTTCGGCCGCCACATCAGCTATTTGCGCGTGTCGGTAACCGACCGCTGCGATTTCCGCTGTGTCTATTGCATGTCGGAGAACATGACCTTCCTGCCGAAAGCCGATCTTCTCACGCTCGAGGAGCTTGACCGGCTGTGCTCGGCTTTCGTCGCGCGCGGCGTGCGCAAGCTTCGCCTTACCGGCGGCGAACCGCTGGTACGCCGCGGTATCATGACGCTGTTCTCCTCGCTGTCGCGGCACCTCGGTTCGGAGCAGCTCGACGAGCTGACCTTGACCACCAACGGATCGCAGCTCGCGAAATATGCCGAGGAGATCAAGGCGCATGGCGTACGGCGCATCAACGTCTCGCTCGACACGCTGGATGCGCAAAAATTCAGCGCCATCACTCGCTGGGGCTCGTTGCCGCAGGTGCTCGCCGGCATCGACGCCGCCCAGGCCGCCGGCCTGAAAGTCAAGATCAATGCGGTCGCGCTCAAAGGCGTCAACGAGGACGAGTTCCCGCAGCTGATCGAGTGGGCGCATGGACGCGGTATGGATCTGACGCTGATCGAGGTGATGCCGCTCGGCGAGATCGGCGAAGGCCGGCTCGACCAATACCTGCCGCTGTCGGTGGTGCGGGCGCGCCTCTCCGAACGTTTTTCGCTGGAGGACCTCGACTATCGCACCGGCGGTCCCGCCCGCTATACGCGGGTCGCCGAGACCGGCGGACGGCTCGGCTTCATCACGCCACTCACCCACAACTTCTGCGAATCCTGCAACCGCGTGCGCATCACCTGCACCGGCACGCTCTATATGTGCCTCGGCCAGGAAGAAGCGGCGGATCTGCGCGCGCCGCTGCGCGCCTCCGAAAGCAACGATCTATTGTTCGCCGCGATCGACGAGGCGATTTCGCGTAAGCCCAAGGGCCACGATTTCGTCATCGACCGCCGCCACCAGCGGCCGGCCCTGGCCCGTCACATGAGCGTCACTGGCGGCTGATCGGTAGGGACGTCCCTCGTGGGCTCGGCGGCATCCTTCAACAACGCACTGACTTGTGAGTTGGAGGCCACATCCTCGCGACCGAGTTGCGCATGCGCCGTCGCCGAATATGAGGCGCGAGACAGTGGTGAGCTTTTAGATCGTCTCCATCGCGCGCTCCTCACGAAGTGCGCGCCGCAGCACCTTTCCGATCGGCGATTTGGGCAGCTCGCTGCGAAACTCCACATGACGTGGAATCTTATAGCCGGTCAAATGATTGCGGCAATGCGCGATCAACTCGTTTGCCGTGAGAGCGGTCTCCCTCTTCACAACCACGAGTTTTATGGCCTCACCCGACTTGGAATCCGGCACCCCGACGACCCCTGACTCGAGCACGCCGGCGCACATGGCGACGACGTCTTCGATTTCATTCGGGTACACATTGAATCCGGACACAATGATCATGTCCTTCTTGCGATCGACAATGCGGACGAATCCGTCCTCATCGACTCTTGCCAGATCGCCGGTTCGCAGGAAGCCGTCAGCTGTCATTACTTCGGCGGTTTCCTCCGGCCGCTTCCAATATCCCTTCATAACCTGAGGGCCGCGTACGCAGAGTTCGCCGATTTGTCCGATCGGGAGATCCTGTCCGCTGTCACTGCGGATCGCGATTTCCGTGTTGGGAATCGGGAGACCGATCGAGCCGTTGTAGTCTTCGAGGTCGAGCGGATTTAGCGTGACCCCGGGCGATGCCTCCGTGAGGCCGTAGGCTTCGATGAGGGCCTTGCCGGTGACCTCCTTCCACCTTTGGGCAACCGCCTGCTGCACCGCCATGCCGCCGCCGACTGAGACCCGCAGTTGGGAGAAATCGAGCCGGGCGAAGTCGGGATGGTTGAGCAGGGCGTTGAACAGCGTATTCACGCCGGTAATGACCGTGAAACGATGTTTGGCCAATTCCTTGACGAACGCGGGAATGTCGCGAGGGTTGGTGATCAGCACGTTGGTCGCGCCGATCTTCAGGAACACCAGACAGTTCGCCGTGAGGGCGAAGATGTGGTACAGTGGCAACGCGGTGATGATGATCTCGCGGCCCTCTTCGAGGACGGGCTTGAGCCAGGCGTGCGACTGCTGCAGGTTGGCGATGATGTTGCCATGGCTCAGCATGGCGCCTTTGGGAACTCCAGTCGTACCGCCGGTGTATTGCAGAAACGCGAGATCGTCCGGACTGACGTCCACCGGCTTGAAGGTCTGCGCCGCGCCGCGCCGCAGCACCGATTTGAAGGACACTGCCCCCGGGATATTCCACGCCGGCACCATCTTCCTGATCGACTTGACGACGAAATTGACTGCCAGGCCCTTCGGGAATCCGAGCATGTCGCCGAGCTGCGTCGTGATCACGTGCTGAACCGCGGTCCGCGCAATAACCTTGGCGAGAACGGAGGCGAAATTCTCCGCGATGACGACGACCTGGGCGCCCGAATCCGCAAGCTGGTGTTCCAGTTCGCGGGGGCTGTACAATGGGTTGCAGTTGACCACGGTGTAACCGGCCCGCAGCGCCCCGAACAACGCCACCGGATACTGCAATAGGTTCGGCATCATAAGCGCGACCCGCGCGCCCTTGTTCAACTTCAACTCCGACTGCAAATAAGCCGCGAAGGCTCGAGATAAGTGGTCGAGTTCGGAATAGCTGATCGCCGTCCCCATATTCACATAGGCGGCGCGAGGTCCGAACTTCGCTACGCTCTTGTCGAACATCTCGCCGACGGAGCCATACTCGGCGACGTTCACATCTGCCGGGATGCCCTTCGGATACCGTGCGAGCCAAATCCTCTCCATGGCCTGCTCCCGCCGATAATGCTTCTTTGACAAACTGAAATTGTAGCGGCCTTTTGCACTACATTTTTTGACAAATGTCATAAATCTGAGAAATCGTTATCCCGATGATATCCCGATGGCTTCGAACCCTTCTAGCCCTAGAGCTGGTCGCGCTCGCCGCGGCAGCGGCCTTTCTGATGAACGGCGCGGGCCCCAGCATGATCGCCGTCGCAGTGATCGGCGCTTTGCCGGTTCTCAACTTCGCTGTGACGGTCGCGATCTATGTAATGTTACGCCTCTACGCGCCGGCGTCGGTGGTCGGCACCGATTTCGACAGTCCGTACCGCTGGTGGAGCGCCATCAGTGAATGCCTAGCCCTGCTGGGGCAGTTCACGGTGATCGCACCGTTCGAACGCTGGTGGATGGGTGCTGACATCGTGCGGCCGCTCCCCGCCGGGCGGCTGCCGGTATTGCTGGTTCACGGCTATCTGTGCAATCGCGGACTGTGGTGGTGGTTGCGGCGGGGTCTGCGCGCAAACCACTTCGAGGTCGCAACTCTCAACCTAGAACCGCCCTTCGCGAGCATCGATCATTTCGTGGGGCAACTGCACCAACGCATCGAGGCGCTGGTGGCGGAAACCGGAGCCCCCCAGGTTGCGCTTGTTACTCACAGCATGGGTGGTCTCGTGGCACGCGCCTATCTGCAGCATCACGGCACCGGCCGTGTCGGCAAACTCGTGACCATCGCCGCGCCGCACCGTGGCACTGAGGTCGCACGGCTTGGCTTGGGCCGCAATGCCCGCGAAATGCAGCCGGGTAGCATCTGGCTGCGCCGCCTGAACGCGTCGGAGACGCCCCCGATCGCGCTCGCAACGCTTTGGAGCCGCGCCGACGAGTTCGTCGTGCCGCACGACAGTGCCCGCCTGCCCGGCGCGCCCGAGCATAGTCTTCTCGCCCTCGGCCATATCGGCCTGACCTGGTCGGCGGAAGTTCTGCGCCTCCTCAAGGAAGAGCTGGCGTAGACGCCGGAAGCCGCGCCAGCGTGAGCGCCTTTTTTTACCAAGCCCCGAGCACGAAAGTCCGGGTTAAAGATGGATGCCGCGTAGCAACTGCGCGAACATGATCTGGTCGGCGGTCGTGCGCTCGCCCGCCGATCGCTGACCCTGCGAAGCGGCGGATTCCGGAAACATTCGGAAGCTGGTGTTCATGATGATCTGGGCAACGCGCGGGGCGACAGCGTGCACAACCGCGCCGAAAGTGCCAAGTCGCGTCGCGATCCGCGTCGGCCTGTGGATGATCGCCTCCACGATCAAATCTGCAGCCTCCTCGGCGGTGATGGCCGGCACCCGTTCGTAAAACTTCGTCGGCGCGATCATCTCAGTACGAACCAGCGGCATGTTGATCGTAGTGAACTCGACCCCTCGATCGAGGAACTCGGACGCGGCGCATCGCGTCCACGCTTCGAGTGCGGCCTTTGAGGCTACATAGGCGGAAAACCGCGGCGCACTAGTCAGCACACCGATCGACGAGATGTTGATGACATGGCCACTTCGCTTCTTCACCATTCCCGGCAACACACCCATGGTGACGTGCAGCGCTCCGAAATAGTTGAGCTGCATGGTGCGCTCGAAATCATGCACCCGGTCGTAGGAGTTCTCGATGGCTCGTCGGATAGACCGACCTGCATTGTTGATCAGGATATCGAGCCCGCCGTGTTCCTCATTGAGTTTCTTGATAAGGGCGTCGCACTGACGTGCATCGGTGATGTCGGCCTGGCAGATGACCAGCGGCAGTCCGCGCGCCGCCGCCTCCTGTCGCGTAGCCTCGAGCTTTTCAGGGTCCCGTGCGACAATGATCGTCACCGCTCCGGCACCAGCGAGCTTTAGCGCAGCAGCCTTGCCAATACCGGACGAACCGCCCGTGACAAGAACGACCCGTCCTGCGACACGGCCGCGAAGCGAGCGATCGACGAACAAGTCCGGATCGAGATGGCGCTCCCAGTAATCCCATAGTCGCCAGGCGTAATCCTCGAACCGAGGCACTATGATTCCGGCGGGCCGAAGCAGCCGTTCCGCGTCGCGGCTGTCGAAGCGCGTCGGATAGTTGATGAAGCTCAGAATACCGTCCGGCAATCCGAAATCCTTCATGATCGCCTTGCGGATGCGGCGAGCCGGAGTGAGAGCCATGACGCCGTCGAGCAGGGCGCGCGGAATCAGCCCGAGAAGCGCGGCGTTGATCCGTATGGTCATCTCAGGCGCATGCGCCGCACGGGCGAAGATGTTGACAATATCGCCCACGCGCCGTGGATTTGGGTCGGTCAAGTGGAAGCAGCGACCGTCCTCGCCGTCGACATGGGCCAGATGGTCGAGAGCGGCGACCACAAAGTCCACCGGTACAAGATTGATCCGGCCGCCCTCGAGACCGATACTCGGCATCCAGGAGGGCAACGTTTTGCGCAGCTTCTGTATGAGCTTGAAGAAATAATACGGGCCGTCGATCTTATCCATCTCGCCAGTGTTAGAGTCCCCGACGACGATGCCCGGCCGGTAGATTCGCCAGGGCACCCGGCATTCGTCGCGCACGGCTTTTTCCGATAAATGTTTGCTGGCGAAATAGGGGTGATCGAGGTTCTCCGCCTCCGCGAACATGTCTTCGCGGAACACGCCCTCATAGAGGCCGGCTGCGGCGATCGAACTGACATGGTGGAACCGCCTGGCTCGGATCGCCACGGCGAGGCGTATCGTGTTGCGCGTGCCCTCGACGTTCGTGGTCATCTCCGTCTCAGGATCGGCTTCAAGCGAATAGACCGCCCCGAGATGAAAGAGATGATCGACCCTGTCGGTCAGCGCCGCCACAGTATCGTCGCTCAACCCCAGTCCGGCGCTTGTGAGATCGCCCTTGACGGCAATCGCGCGACTTGCATCGGCTCCCCAGAATTCCCGCAACGTAGCCATGCGCTCGGGCGATGGGTCCCGGATCAGAAAATAGACCCAGGCGTCGGGCCTTTGAAGCAGTGCACGCACCAAGCGTTTGCCGATAAAACCCGACGCTCCGGTGACAAAATACATCATATTCGGCGTCCCGCATCGCGACCACGCCTGCGCGGTAGGCTAGATTTGACGGCGTGGGACGAAGTCCCTGACATCATACGACTTCATGCTAATCGCTAGCGCACGTGCTGCTTTGATCTTGATCAACGCAAGCGAGCAGCCCCTGGGCGATAGTCGTGACCGCCGGGGGACACCGGACGATCGCAACCAGAGATGGAGATGTATTATGCCAAAGAAATTAAGCGCGCTCGCTCAGGGGGGCGACAAGAGCCAACAGCTAGTGACTGCAATCCGGGATTCCGCCACTCAGATCTGGCTGGCCGGTCTTGGCGCCTTCGCAAAGGCTCAAAAGGAAGGCGGCAAGTTCTTCGAGACGCTGGTGAAGGAAGGCGAGGCCGTTCAAAAGCAGGCCAAGAAGTCCGCCGACGATGCACTGGCGGAAGTGAAAGCCTCGGCCTCCAAGTCATGGGATCAGTTGGAGCACGTATTCGAGGACCGCGTCGCTCGGGCGCTCCACATGCTGAACGTACCAACCAAGAAGGACATCGACACGCTGTCGCATCGGGTGGCCGAACTGACGGCGGTGACTAAAAAGCTTTCGACGAAAGAGCAGTCACGGCATTCCGAACACTGAAGCGTGGCTACGAATTCTTGATCGGAAGCTTCGGCCGCGGCTATGCCAACGGCGGCCGTACGATCGATCGTGCTGGCGTTGCATTGACTAACGGTGCGACCTCGCTCTGCTATGGGCCGTTACCGATCTCTGAAGGGGAGAGAACGTGACGCATCCGTGCCGAGCGCTGGCGCTCGCGGGTGGCGGGCCGCTGGGCGCCATCTACGAGATCGGCGCCCTCGTCGCGCTTGGTGAGGCGCTTGACGGGCTCAATCTAACGGACTGCGACCTCTATGTCGGCGTCAGCTCCGGCAGCTTCATCGCGGCCGGGCTAGTGAACGGCATCACGGCGCCCGAGATGCACGCGATGTTCATCGAGAGCGACGCGGCCGACGATCCGTTCGAGCCCGGCCTGCTCTTGCGTCCGGCGCTCGGCGAATATGCCAACCGGCTCGCGGCAGTACCGCAGCTCTTAGCCTCCGCCGCGCGGCAATATCTGGAAGACTCGGGATCGCGTGGCTTCTTCGAATCTTTTGGCCGCCTCGCGCGAGCGCTGCCGACCGGTCTGTTCGACAATACGGGCATCGCCAACTACCTCACTAGGCTGTTCCTGACGCCACCGCGGACCAACGACTTCCGCATGCTGCCGCACAAGCTGCTTCTGGTCGCAACCGATCTGGACACCGGCGCCGCGGTGGCGTTCGGCTCTCCCGGCTGGGAACACGTGCCCATAGCGCGCGCCGTTGCGGCAAGCGCCGCGCTGCCCGGCCTGTTCCCCCCCGTCGAGGTCGGCCGGCGGCTTTACGTCGATGGGGTGCTGACCAAGACGTTGCACGCCTCACTCGCTCTCAGTGCCGGCGCCAAGCTCGTGCTGTGCGTCAATCCGCTGGTGCCGTTCGATGCCCGCGAGGCGACCCGCCACGGGCACGTGAAGCATCCCTCGATCGGCGGAAGCGGGCTTCCGGCGATCATGTCGCAGGCACTGCGAACGCTCATCCATTCGCGGATGCAAGTCGGGATGGGCCGCTATCGCACAGAATATCCCGACGCCGACGTGGTGCTGTTCGAGCCCGATCGCGGCGATGTTGAAATGTTCTTCACCAATGCGTTCAGCTACGCGGCCCGCCGGCGGTTGTGCGAGCACGCTTACCAGAAGACGCGCGCCGATCTGCGGCGTCGGCTCGACGAGCTGCGCCCGGTGCTGGCCCGCCACGGCATCACCATCAACGAGGACGTTCTCGCCGACACTCGTCGCACGCTCTTGCCGCACGGACGGGCTCGGCGCCGCAGCACAGGAGATCTCGGCCGGACCACGGGCGATCTTGAGGCGACGCTCGACCGTCTCGAGGCGTTGGTGGCCACATCGCGACGGACCTCGGTTAGCAGGACAAAGCGCGGGTCGACGAGCGCGATAGTAAGGATCGAGCACAGCGACTGAGACTTAGGCCCACATCGATTCGAAGGAATCATTCAGATGGCCAAAGCGCGATGGAAGGTCTTTCCCTATGCGGATGCCGGGTACGCATATGCCGGTCCTGCTCTCAAAGCGCACTGGTCGCGTCTGCATCGGGGCGATTGCGAACCATATCTCGACGCGGCAAGCCTGAAGCAGCTGATCGCGCGCCATCCGCAGCTCGCAATGTCAAACCAGTCGATCGATGCGGCTGCGGTAACGCTTCAGGATGCTTGGCGCGCCTATCATCGCGGCGATTTTGCCGAAGCCGTGGAGCTCGGTCTTGCCATCGGCCTGATTGGTTACAATGTCGCCAACAAGGCCACAAACATCTACGCCACCTACCTGGAAAAGGGCGAGAAGGCCAAGCTCGACCTGCTTCTTCAATCGGCGGGCCGCGCGGAACGATTGACCGAATGCGCCGAGACGCTGGCCAATGCCTGGTACTTTCATGCCCAGGCGCTGGGCCGCTACAGTCAGGGTATTTCGGTCATCAAGGCGTTGGCGGAGGGTCTCGGGGGTAAGGTCAAGCATGCCCTGGAGCAAACAATTGCGCTCGAGCCGCGCCATGCCGATGCCCATATCGCCATGGGCACCTATCACGCCGAGGTGATCAACAAGGTCGGCGCCATGCTCGGCGGCTTGACCTATGGGGCGAGCCGTGAGGCGGGCGTGAAACATTTCGAGACTGCGCTCAAGCTCAATCCGCATTCGGCAATCGCGCGCATCGAATATGCCAACGGTCTTGTCATGATGTTCGGCGAGGCAAAACTTCCGCAGGCCACTCGCCTCTATCAGGAAGCAGCCGCCTGTGCGCCCGCCGATGCGATGGAGCGGCTCGACGCCGAGCTGGCGAAATCCGAGCTTGAGGATTGACTGCGCCTATCCCTGCATCAGCACGAGATAGAGCAGGCGCTCGAATTCCGGCTGGATGCGCGCAATAATGGACTGCGGATCGGGCACTAGAGCCGCGTCGGTTATTAGCCCGAAATGTACCTTGCCGCTGAAGGACAGGATCGACAAGCCCATGCCGATATTGCCCGATTGCGGTACCCAGAAGATGATTTGCTTCAGTTCGGAGCCGGCTAGATAGAGGGGGTTTTGCGGGCCCGGCACGTTAGTCATCACTGCCGTGGCGCGGCTGAGCAGCAGATCGAATAATTTGTCCTGAACCAGCTTGGGCGCGTAGCCGAGCACTGCAAAAAGTCCCAGGGTCGTTGCCGGTTCGTAGGATTTTTTGAGCACCTCCATGCGTCGCCGCACCTCGAACAGCCGTTCCAGCGGGTTTTCGAATCCGACCGGCAGCTCGATGGCGACCACGCCGAAACGATTCCCAAGGGTGGGTTTGGCCGTCATCGGGCGAAGATTGATGGGCACCAAGGCGCGCACTTCGACGCCCTTGGTCGGATCGCCCTTCTCCTCCAGATAACCCTTGAGCGCGCCGGCGACGGCGGAGAGCAGCATGTCGTTGACCGAGCAACCCAGCGCCCGGCTCACCGCCTTCACTTCGGGAAGCGGGATCGGCTCGGACCAAGCCACGCGCTTGTCTCCCACGGGCGTGCCCTTGAAACGAGTCGGGGTGTCCATCGGCATGAACAGCAGATACGCCAACTCGGTCGCGATCCCGGAGCCGTCGCGCAGATAGTCGGCTGCCCGCGCGGGATGGGTGGCGAGATCGAGCGTTCGGTGCCAAGCCTCATTGGTGAGGCGCAGGCCCGCTCCGACGATCTCGCCTGCGGGCCCTAACAGTTTCCGCAAATTCAAGCCGAGACCGCCTTCACCGCCCGCTCTGCGCGGCGGCCGCATCAGCGGCGCGTTGGGTCGATCGTCGGTGAGCGAGAGCATGACATCGACGAGGGCAATGCCGTCAGCGATCGCATGATGGATGCGCGCGACGATCGCCGCGCCTTGCTCGTAGTCCTCGACGATTTGGAATTCCCAGAGCGGATGCGCAGGGTCGAGCGGCCGCGAGGCGAGTTCTGCAACATAGCGCTCGAGCTCGGCCTTGCCGCCGGGGTGCGGAAGCCGAGCGCGCTTGATGTGACGCGCGATGTCGAAATGCGGATCGTCGCACCACCACATCCCGGTCGGTCGCGACTCGACCCGCTGCCGGAAGCGGTGGAACGCGAGCATCCGTTTGGCCAGGGTGGTTTCAATCCGCCCAATGTCCGCCGGCGGCGCAAGCATCAAGACGCCGACGATAATCATCAGATTGGCCGGCCGATCCATGCGCAGCCAAGTGGTATCGACCGGGTCCATGAGTTCGCTACGCGCCATCGTAATTGTCCTGATCCACATCTCGGCTGATTGTGCCGCTGTTTGCCGCGCAACAATTGCGTTAGATCAACATAGCGTCAGACAAAGTGGTGCTTGGTATTGCCATGAATGACCAACAGGACGTGGTCGAGCGGTTGACGAATCAGCTCGACCTCGCCGCGCGCTTGCGGGAAAGCGCCAAAGCCGACCCTGAACTTGAGGCCGCCCGCCAGCGGCTGCGCGCTTGGCAGGCGGTGAGACTGGCCCGCACCCATGCCGATCTTCTGGCGAGCCCAAGCATGGGCCCCGCCGCCACATTCTTTCTGACCGATCTGTACGGCTCGAAGGATCTGACCAGACTCGATGCCGACGTCAGGCGGGTCGTGCCCACAACCAAGCGGTTGCTGCCGACGGCGGGTCTTGAGACCGTCGCGGACGCCATCGAACTTGAAGCCCTGTCCGAAGACCTCGACCTGGCCATGGCCGCGGCACTCGGGCCGAAGTTGACAGCACTCGACGTTGCCGGCTACGGCCGCGCCTACCGCAAGGTCGACCGCCGCAAGGACCGTGAGCGCCAGATCGATCTTATCGAAGATCTCGGCCATTCGCTTGACCGGCTGGTGCATCAGCCCTTGATCGGAACCGTGCTGTCAGTGATGCGTCGGCCGGCGCGGCTTGCCGGCCTGGGCGAACTGCACGATTTTTTGCAACAGGGCTACGATGCGTTCCGCACGATGGGCGGCGCCGGCGAATTCTTGAACCTGATCGTGGGTCG
This sequence comes from Xanthobacteraceae bacterium, assembly GCA_050010955.1. GTDB lineage: Bacteria > Pseudomonadota > Alphaproteobacteria > Rhizobiales > Xanthobacteraceae > BOG-931. The sequence goes on along the minus strand of JBEKJZ010000068.1, from coordinate 1,975 downwards.
GGAACGAAAACTGCTGGAAGCTTTGTTCGCCGGGGACGACAGCCTCCTCAGCGAAGGATCGGCGCCTGGCGCCGATTCCCAAGCTCGAGGATGAACATTACCGACACCGTCCGCGCTCGTCATTGCGACCGGAGGCGTTCATTCGGGGCTCATTGACGGGCACGCAGTCGGTCCGGCGGTAGCGCTCGGACGCGAATTCTTCGTCAAGAGTGGGCCGATCTGCGCCGTTTGCGCGATGACGTTGCCATTGCAGCAGCTCACAAAGCGAGCGAAGACGGGTCGCTCCGTGCGGACTACAATGACCTCAGCACCCTTACCGCCGCCTGATACTCCGCGAAACGGAAGGCACGACGGTCGAGCGCAATCTCGTCGCGGCCCCATTGCGCCATGTTCCAGTCCTCATCGACATGCGCGGCCTGCCAGGCCTCCTCGGCGGTGAGCCGGCCGCGCGATAGCGCGAGCGCAATTAGCGCCGAGCCGGTGAGCGTGGTCACCGTATGCACGGCGCCGAGCAGCCACGAATCCCCGGGGATGGCGGCGCCGGCGGCCGCGAGCGCGGCCTCGGGCTGGACGACGTGAATGACCCCCTCGCGCAAGCTGAAATGCGCGTCGAGCGCGTCGGACGCCCAGGCCACGATCGGATGCCAATGGCGCGCCTGGCGTTCGACCAGTCCCTGCGGTGCCGCCGCGCGATAGCAAACAAGATCGGTGGCGAGATATTTTCGGATCTCGGCGGCGACCGGTTCGGGCCGATCGCTGACGCCGTCGATGATGACATTGGCCAAGCGCGTCAGCGGCATTTTCGCCGAATCGATGACGTCGCGCTGCGCGTCCCATTCCGCCGCGATCGCCTCGGCCAAGGCGAGCGTCGGGGCGGCAAGGATGCGGGCCGCGGGCGTGCGCACCGGCTTGCCGTCGAGCCGCACGGCAAAGCCCTCGCCAGCCGGCGCTGTGCCGGCTTGGCTGTAGAAGCGGCGCCGCAGGAGCGGCTGCAAGGCGCGGCGCACCGCCTCCACAGCATTCTCCGGCGAAGATTTCTCGAACGTGTCGCGCATAGACCTTAGACCATAGACGAGAACATCACTGTCTCCATCATGTCCCGCCGCGGCGCCTTGCCGCAACTGCGAAGTGACATAAAATAGCCAACATATTCAATGATTTACATCGAACTCGCAGCGCGCGAGGCGACCGCGCGCCGGTGACGCATGCAATCGCGCTTTTGTTAAGGACCGTCAGCGGTAATACCTTGTTATAAAAAGTACAAGCGGTGGAAATCCGCACCTCCCTCGACTAGTATCCGCGCCGGATTCGGCGAGGAAACACGGGTCCGAGGGCGTGCCGATCCGCGCAGCGGCTTCAATGACCGCCGAGGAAAAGGCGGGCGCTGCGGGCAAGAGGACTAGATGAAACTTACCGACATTTCCGTTCCGGACTATTTCCACAAGGTGGTGGATTGTCAGTGGGCCTGTCCGGCGCACACGCCGGTCCCTGAATACATCCGGTTGATCGCCGCGGGCCGCTACAGCGATGCCTACATGGTCAACTGGGAATCGAACGTGTTTCCCGGCATTTTGGGACGCACCTGCGACCGACCGTGCGAGCCCGCCTGCCGGCGCGGCCGGGTCGAGAAGGACCCCGTCGCGATCTGCCGACTAAAGCGCGTCGCCGCCGACTACAAAGACGACATCCGCGCCCGCTTGCCCAAGCCGGCCGCCACCAAGAACGGCAAGCGCATCGCGCTGGTCGGCGGCGGCCCCGCCTCGCTCACGGTGGCGCGCAACCTCGCGCCGATGGGTTACGACTGCGTCGTGTTCGACCAGGACCCGGCGGCCGGCGGCATGATGCGGACGCAAATTCCGAAATTCCGCCTGCCGGAAAGCGTGATCGACGAGGAATGCAACTACATTCTCGATCTCGGCATCGCCTTTGTCGGCGGCAAGCGCATCGACAGCATGAAGGCGCTGCTGGCCGAAGG
>JBEKJZ010000067.1:0-18397 GCA_050010955.1 Xanthobacteraceae bacterium | reverse complement strand
CCTTGATAGTCGTCATGATCGTGCCCCTCTGACGAATCATGACGACGCACGCTAACCGCTTCGATTCCGCCCGTGAATCCCAGAAATCTTACGAATCAATCAGCCGGACTCGGTATGACACCTCAGCTATCTGCAGCACTCGCTGGCGCGGTAAGAAGCAACCCCGAGGCGCTCAAGGGGTTGATGTTCGCGCTGCAAGCCCCCTCGGGGGTGCAGCAGAACCCGTGGGAGCAGGCGCTGTGGATGTTGGTCGCAGACTTCCTGTCAGCGGCGGTACCGATCCTGCCCTTTGTCTTCCTGCCAATACCTCAAGCGAGGCTGGTCTCGGCTGTGGTCACCACGGGCCTGCTCATCATTCTCGGTGTCGGTCGAGCGCGGATTGCACGACGCGACCCGATCAGAACAGTCATCGAAACCGTCTCGGTCGGCGTTGCCGCCGCGCTGGCCGGTGTTGCAATCAGCGTGCTTATAGACCGTGGCTTCGGCGGTTGAGGCGGGCCTTCATCCCGTGCCGCCGACGGTGATGCCGTCGATGCGCAGCGTCGGCTGGCCGACGCCGACCGGAACGCCCTGGCCGTTCTTGCCGCAGGTGCCGATGCCGTCGTCGAGCTTAAGATCGTTGCCGACCATCGAGATGCGGTTGAGGTCGGTCGGCCCGTTGCCGATGAGCATGGCGCCCTTGATCGGCGCGCCCTTCTTGCCGTTCTCGATGCGATAAGCCTCGGTGCACTCGAACACGTATTTGCCGTTGGTGATATCGACCTGGCCGCCGCCGAAATGCACGGCGTAGATGCCGTTCTTCACCGCGGCGATGATTTCGCCGGGGTCGCGGTCGCCGGCGAGCATGTAGGTGTTGGTCATGCGCGGCATCGGCACGTGGGCAAAGCTCTCGCGGCGGCCGTTGCCGGTCGGCTTCATTCCCATCAGCCGCGCGTTCTGGCGATCCTGCATGTAGCCGACGAGAATGCCGTCCTCGATCAGCACCGTGCGGTTGGTCGAGGTGCCTTCATCGTCGATCGAGAGCGAGCCGCGACGGAGCGCAATGGTGCCGTCGTCGACGACGGTGACTCCCTTCGCCGCGACGCGCTGTCCCATCAGCCCGGCGAAGGCCGAAGTCTTCTTGCGGTTGAAGTCGCCTTCGAGGCCGTGGCCGACCGCCTCGTGCAGCATGACGCCGGGCCAGCCGGGACCGAGCACGACATCCATCGCGCCGGCAGGCGCTGGCACGGCTTCGAGATTGATCAGCGCCTGACGCACGGCGTCGTCGACCGCGTGCTGCCACCGGTCGGTGATGACGAAGCGCGCATAGCCCTCGCGGCCGCCGTAGCCGGAGCTGCCGGTTTCCTGCCGGTCGCCGTCGCCGACGACGACCGAGACATTGACGCGCACCAGCGGGCGCACGTCGCGATAGGTTTCGCCATCGGCGCGGACGACCTCCACGGCTTGCCAGGTGGCACCGAGGCTCACCGAGACCTGGCGCACGCGCGGATCTTTGGCCCGCGCATAGGCGTCGATGGTTTCGAGGAGCCGTGCTTTGGTTTCAAAGGCGGGGCTGCCGAGCGGGCTCTCCTCGCCATAGAGCTTGACGTTGCTGCGCGGCGGCGGGCCGGCATAGTTGCCGGAATAGCCGCCCTTGACCGCGCGCACCGCGTCGGCGGCCCGCGCGATCGCCGCTTGGGAGATGTCGGAGGCATGCGCATAGCCGACCGCCTCGTCCTTGACGGCGCGCAAACCGAAGCCTTGCGAGGTGTCGTAGGTCGCCTGCTTCAGCCGGCCGTTATCGAACACCAGCATCTCGGCCTGGCGATATTCGAGGTAAAGCTCGCCGTCGTCGGCGCCTTCGAGGCCGCGGGAAATGATCTTGGCGAGGCGCGGCCGGTCGAGCCCGGCGCGGTCGACCAGCGATGAAATCGGGTCCATGATGGCTCCTTCGTTGCGGCTTTCCGCAAAGATATGTGACGACGGCCCGATCCGCGAGCGGGATCGCCCTAAATCATGCTTTTCGCGTCAGCCCGGGCGCAAGGTCACTCCTGGCGCGCGAAAGGGCGGAATTTGCGGCGGCGGCGCAGGTCCGACAAGATGACCTGCGCGGCGTTATGACCCGGCGCACCGGTAACGCCGCCGCCCGGATGGGCGCCGGCGCCGCAATGATAGAGCCCGGCAATGGGACCGCGGTAGTCGGCGTATCCGAGCATCGGGCGCGCCGAGAACAATTGATCGAGCGTCATCGCGCCGTGGAAAATATCGCCGCCGATGAGGCCGAACTCGCGTTCGAGATCGAGCGGGCTCAGCATCTGGCGACCGACGACGCTCGCGGAAAAGCCGGGCGCGTAGCGCTCGATCGTCGCGATCATCAGGTCGGCGACGGCGTCGCGGCGGTCGTCCCATGACTGGCCGTCCGGCAATTGCGGCGCGACGTGCTGGCAGAACAGGCTGGCCACATGCGCGCCCGGCGGCGCCAGGCTGTCGTCGAGCGTGGAAGGGATCAGCATCTCGATGATCGGCTCGCGGCTAACGCCGAAATTGCGCGCGTCCTGATAGGCGCGGTCCATGTAGCCGAGGCTCGGCGCCAGGATAATCCCCGAGGTGAGGTGGTCTCCGGCCTCGGGCAGCGCCGTAAATCGCGGCAGGCGCGACAGCGCGACGTTCATGCGGAACGTGCCCGATCCGCAACGCCATCGCGCCATGCGTTCACGGAAGGCCGCGGGCAGGGCATCCGCCGGCATCATCCGGGTGTAAAGCAGCTTCGGATTGACGCTCGCCGCGACCGCATCGGCGCGCAGTATGCGTCCGTCCTCGAGCGCGACGCCGGCAACGCGGTCGCGCGCGATGACGATTTCGCGCACGGGTGCCGCGGTCTCGATCTCAACGCCATGAGCACGGGCGGCCTTCGCCATCGCCATGCTGATGGCTCCCATGCCGCCGAGCGCGTGGCCCCAGGCGCGTTTCTTGCCGTTCACCTCGCCGAAGGCGTGATGCAGCATGACGTAGGCGGTGCCCGGGGTGTAGGGGCTCGCGTAGTTGCCGACCACGGCGTCGAAACCGAACAGCGCCTTCACCAGTTCGCCTTCGAACCAGCCGTCAAGGTGGTCGGCGGCCGATTTGATAAACAGGTCGAGCAGTGCGCGCATCTCCTCCATGGAAAGCCGGCGCAGCGCGCTAGCGACGCCAAGCGCGCGGCGTACTTCGCCGAGACCGCGCTTGCCCAATCCTTCGACAAGGTTTGGCGGCGGCCGCAGCACCAGGCGGCGGAGCACGTCGGCGATGGCGTCGATCTCACGGCTGAAGGCAACGTAGCGTTCGGCATCCCTGGTGCTGAATTTGGCGAGTTCGCGCGGCATGCGGCCATCGCCGGCGAGCAGATAGCGGCCGTCCGCTGCAGGAAGGAAATTCTGCACACGGCGCTCCACGATCCGCAGCCCGTGTTGGTGCAGCGCGAGGTCCGCGATGACCTTCGGGTTGAGCAGGCTGACGGCATAGGCGGCGACGGAATTACGGAAACCGGGATGGAATTCCTCCGTCACCGTCGTCCCGCCCGGCACCGGCCGGCGCTCGACGAGCTTGACCCGCAAACCGGCGCGGCCGAGATAGCACGCACAGGTGAGGCCGTTATGGCCGGCGCCGATGACGATCACGTCATGGTTCTGCATCGGTTTGGCGCTCAAACAACTGTGCTCATCGCGCAGGCGTGTGGCCGACGGCGGCGAGGCGTATTGCCCGCCGCCAGGCGCTGTGCTCCAATTCGCGGCGCTTTCCCCATACCCGTGGCTCCAGTATCGGCATGAATCTGAACCATTCAGCGCCGCAACAAACCCTAGTCCACGGGGGGCGTCGGAGCCTGGTCCTGGCCGTGTTCACCGCTGCGGTATTCACCAGCGCGCTGCTGCTGTTCGCCGTGCAGCCGATGTTCACGCGCATGGTGCTGCCGCGGCTCGGCGGCTCTCCGTCGGTCTGGTCCGTGGCCATGGTGTTCTTCCAGACCATGCTGCTCGCCGGTTACGCCTATGCGCATATCCTGATGCGGGCGGCGCGGCAGCTAATCGCGGTCGCCGTCCATATCGGGCTGCTGATCACAGCAGGACTGACAATGCCCTTGTCAATCGCCGGCGGCTGGGGCGACCCGCCGGGCCGCTGGACGGCGCTCTGGCTTATCGGCGTGTTCGCGACTTCGATCGGGCTGCCGTTCTTCGCGCTCGCCGCCAACAATCCGCTGCTGCAGGCCTGGTTCGCGCGCACCGGACACCCCGACGGCAAGGACCCCTACTTTCTCTACGCCGCCTCGAATGTCGGCAGCTTCCTCGCGTTGCTTTCCTATCCGTTCATCCTGGAACCGACGCTGTCGCTGCGCCAGCACATTGTCTTGTGGGGCGCCGGCTATTGGCTGCTGTTTGCGCTGATCGCGGCGTGTGGTTGGCTGTTGCTGCGCTCTCCGGCGCGCGCGGAGATGGCCGAACGCGCCGACGCGCCGGCCTCGCCGCCCCCGACGTGGGCGGCGCTCGGCCGCTGGGCGTTCCTCGCGGCGGTCCCTTCCGGGCTCCTGGTCGCGGTGACCGCCTACATGTCCACCGACATCGCGGCCGCGCCGCTTCTTTGGGTCATGCCGCTGTGGCTCTACCTTTTGACCTGGGTGCTGGTGTTCCAATCGCGTCCGCTCTTGCCGCATCGCTGGATGCTGGCGGCGCAGCCCTTCGCCATCGTCGGAATCATCGCGCTGCTGGCAGACAGCGACAGCAGCCTGCTACTGCTCAACCTTGCCGCGCATCTGCTCGCCTTTTTCGTGATCGCCATGGCCAGCCATGGGGAACTGGCGCGGCAGCGGCCGGCGGCCGAGCATCTCACCACATTCTACCTGGCGCTGTCGGCAGGCGGCATGGTGGGCGGCCTGTTCGCCGGCTTGATCGCACCCTTTGCGTTCTCATGGGTCGCCGAGTACCCGATCCTGCTGGTGCTCGCCGCGCTCTGCCGGCCGATCGCCAAGGTCGGCTGGCAGCGGCGCGATCGCCTGTTTTGGGCGGTTGCGGTCGCGCTCGGACTGGCGCTGCTCATACCGGGCCTTGTCTTCGGCTGGCTGCCACGGGCGGACACAAGCAATGCGGTGCTCACCGCCATCATCGCGGTGGCGCTCGCGTCCATTGTGCTGATACGACGCCCGTTCCGGGCCGCGTTTGCCATTACGATCGCGGTCGCCATGATCCGGCTTTATCCCGCGGACGAGGCGCGAATGCAGACCGTGCGCAGCTTCTTCGGTGTGCATAAGATCTACGACACGCCGGACGGGGTCTATCGCGTGCTGATGAACGGTACGACGGTGCATGGCGCGCAGAAGCTCACCGACGCCGAAGGCAAAGCGCTGCCCGGCCGTCCCCAGCCGCTCACCTATTATCACGCCAAATCGCCGATGGCCGAGATCATCCGCGCGGTCCGCAGCCGCAAGGAAGCGATGCGGGTGGCGGTGATCGGGCTCGGCTCCGGCAGCCTCGCCTGCTATTTCGAGCCCGGCGAAGAATGGCGGTTCTTCGAGATCGACCCGGCTATCGTCGACATCGCCCGCGACCATCCGCGCTTTGGTTTCGTGCGTGCCTGCGCACCCGACGTGCCGATCGTTCTCGGCGACGCGAGACTGACCCTCGCGCGCGAGCCGGACCACCACTATGACCTCATCATCATCGACGCCTATTCCTCGGACGCCATCCCCATTCATCTCGCCACGCGCGAGGCGACGGCGGTCTACAAGTCGAAGCTTAAGCCGGACGGCATCGTGACCCTGCCACATCTCCAACATGTATCTTGCTCTCGATGACGTCGCCGTCGGCATCGCCGGCGCCAACGGCATGAAGACCTGGGTCTACGACGACAGCAACGAGGACGACAACGACGACGAATACATTTACTCTTCCGATGTCGCGATCTCGGCAAGCAAGGCCGAGGACCTTGGCGAACTCGCCTTAAACAAGAACTGGAAACTCGCCGCGCCCGATGCCGCGCAACGCGTGTGGACCGACGATTACTCGAATCTCATCGGCGCCATCGCAAAGAAGTTCGCTTGGCCGAGCTTAAGCCTATTGGCGCGCTGACGGCGGTCACGGCTCGGAAACCCCCGGCGCAGCCCCTGCGGCTCGCTGGCATGCCGATCCGTATTTCTACGGACTTCGCCGTTAGCCGGCCGGCAACACTCGGGACCTAACGTGCATGCCGCGAAGGTGAACACACGGACTGCGACGAACGGCCCCGCTCATTGGCACAGTGCTCCGCAGGTCGGCGGGGCCGTTCCATCCAACGCACAGGCGCGACTAATCCCCATGCCGTTCGTTGGCGCAAACTATCCCGCCAGCCGCTCGATCGAGGCGCCGCAGCGCGCCAGCTTGTCCTCCAGCCGCTCAAAGCCGCGGTCAAGGTGATAGACGCGGTTGACGATGGTCTCGCCCTCGGCGGCGAGCGCCGCGATAACCAGTGAAACCGAGGCGCGCAGGTCGGTCGCCATCACCGGCGCGCCCTTGAGCCGCTCGACGCCTTCGATCGTCGCCCGCTCGCCGTCGAGATGAATGCGCGCGCCGAGCCGGGCCAGTTCCTGCACGTGCATGAAGCGGTTCTCGAAAATGGTCTCGACGATGTGCGAAGTGCCGCGCGCCCGCGTCATCAGCGCCATGAGCTGAGCCTGCAGATCGGTCGGGAAAGCGGGAAACGGCGCCGTCGTCACCTCGGTCGGCTTAAGGTCGGCGCCGTTGCGCGCGACGCGGATGCCTTGATTGGTGGAGGAGACCGTCACGCCCGATTGCTGCAGCACGTCGAGCGCGGCCTGCAGCAGCTCCGGGCGCGCGTTCTGCAGGAAAATATCGCCGCCGGCCATGGCGACTGCCATGGCGTAGGTGCCGGTCTCGATGCGGTCGGGCAGCACGGCGTGGCGCGTGCCAGTGAGCTTGGCGACGCCGTCGATGACGATGCGCTCCGTGCCGGCGCCGGAAATGCGCGCGCCCATCTTGTTGAGGCAGTCGGCGACATCGACAATCTCCGGCTCGCGCGCGGCATTCTCGATCACGGTCATGCCTTGCGCCAGCGAAGCCGCCATCATCGCGGTGTGGGTGCCGCCGACCGTGACCTTGGGAAAGACGATCTCGGCGCCGCGCAGGCCGTGCGGCGCCTGCGCCACCACGTAGCCGCCGTCGATCTCGATCTTGGCGCCGAGCCGTTTGATGGCCATGATCAGCAGATCGACCGGCCGAGTGCCGATGGCGCAGCCGCCGGGCATCGACACCCGCGCCTGGCCCATCCGCGCCACCAGCGGCGCGATCACCCAGAAACTCGCCCGCATCTTCGACACCAGCTCGTAGGGCGCGGTGGTATCGACGATGTGCGCGGCGGAAATCTGCAGCGTCTGGCCGTGATCGGCGGTCTCGCCGGGGCGCTTGCCGCTGACCATGACGTCGACGCCGTGATTGCCGAGGATGCGCTGCAACTGGACGACGTCGGCCAGTCTCGGCACGTTGTCGAGAACGAGCGTCTGATCGGTCAAGAGACTGGCGATCATCAGGGGAAGCGTGGCGTTCTTCGCCCCCGAGATCGGGATCGTGCCGGTGAGCGGCCGGCCGCCGACGATACGAATGCGATCCATGCTGATTCCCGCGCCCGATCCCACTAGAGCACAATCGCTTCAGAGTGAATCGATTGGCGCTCTAGATTCCTAGGTGGAGCATGATCTTGTCGGAAAACCGGTTTCCACCCTCGGATCAAGTCCGAGGGCAGGCTTTTTCCGGATCATGCTCTAGGTCCTAATCGCTGCCCCGATTACGGCGAAAGTCGGGAGCGTTCGGCTCCGGCTGGCTGTTTCCGGTGGGGTTGGCCGCGTCCTCAGGCCCACTCTGGGCGCGGCCGCGGGCTTGCGCCTTGCGGCGCTTTAAGTTTTCCCGCAACGCCGCGGCAAGCCGCACGCTGCGCGCCGCTTGTTGTTCTAACTTTCCGCCTTTTTTCGCCATCGCCGCTGCTACGGCAGAGGCACGATGTGCGGCGCGAACAGCCCGAGCGCGAGCACTGCAAGTCCGGCGACGCCGAGCACGCCGGAGAACCAGGCGAGCGCGATCATCTCGGTGATCACCGCCGCCGAGGCGAGCACGATGCCGATCTGAAAGGCCGCCGAAGCCACTTCGTAGTGATGATATTTGGCCATGGCGAGGTCGCGATCCTCCTCCTGGGCCTTGGCGCGAATCGCGAGTTCTTTACGGCCCTCCCCCGTTTTCGGATCGGACTCGTAGCGCGCGGCGGTCGCGCGCCAAACCTCGACCTGTTTTTCGACGGCGGTTTTGGCGGCAGGATCGGTCAGGCTTGCTCCAAGCAGGGTCGTCTCCTCGGCGGTCGCGTTGACGACCGTTCTGCGGGTGTCCTTGGCCTGGAAAAACGCCCAGGTGTCGGCCGATTTGACGTTGGCGTCGATGGCTTCGGTTTGCGCGCTCTTGCCCAGCGTCTCCGAAAACGACAGAAACAGCGCGAGCACCGCGATCAAGAGCGCGATCCTTCTGTTCGAGTGCACGGCGTGTTCGGCCTCCTCGGCGTGTTCCAGCTGTTCGTGTGCTTCCGGCATGGTTCTTCGCCCCTCTGCTCGTCATTCCGGAATGACGCATAGCATGAAGTTGAATCAAGCGCGCGGGTGGGCGCTGCGGTAGGCCTCGATCAGCCGCTCGGCGTCGACCTCGGTGTAGATCTGCGTCGTCGCCAGCGAGGCGTGGCCGAGCAGCTCCTGGATCGAGCGCAGATCGCCGCCCCGCGCCAAGAGGTGCGTGGCGAAGGAGTGCCGCAAGGCATGCGGCGTTGCCGTTTCGGCAAGCCCGAGCGCGCCGCGCAGCCGCGCCATCGAAAGCTGGACGACGCGGGCGGACAGCGGTCCGCCTTTGGCGCCGACGAACAGCGGACCGTCCTGCGGCAGATTGTAGGGACAGAGCGCGACGTAATCGGCGATGAGTTTGGCGACCTGCGGCAGCACCGGCACCATGCGCTCCTTGCGGCCTTTGCCGGTCACGGTGACGGTATCGCGGGAGCCGAAATCGGTGCGCTTCAAGCCCAGCGCTTCGGAAATGCGCAAGCCGCCGCCGTAGAGCAAGGCGAGCACGGCGGCATCGCGCGCGGCAAGCCAGGGTTCGCGTTCGTCGCCTGCGGAAAGGCCGGGGTCGGTCACGCCCCTGGCGGCGGCAATGCTCAGCGGCCGCGGCAGCGTCTTGGCGATTTTCGGCGCCCGCACCGCGGCGAGCGCGCCGACCTTGCCCTTGCCGTTGCGTTCGAGAAAGCGGGCAAAGCCGCGCACGCCGGCGAGCGTCCGCATCAGCGAGCGGCTGCCAATCCCCCGGGCGCGGCGCGCGGCAAGGAACGCGCGCACGTCGGCCGGCGCCAGCGCCGCCAGCTCCTTGAGCGACGGCGCGCCGCCCAAATGCCCGGCTAAAAAGCCGAGGAATTGCAGAACATCGCGCCGGTAGGCCTCGACCGTTTTCGGCGACATGCGGCGTTCGTCGCCGAGGTGGCGCAGCCAGCCTTCGACCTCGGCCGCGACTTTCGGGGCGACAGAGCGGGGGAGGTCCGAAGTCATTCAGGCCGAATCCTCATAGAATCGGCATTGTATGCCATGGCTCCGAGCTTAGCGTCGCGCCCCTTTCCCCTTCCTAAACCGCTCGGAATCGGTCGAAAATCCTAGCATGGCCAGACGCGTCGTCGATGTCCTCGTCCCGGTCGCGCTCGACCGGGCCTATTCGTACCGGGTGCCCGATGCACTTGCGCTCGAGCCCGGCGACATCGTCTCCGTGCCGCTCGGCGCCCGCGAGGCGACCGCCGTGGTCTGGGCGGAGAACCCGAAGCCCAATCCGCGGCTCGACAACCGGCTCAAGGACGTCGAGGAGAAGCTCGACGTCCCGCCGCTCAAGCCCGAGCTGCGCAGCTTCGTCGACTGGGTGGCGAACTACACGTTGGCGTCGCGCGGCATGGTTTTGCGCATGTGCCTGCGCATGGGTGAGCACCTCGGCGCCGAACGCGAGCGCGTCGGCGTGCATCTCGCCGGCGCCGCGCCGCAACGCATGACCGCGGCGCGGCAACGCGTGCTTTCACTTCTCGCCGACGGCATGGTGCGCGCCAAAGGCGAAGCCGCGCGCGAGGCCGGCGTCTCCGCCGGCGTCATCGACGGCCTGATCGACGAAGGCACGCTGGAAACCGTGGTGCTGCCGCCAGAGCCGGTCGCGGAAAAACCTGATCCTGATTTTGCGCCGCCGGATTTCACCCATGACCAGAGCGCCGCCGCCGCCGAGCTGAAAGCGACCGTCGCCAAGGGCGGCTATGCGGTCACGCTCATCGACGGCGTCACCGGCTCCGGCAAGACCGAGGTCTATTTCGAGACGGTGGCGGACACGATCCGCCGCGGCCGGCAGAGCCTGATCCTGATGCCGGAGATCGCGCTCACCGCGCAATTCCTCGCCCGCTTCGCCGCCCGCTTCGGCGTGCGCCCGGCGGAATGGCATTCGGAACTGTCGCCGCGCAAACGCGCCCGCACCTGGCGGGCGGTCGCCGACGGCGACGTGTCGGTCGTCGTCGGCGCGCGCTCCGCCTTGTTCCTGCCCTACGCCGATCTCGGACTTGTTGTTGTCGATGAGGAGCACGATCCGGCCTACAAGCAGGAGGACGGCGTGCGCTATCACGCCCGCGATATGGCGGTGGTGCGCGGCCATATCGCGCAGATCCCGGTGGTGCTGTCCTCGGCGACGCCATCGCTGGAGACCGAAGTCAACGCCCGGCGCGGCCGCTACCGGCGGCTCACGCTGCCCGAGCGCTTCGGCGGGGCGCGCATGCCGGCGGTCGAGGCGATCGATCTGCGTCTTGAACGCCCGCCGCCCGGCCGCTTCATCGCGCCGTCGCTCGGCGGCGCGGTGAAAACCGCGCTCGAGCGCGGCGAGCAGGCGCTGTTCTTCCTCAACCGCCGCGGCTACGCGCCGCTGACGCTGTGCCGCGCCTGCGGCTTCCGCTTCTCCTGCCCGAACTGCGACGCCTGGCTGGTCGATCACCGCTTCCGCAAGCAATTGGTTTGCCACCATTGCGGCTTCGCCATGCCGCATCCGGCGGAATGCCCGAAGTGCCAGGCGGTGAATTCCTTCGTCGCCGTCGGGCCCGGCGTCGAGCGGCTGGAAGAGGAAGTGCGCGAGTTGTTTCCGCAGGCGCGCGTGCTGGTGCTCTCGAGCGATCTCGTCGCCACCATGGACCGGCTGCGCGCCGAATTGGACGACGTCGCCGCCGGCCGCTTCGACATTGTCATCGGCACCCAGCTCGTCGCCAAAGGCCATCACTTCCCGATGCTCAACCTGGTCGGCGTCGTCGACGCCGATCTCGGCCTGAACAACGGCGACCCGCGCGCCGCCGAGCGCACCTTCCAGCTGCTGCATCAGGTGTTCGGCCGCGCCGGCCGCGGCGAAGGCGTCGGCCGCGGGCTATTGCAGACGCACCAGCCCGAGCATCCGGTGATGCGCGCGCTGATCGCGCAGGACCGCGAGGCGTTCTACTCCGTCGAGATCGCCGCGCGCGAGGCCGCGCATTACCCGCCCTTCGGCCGGCTGGCGAGCCTCGTCGTCTCCGGCCCCGACAAGCACGACACATCGTCTTATGCGCGGGCGCTGGCGCGCGCGGCGCCGCTCCACGAGGACGTGCGCGTGCTCGGCCCCGCCGAGGCGCCGCTCGCTCTGGTGCGCGGCCGCCATCGGCTGCGCTTGTTGGTCAAGTCGCCGCGCGTCTTCGACCTCTCGGCCTATTTGCGCGACTGGCTCGCCGCCGCGCCGAAGGCGAAGGGCTCGATCAAGCTCGACATCGATATCGATCCGCAGAGCTTTTTGTGACTATCCTGTCGGCGGCCTTGAAGCGGGACCCGCACGGGAGGTGAGACGGTGACTCTTCGGTTTTTTGCCTTGTCCGCGCTCCTGTTCGCGCAGATCGGCGTTATGCCGGCCGGCGCCCAGGCCGTGTCGCAGAGCAACGAGACCATCGCGCTGTCAGTCGGCGCGTCCGAGACGATCGCGCTCGGCGAAAAACCGTCGACTGGATACGAGTGGCAACTCGACACGACGCAAAGCTCCAATCTCGCGATCGTTCGTGTGATCGATGTCGGCTATCAGGCGGTCCAGGGTGGCCAGATGGGCGCGGCCGGCTCGCATTGGTGGCAGATAGAGGCGCGGGCCCCTGGCGCGGCCCGAATCGTGTTCGCGTATTCACGGCCAGGGGAGCACGCAGCGCCGGCAAAGAGCCATGCCGTCGAAGTCAACGTAACGGGCGGTCAATAGGCGTCGCGCGCCTTCGACCTCGCGGCCTATTTGCGCGACCGGCTCGCCGCCGCGCCGAAGGCGAAGGGCTCGATCGAGCTCGACATCGACGTCGACCCGCAGAGTTTTTTGTGAGACTCGTAGCCGAGCTACTAGCTAGGGCAAGTTTGATGTCGGGGCGCATTAGGCGTCGCAAACGCATCAACACCTCCCGCAGATAAGTGGTATCTTAGGAAAAACCAGGATATTGATTCGATGGACGGCCAGTGTCTTGCCGTCATTTATTTTCAGGCGGCAGAAAAAGAGCGGCGGCCATATACGTCATTCAATAGCGATCAATCAAAGAGTTCAAGACGGGGCAAAAGAGCACTGGCTCTGCCCAGAATGCGAAGAATTATTCAATGGATGGGAGACAAAATTTTCGAACGCAATATTCCATCCGACGAACGAAAATGGTCTGCCTACCGTCTGCTATGGCGATTGGCTGCTCAAATTTTGCACATCGGTATCGTGGCGTTCGCTGGTATATCTGCGGCAACAAAATGGCCTTAGCTCACTCACGCCACAACAGTTGCGACTCGCGGATAGTGCCCAACAGAGTTGGGCGGAGTTTCTACGCGGGGAACGACCCCACCCCGGGAAGTTCGAACAACACCTTATACCGTTCCGCCCGGTTGGGGGTGCCCCCGGGATCAAATTCCCACCAAACATCAACCGCTACTTGTTGCGTATTATTGAGATCAATTTTGGGCGCAATACGTCTGCCATGTTCGTTTATTCGAAGATTGGACGATTTGCGGTTTTGGGATTTGTCCAGTTGGATCACCCCAAGCAATGGATCGGAAGCAAAGTGAAACTACGGGGAGGCGCGCTAAGGCACCGGGAATATGTATTTCCGGCGCCGTTTGGCGAATTTCTGGCAGATCGTGCGAAGCGCGTGTGGGATGTAATGAATGCAATCTCGGAACCGCAACAGCGTAAGATAAATGAGTCCATTCGATCCGACCTCGATCGATTTGCGAACAGTGATATGTTTAAAGCTATGAAGTTTGACGTCGAGGTATTTGGACGGGCTGCCTTTCGCAAATAGCAAGCGTAGCCCGGATTGAGCGGCGGCGAAATCCCGCGGTCGCCCTGCCGCCCAACCGCGCAAAGCCGGAGGGATCGCGCTATGACCGAAATATTTGCCGATCGTTATACCGCGCGCGTCGACAAGCCGGTCGTGCTGTTTCTGATCGGCATGCGCTTCAACAAGCTACTGGCGGTGCACAAATGGTTTCCGGTCGCGGCGGCAATGCCGCGCATGCTGGCGGAGCTTTCGAAGAAACCGGAGGCGGGGTTGTTATTCTACCGCACCTATCACTCCGGCCGGATAATCATGGTTCAGGAATATTGGGAAAGTTTCGACAAGCTCATCGCTTACGCCCATGACCGATCGGGTCAACATTTCCCCGCTTGGGCCGCTTTCAACCGCGCCGTTGGCAAGGATGGGTCGGTCGGCATCTGGCACGAGACTTATCTGATCGAGCCCGGCAAGAGCGAATGCCTCTATGCCAACATGCCGCGATTCGGTTTGGCCGTGGCAGCACAGCACGTCAAAGCGGAGGGACGGCTCGCTGCCGCAAAGGATCGCATGAGTCTTTAAGGGGAATAACCCGTAGCAAACGTAGCCCGGGCGAGCAAAGCGATATATACGTTAGTCAGTGATCCCGCAGGTTGCTTCGGCCTTCACCCTATCGGACAGAAAGTGAGAGGAAAACATGATCATGAAATCGTCTGTCGTTGCCGCAATATTGTTTTCGCTCGCGATTGGGACGGGAACGGCCTGGGCGGAGGATGCCGCCGCGCCGTCGAAGATGAGCGCCGAGAAGAAAGCCATCTCAAAATCCTGCTCCGATCAGGCCAATGCCAAGGGGCTGCACGGCAAAGAGCGGAAGCACTTCAGGTCGGAGTGCAAGCGCCACGGCGGCAAAGCTGAGTAGAAAGCGTAGGGTGGGCTGAGCGCAGCGAAGCCCACGCAAACCTCACCGCAATCACGGCGATCTAAATCTTCGCTGACATGGCGTCAGCCGGCGCCGCGTCATCTGGTGCGGGCTACATGCTGCGCTCAAGGCGGGTTACAGTTGCGCGGTCCCCGAGCGATAGGAGGCTGCGTCGTGACTGACCACACGGCAGAACCGATCCGGCGCATCAATCCGCCCGAGCTGGGCAGTCCCCCGGGCTATTCGCAGATCGTCGAGGTACAGGCCGGCCGCCTTTATTTCATTGCCGGCCAGACCGCGCTCGACAGCGCCGGCGCGTTAGTCGGAAAGAACGACTTTGCCGCGCAGGCCGAGCAGGTTTTCCAAAACCTCGGCATGGCGCTGCAGGCGATCGGCTGCACCCCGAGCAACCTCGTCAAGCTCACCGTGTTCCTGCGTGATATGGGCCACCTGGCGGCCTATCGGGCCGCCCGCAATCGCTTCTTCGCGACGGTCACGCCGCCTGCGGCGCCGGCGATCACGCTGATCGAGGTCGCAAAGCTCTACGGTCCGGATTTTCTCATCGAGATCGAAGCCGTGGCGGCTAAATGAGGCCCGTAGCCCGTAGGGCCGATTAGCACAGCGTAATCGGCCATTGCTTCTCAACTTGCCCCATGCGGCGGGTTACGGCGAAGCTTGCCATCGGGCCGGTCCAGGGTCCCCATCGCACGAGCGCGATGGGGTTGCCCCGACTTCGGGCCGGACCCGTTGGCCTAACCCGCCCTACTTTTGGCTTTCCGCATCCCTCGCCCGCCGCCGTTGCCCGGTTTCATCGTGGCGTGCGTATGACAAAACTAAATTTTTTATTGCAATGCAGCACAACGCTTCTCGCATTGCACAATGACCCGGCAACCGCCATATCCAGGCGTCCTGAACGCGGGGCATAACCGGGAAGGACTTGATATCATGAGGAAATCTCTACCGATCGGGCTTGTACTCGGCGCCTTCACGATTGCCGGTGCTGCGTTCGCGCTGGCGCCAGCCGTCCATAACCAGGTCACGCGCCACACGGTCGCTGCCGCCCCGGCGCAGAGCGCGCTGCTTGACGGCAAAAGCGCAGGTCAGGATCGCCACACTCCGCAACCGCTGCTGTTCCACGCTTGCCAACAACAAGACCCGACCACCATCCCTGCACTCCACGGCACGATTTGTTATCCGCTGCCGTACTGAGGAGATACGAGATGGCCGCGTAGTCGGCCCGTAGGGCGGGCGAGCGCAGCGTAATCTGCAATCTTGTTGTTTTCCGCAACGGGGCGGGTTACGGCGGAGCCTGTCATCGGGCCGGCCACTTTCGGGCCGGACCCGTTGGCCTAACCCGGCAAGCCGGGCCAGAATGCCGACTGTCTGAGCGAGGCCGAGGTCAAGGTTCTCGATAAATGGTACGCAGGCCCGAAAAACGCGAAGGGCGAACAGCTTTTTCCCGGTGGCCTGCCGATGGGCTCGGAATTCTACTGGCCGCTTTGGCTGACCGGCATCGAGCCCACGGGCGGCAAGCTGATCTACGGCTTCGCTCAGGACTTCCTGCGCTACATGGCCTTCCAGGACGATCCTGGCGAGCGCTATCGGGTCACGGATTTCGACTTCGACAAGGACCCGCCGCGGCTGGCTTTCATGGCCGGAATCTACAACGCTATGAACCCCGACCTTTCACGGTTCAAAGCCCGGGGCGGCAAGCTCCTCATGTATCATGGCCTGGCGGACCCGCTCGTCACGCCACAGAACACGCTCGACTATTACGCGGCCGTGGAGAAGGGCGCGGGCGGCGATGTCACCGAGTATTTCCGGCTCTTCATGATTCCCGGCATGGATCATTGTGGCCTGCCCGCGCAGCCGGGGCCCGGCATCACCGAGGCCGGCTTCGATCCTCTGACAGCACTCGAGAAATGGGTCGAGGACGGCGTGCCTCCGGACAGTTTGATTGCCACTAAGACCGACCGGGATGGCAAGATCCTATGGACGCAACCCGTTTGCCCGCATCCACGTAAGGCACGCTACAAGGAAGCCGGCGACCGCAAGGATGCTGCCAGCTATAGCTGTGAGTAGAGGCTCGTCCTCGAAATAGAAATACGCCAGCGCCTGCGCGGTCGCGTCTTCGACGATGAAAGCACGCATTGTTGTGCTCCTCGGTGGTCCGAGGCGGCGGGATGCGGCGCATGGGAGTCAAACAAATTCGCTTGGACCCTGAATTCATCCGCGAATTGTTCGCGCCGTTCGGTCCGGTAACGATGAAGCGCCTGTTCGGCGGCGCCGGCATCTGGTCCGAAGGCCTGATGTTCGGACTCGTGTTCGACGGCGCGATCTTTCTCAAGGTGGACGAGACCAGCATCCCGGATTTCGCGCGCGAAGGCTCAAAACCGTTCGTCTATACCCGCGCCAAAAGCAAAGGCCGCGTCGGCCGCGCTTCGCTCTCGTATTGGCGGCTGCCCGAGCGGCTGTACGACGATCCCGACGAGCTCGCGGTCTGGGCCAGACGCGCGCTCGCTGTCGCGCAACGCAAAAAATCCGCGCCGCGGGCGGGACGAACTGTCGAGCGTACCGCAGAATCCGCCGCAGCCGGCCATGTAGAACTTGCCGTTCCAATTCTGGACGGGCAGGCGGATTTCAAAGTTGATTGCCGGCCGGACGTATCCGAGCACGCGGCAGTGCGCCGGGAGATCTGCCGCGGCAGACACGGTGGCTGAAGAAAGCAGGTTGACATTGTCAATCTTCAAGCTGGCAAGAGATTCGCAAGTCTGACCGCCTTGGGCGAATGAGGGTGCCGTGAGCGGCGGCGCAGCCATGACCGCGACCAGCGCAATGCAGATCAATTCGAATTGCCTCACGATCGTCCCCCCAAATTGTCGATCGGGATTTTCCCCTACTGATATCAGTCGGGATTCCAGATGCTAAATCATATTGATTTCGTGGCTTCCCTTCAATTCGATTTTGTTTGAGCCTTCGCGCGCGAAATCCGGGATGCTGGTCTCGTCCACCTTGAGGAAGATCGCGTCGTCGAACACGAGGGCGAACATCAGGCCGTCGCACCAGATGCCGGCGCCGCCGAACATGCGCTTGATCGTCACCGCACCAAACGGCGCGAACAGCTCGCGGATGAATTCGGGGTCCAAGGGGGCCCTACATGCTCGTCCTGGATGCCTGGACCGATTTACGCAGCAGCGCGTATAGCGTCCCGCCGGTTGCCGCGCCGAGGATGTAGACAACGACGGCCAAAATCGCGAGCGGCGCCCGGATGCTGAAACCGAGGAAAGCCATGGTGACCACCCCGAGATTCTGTACGACGAAAATCACGATGACGGCCGCGAACACGACGATGACAGTCAGGTAGAGCCAGCGCATGGCGGCCTCGTCTTTGCTGCGCACTAATGAGTTCGCGTTAACGCTGCGGATATCGCAGCGGCATATCGTCGGCTTCGACGATCATCTTGCCGATCGGCCAGAGCGCGAGCCCGGCGAGCTTCAGATGCGCCCAGGCGAAGGGAATGCCGATGATCGTCACCGCCAGCAGAATGGCGGTGATGAGGTGGCCGAGCGCCAGCCACCAGCCGGCGAGGATGAGCCAGATGAGATTGCCGAGAAGTCCGAGCGGCCCGGTGCCGAAGTCCTCCTCGCCGAGATAGTCGCGGCGCGAGACCGCCCTGCGGCCGAACGGCAGCAGCGTGTAGGAGGCGATGTTGAACGCCGCCCGCGCCCAAGGCAGGCCGATGATGGTGATCGCCATGATTGCGGCGGCGATCAGCCAGCCGACGGCCATCCACAGGCCGCCGAAGACGATCCAGAGGAGATTGAGGAGCAGGGACAGGGGCGACATCAGCGCGCTCCGTTCGCTTGCCATCCTGTGCCGGCGGCAACGCGTCACGGTGAGCTAATCACGCCGGCGGCCGTCTGCCAGCCCGGCCGGAGCCGCCGATTTTTGGGTAGGCTCGGCCTTGGCTACTTTTCGGCGTCACATTTCCATTGACCACGGGTCCCCGTTTCGGTTATAGAGGATGCGAATCTCGCTCAGTGAAGGACGCCTTCGGCCGAGGGTACTCCCGAAAGCGGAGCGAGTGCGGTGCCCGCGGGCGGGAGGATACGGCCCGTTCCCGGGCGGCTTGGGCATCATCCTGC
>JBEKJZ010000066.1:0-21980 GCA_050010955.1 Xanthobacteraceae bacterium | reverse complement strand
ACGGCGACGCGGGTGCTGCAAGGATTCGGCGGCGGCGGGCTCATGACTTTGTCGCAAGCGCTCGTCGGCGAGACCATTCCGCCGCGCGAGCGGGGCCGTTATCAAGGTTATCTCGCCGGCGTCATGGTCAGCTCCAGCACCTTTGGACCGGTTGCCGGCGGCTATCTCACGCAAGCCTTCGGTTGGCGGTCGATCTTCCTCGTCAATGTGCCGCTTGGCCTTGCCGCCGCCTTCCTGGTGTTGCGGCTTAAGACCCAACCGGGCGATCGGCGGCGGACCACCTTCGATGCGCCGGGACTGGTGCTGTTCACGATGTTCGTCAGCCCCGTCATTTTGGCGTTGGAAGAGGTCCAGCGAATGGATGCACGGACGCTGCCGATAATCCTCGGTCTGGTGGCGTTTGGGGCGGTGTCGCTGTTGGCGCTGATCTGGCAGGAAAAGCACAGCGCCTCGCCGCTCATTCCACCCACCCTGTTCAGAGAGCCCACGGTCTGGCGTGCCGACGGCTTGGCCGCCTGCCACGGCGCCGCGCTGGTGTCGTTGATCACGTTCCTGCCGATCTATCTGCGCGTAGCCCGCGGTACCTCGCCGGCCGAGACCGGCCTGCTGCTGTTGCCGCTGATGTTCGGCATCGGCATCGGCTCGCTGATCACCGGCCAATTGGTGACGCGAACGGGACGCACCGCCATATTCCCGTCCTGCGGCTATATGGCGGCAACGGCAGGCTTGGTGCTTCTCGCTTTCTGGATACCGCGTTTGAGCCTGTTCGTGCTGCCGTGGGTGCTCGGCGGCACCGCGCTGTTCATGGGCACGGTGATGGGCGTTGTGCAGGTGACCGTGCAGGTCGTGGCCGGCCAGCGCATGCTCGGCACCGGCGCCGCCACGGTGCAATTCTCCCGCTCGGTCGGCGCCGCCTTCGGCACCGCCGCAGTCGCCGCGGTGTTGTTTTCGCTTCTCGCGGCCTCCGACCCGGAAACGGCAAGCCTGTTCGGCACCATGATCGACCGCGGGCCGGACGCCATCGCCGCGCTCGCGCCGGCGCGGCAGGCGATCGTGCAGGCCGAGATCGGCCAAGCGTTCCGCGCCGCCTTCCTGACCGTCGCGGTCTTTACCGGCATCGGCGCAGGGCTGGCTTGGTCGATGCCGCTGCGGCGGGTGTAAGGATCGACAAGGGGCCGTCGCCAGACTCAAATTTGCCGATCACTCGGGCTCGGCGGCGATGAAATGCGTCACCTTGGGATCGCCGTGCACATGAAATCGGTGCACGGCCTCCTGCACGATACGGTCGGCATTGGTGACGCGCTCATGCTGGCGCAGATGTTCCGTCCACGATTCGACGAGGAACGTTTCGAGGATACGACCCTCTTCGGCGGCGTCCTCGAAGACGCCCCAGGCGTAGGCGCCGTCGCGCCGCCGCTCGTGCTCGAGCTTGACGAGCGCTTTGAGAAAGGCGGCGCGGTTCTGCGGCCGGATGCGATATTCGACCGTGACCAGCACCGGTCCGCGGTCTTGAGCGATGGTTTGCGCGGTCAACGGCGCCGGCCAGTGCATGGACGGCGAAAGATCGGTACCGGCGCCGGTTTGCAGTTTCCACCGCCAGGTCAGAGGGATAGCGGCGACCGCGCCGGCCGCGGCGAGAAAATGCGCGTTCGGCAGTCCAACCCAGACGGCGACCTCGCCCCACACCGCGCTGCCGAGCGTCAGGCAGCCGAAGAACACCGTCGTGTACAAGGCAAGCCCGCGCCCGCGCACCCAATCCGGCAGCGCCACCTGCGCCGACACGCCGAGCGTGGCCAGCGCCGCGATCCATGATGCGCCGGCGATAAGGCTGGCGGCGAGCGCAATCGCCGGTTCGCGGGCGATGCCGTAAAGCACCATCGCCACTGCCTGACCGAGTGCGCCCGCGGCCATCAGCCGGTCCGGCCCGAGCTTTGATTTGAGCCGGGGCAGCAAAAATGCGCCGCCCACGGCGCTGGCTCCGATGACGCCAAGAAGTACGCCGTAGAGCCCCGGTCCGCCCGCAATCTGCTCGCGCGCGACCAATGGTAAAAGCGCCCAATAGGCGCTTGCGAACAGAAAAAACCCGATCGCCCGCATCAGCGTCCCGCGCAGATGCGGGTTGTGTCTGGCATAGCGCAAGCCGGCCGTAACGGCCCGACCGAACCGCTCCGCCGGCAGCAGCGAGCTTCGCCTTCGCGGCGCGCGCCACCACAGCAATGACCCGATGATGCCGAGGTCGGCGATGGAGTTGGCTAAAAATGGCGCAACGATGCCGAACGCGGAAATCATCACCCCGCCGAGCGCTGGACCGAGGGCGCGCGAGATGTTCACACCGACGCTGTTGGCGGCAATGCCGGCGGACAAATCGTCCTTGGACACGAGCAACGGCACCACGGCTTGCCAAGCTGGCGTCGTCAGTGCGCCGGCAGCGCTGATCAGCAATGTGAACAGCAGCAGGTTGCCGGGCGTACCCAAGCCGAGCCACACCATCGCGGCATAGATCGCCGATACGGCCGTATACAGCGATTCGACCACGATCAGATATTTGCGCTTGTCGAAAATATCGGCGAGCGCGCCCGCGGGCAGCGCCAATAGAAAGATCGGAAACGTGCTTGCCGCCTGCACCAGCGCCACGATCAACGGATCGGGATTGAGGCTGGTCATCAGCCAGCCGGAGGCGGCACCGTACATCCAGCCGCCGACGTTGGAGACGAGAGTCGCCGTCCATATCACGGTGAACGCCGTGTGGCGGAACGGCGCTGCGAACGACACTGCCTTAGCCGAAGCCGCACCTGACGTGTCGCTCATCTCGCTCCATTGCGTGACTGGGCCAACTCAATATAGGCTTCGCGCTACGCCGCTGTGAAGAAGGCGGGCAATCAGCAGGGGGGAGCTTCACATGCCGAAGGTCAAGGCGAACGGCATCACGATGAATTACGAGCAGCAAGGGGCCGGCGAGCCGCTCGTGCTCATTCCTTATCTCGCCGCCGACAATGCCTGCTACGCCTTCCAGGTCGCCGATTATGCCAAGCAATTCACCTGCATTTCCGTCGACCCGCGCGGCGCCGGCGAGACCGACAAGCCGGCCGGCGCCTATTCGATGGAATTGTTCGCCGACGACGTCGCCGCCTTCATGCAGGCGATCGGCGTCGAGCGCGCGCATGTCAGCGGCCTCTCGCTCGGCGCCGCGACCGGATTATGGCTCGCCGGCAAATATCCGCAGCGGGTCAAATCGCTGTCGCTGCATTCGGGTTGGACCAAGAGCGACCCGTTCCTCAAGGTCGTGGTCGAAGGCTGGCGCAGCATCGCCAAGGCCTTGGGCAACGTGCAGGAAATGATCATCCAGGGCATCTTTCCCTGGTGCTTCACACCGGAGCTCTATGCGGCCAAGCCCGACTATATCGACCAGCTTGCCGCCTTCGTGCGCAGCCGGCCGCAGCAACCGTTCGACGCCTTCTTCAGCCAGTCGAGCGCGGTCATTGCCCACGACGCGGTGGCGCAACTCGCGCGCATCAAGGCGCCGACCCAGATCACCTTCGGCCGCCACGATCTCGTCACCTCGACCCGCTTCGCCGACGCGATGAAGAACGGCATCAAGGGAAGCGAACTCGCGGTGTTCGAGACCTGCGCGCATGCCCCGATCTACGAAAGCGTGGCCGAGTTCAACGACAAGACGTTGAGCTTCCTCAAGCGTCACGCCGGGTAGGACGGCCGCCCCGGCTTGCATGACGCAGGCGACTTCCCGTAAGACCTGCGCGCCACTCGCGCTCGTGCTCGACTGAAGACACCGCCGGTCGAGGCTGCGAACGCGTCGACCACAGAGCACTCGAGATGCCGAACCAAGCGCCGCAGCGCAGCGGCCCGCAAGCGGGCCGCGCCATCCTGACCATCATCGGATCCGATCGCGTCGGCATCATCGCCGGGATTGCCAACGTGCTGGCCGACGCCAATGTCAATATCCTCGACATCAGCCAATCGGTGATCCGTGAATTCTTCACCATGATCATGATGGTCGACCTCGCCGGCGCCGCCGTATCCTTTCACGAGCTGAGCGAACGGCTGGCGCGCAAGGGCGCCGAACTGTCGGTTCGGGTCGAGATTCAGCGCGAGGAGATTTTCAAGGCGATGCACCGGATCTAGCGCCGCCGTAGAGGACCGAAGATGCGCCATCTCAACTTCTCCGGCGAGGAAATACTCGAAACCATCGACATGGTGCGGACCGAGCAGCTCGACATCCGCACCATTACCGTCGGCATCAGCCTGTTGGATTGCGTCAGCGACAGTTGCGAGGGCCTGTGCGGCAACGTCTATGACAAGGTCGAAAGAGTTGCGCGCGACCTGCGGCGCGTCAGCGCGGACATCTCCGAGGAATTCGGGCTCCCCATCATCAACAACCGCATCGCGGTGACGCCGGTAGCGCTGATCGCCGGCCGCTCCGGCCCGCTGGAATTATTGCGGATCGCCGAAACGCTCGACCGCGCGGCGCGCGCGGTGAACGTCGATTTCATCGGCGGCTTCTCCGCTCAGGTTGAGAAGGGCATGACGCAAATCGACGCCAATCTGTTTGCCGCCCTCCCCGAGGCGCTGGCGGCGACGCAACGCGTCTGCGCTTCGGTCAATGTCGGCTCGACGCGCGCCGGCTTGAACATGGACGCGATCGCCGCCATGGGCGGCATCGTCAAACAAACCGCCGCATTGACCGCTGACGCGAACTCGATCGGCTGCGCCAAATTGGTCGTGTTCTGCAATGCGGTCGAGGATAATCCGTTCATGGCCGGCGCGTTTCATGGCGCCAGCGAACCCGAGTGCACCGTCAATGTCGGCGTGAGCGGCCCGGGCGTGGTGCTCCGCGCCATCAAGGCGGCTGGCGACGTCGATTTTGGCACGCTCACTTCCATCATTCGCCGCACGGCGTTCAAGATCACCCGCGCCGGCGAACTGGTCGGGCGAACCGCCGCGGCCCGCTTAGGACTGCCGTTCGGCATCGTCGATCTGTCGCTGGCGCCGACCCCGGCCGAAGGCGACAGCGTCGCGCGGATACTGGAGGAGATCGGCTTGGATAGCGTCGGCACGCACGGCTCGACGGCGGCGCTGGCGCTGCTCAATGACGCCGTGAAGAAGGGCGGCGCCATGGCGTCAAGCTATGTCGGCGGACTGTCCGGCGCCTTCATCCCGCTGTCGGAAGACGCCGGCATGATCGAAGCGGCGGAACGCGGCGCCATCACCATCGACAAGCTCGAAGCCATGACCGCGGTCTGTTCGGTCGGCCTCGATATGATCGCCATTCCCGGCGACACGCCGGCGGAAACGATCGCCGCGATCATCGCCGACGAAGCCGCGATCGGCATGATCAACAAGAAAACAACAGCCGTCAGACTGATCCCCGCGGTCGGTAAGCGCGTCGGCGATTGGGTCGACTTTGGCGGCCTGCTCGGCCGCGCTCCCGTCATTGCCGTCAACACGCGGTCTTCGAGCCGGCTGATATCGCGCGGCGGCCGCATCCCGGCGCCGCTGCAGGCGCTGATCAATTAGAGCAAGATCCGGTAGTGACTCAGTTTGAATTCTAGCCCTCTTCACGGTGCCTCCCCCCGTTCCATAGCTCATGCTATGCTTGGCTTAATGCGTGAGGAATGTATGCGGCAATACGTCGGAAATTTAGTGGAGAGAGATCGACCTGATCTGAATCTCGAATCCTATTCATTCGCAACAGCCGATGGCAAGGAAGCCGCAATTGCCCGACTTGTGGCCTCCGCCCAACAGACCATGGAAGATAGAGGCATCGAGTCGGCAACCTTGGTGATGACGGAAGACGATAGTGGCATCGGCAGGCGTGATTTGCAAAACCGAAAATATGCCCTCCGTGGCTGAGACTGCCCAAGGCCGCTGCAGCCCCGGCGAATGCATCGGTGCGGTTTGCGGCATACTAACGCTTGGCTTTGGCTGTCTTGTCGCAGCTTGTTCTTTGCCTACGCGCACCCCCGCGCCTCATGTCCTGACGGCGGATGAAGCCCTTTCTGTTCAATCGCGTGTTACAGATTGCGAATGGAAGGCTGCCAATCAATATGACGATGGCAGCCGCACAATCTCCGAACTTGCTCGCCAGGTTATGGGCGTATGCTCCGTTGAGCGCACCAACGCTGAACTGGCTTTCGGTCTCTTGAACGATCCCCAAATCGATTCAATGGAATTTGAGCAAGCAGTCAACTCGGTGAAAAGTGCCAGAGCCAGCCGCAGTAAGCCGAAAAATTCAAACTGAGGCACTACCCAAGATCCGGAAAAGTGGAAGCCGGTTTTCCGAAAAGATTATGCTTCACCAAGGAATCTAGAGCGCCGCCGCTTCAGCGCGGCGGTTTGTGGGCGAGCCAGCGGCCGGCCTCGGCGGCGGCAAAAAATTCGGCGACCGCGGCGTTGAAGGCGGTCGGCTCCTCGCTGGTGATGGTGTGGCCCGAGCGCGGAATGACGAGCAGTCCCGCCGTCGGCACCGTTCGCTTGATAAAAACGCTCCCCTCGAGACAACTGTCATCCTCATCGCCGACGATGACCAGAAGCGGCACCGAAAACCGCTGCAACTCCGCTTCCATGTCCCACAGCGTCGGCCGCCTGGCCTGCAGCATCGACATGGTCAGCGCGTGGCCGAGCGCCGAATGCTCGGCGAGCATGCGGGCGAATTCCGCATAGCCGCGCGGGTCCTTGTGCTTGTGCGCCTGCCGCGTCGGGCCGTCGGCATAGAGCGCCGCCGCCGCGGCGATGTCTTTCTCGGTGAACATCTTGGCGGTGTCCGCCGCGACTTGGCGCATCGCCTCGCGCGCCGCGGGATCGGCCACCGAGCCCCAGCCGCAGCCGGCTGCCGTCACCGAGATGCAGCGCCGCGGATGTTTGATGCCGACATGCAGCGCCGTATAGGCGCCCATGGAATGGCCGACCACGTGCGCGCGCTCGATGCCGAGTACATCCATGACGGCGATGACGTCGGCGCGGGCGATGTCCTGACCGTAGCGCGCCGGATCGCTCGGCACGTCCGAAGGCGGATAGCCGCGCGCGGAAAAGGTGACGCAGCGATGCGAGCGCGCGAAGGCGCGCATCTGCGGTTCCCAGGTCCGGTAATCGCCGGCGAACTCGTGGACGAACACGACGGGCGTGCCTGCGCCCGCCTCTTCGTAATAAAGCCGGGTGCCGTCCGCGCTGGTGATCATGGGCATTTGCAATATCTCGTTTTGGTGTAATGCCGGTGGAGGACTTTATGCGGCCCGCGGCAGCATTTCGAGTTCGCAGGCCTGGGTCACCGGCTCGGGCAAGTCGGCACCGGCAATGTCGTAACCGATGGCGCGCAAAATTCCATTGGCCGGGCTCATGGTGACCGCAAGCCGCGTATAGGGATTGAGCACGGGCGGCCGCAGCCAGTCGAAATTCTTCGCCGCACCGCTCCACTCGGCCAGCGCGTCGCGCCGCGCGCGACTGTAGCCTGCCGCGTCGGCGAACGAGCTCACCAGGAATCGCCGCGTGCCGATGCGCCCCTCCCAGCCCGGCCGGCTCGGCACCCAATCGTTGGCGGCGCAGGTATTTTCCTCGCGGGTGACGCAACCGGTTTCGGTGCGCTCGATCACGCAGCGATCGTGCGCGGCGCAGCCGACCAATGTGTAGATCGCCGGACGCGCGACCGGCGTTGATTCCAACAGCCGCCGCGCCGCGGCAAAATCCTCGCAGAGCTCGAACGCCCGGCGCAAAAGCTGATCCGGCGGAATGCGGTCGGCGCGCGACCGCGCGTTCAAGGCATTCGCCCCGAAGTCGTAGGGGCGAAGCCAGCGATGCCGGGTCCGCCGCCGCATCGGTGCCTGGTTGAGAGCGGCCGCGAAGCGCTGCGGCGCCATCGCCGTGAGCACGCCGACATAGCCGGGCCAGGTGACCGCTGATGAAATCGCCGCAAGCGCCGCGCATGTGCGCCAGCTCGGTGTGGCGACCGAGGCCGATGAAGGGCCAATCCAGAGTGCGGATGAGCCAAGGTACGCCATCGTGCTCACTGGCGCGCGCCGTGCAGCCCCAGTGATACGAGGCGTTGAGCAACCAGACGCCCGAGACATCGAGCGCCGCCGCGATCTGCGCGATCTCCGCCAGGTAAGGCGAGCGCGAACGCGCAAGCGAGCGGCGCGACAGCCGATCGAGCACCGGCACCAGCGGCAACATCGCGGGCGGGAAAAAGCCGAGACAGGCGTCGCGCAACGCGCGGGCCCGCATCGCGCTGTGCCGGGCGTGCCGCGGCGGACCGCCTTCGCGGATATCGACGACCGGAATGGCCGGCAACAGCGCGTTCATCGGCGGTCCAAGGGCAGCGGCCTCCGGCATAGTTTCAATGTCGCGGCCTAAATCCAATGTCATCACCCGCGTGAATGTCCCCGCCGCGCCGCCGCGTCAAGGCCGGCGAAAATACCACGCCGCTCGTGGCCGGCGAGCGAATGAGGATACGACTCAATCGTGATTACTGGTTTTTTGGCTGGCTGCTGCAACGGCAGGTGACCAAGCAACTCGCCATCGGCGGTGAAATTTTCCACCAGACGGCGACCGTCGTATTCGGCGGCATTGACAGCGGCGCGGCCACCACCGGCTTCAACATCGGCGCCATCTATGATTTCGACGAACACAACCACCTGCTCGCGTCCGCGGGTGCCGGCCTGCAGAATGCGTCCGCGACCAACCTGTTCTCCCGGTACATCGGCTACCAGATCACCGGACCCTGAGCGCGGCGGTGCCTACGAGCCGATCTCCCGCGCCGCGCTGCGCTTGTGCGCGGCCAGCGCCATCAGGCGACGATCGCGCCAGACCTGGCGGTCGCGCAAACGGCCGGCGCCGAGTTTTTCCCGCCGCTCGGCCTCGACCGTGTCGATCACCGGACCGCCCCAGTCGACCCGACGCTGCATGGCGGCGAACAGGTCCTTGTAGAGAGGCTCATAGCGCTCGACATAATCGCGCACGCCGCCCGGCGCGTTCAGATCGATGGTCTCGAACGGTCCCATGAAGCTCCAGCGCAGCGCCAGGCCTTCGCGAATGCCGATGTCGACGTCCTCGACGCTGGCGTGGCCGTCCGCTACCACGCGGAAAGCCTCCTGCAGAAGCGCCCCCTGCATGCATGACGAAGCCGTCGAGCTCGCGCTTCATGACGATGGGCGCGTGGCCGGCGGTTTTCAAAAAATCGGCGGTGCGCCGGACCGTTTCCGCGGACGTCCACGGCGCCGGCACCACTTCAGCCGCCGGGATGACGTAGGGCGGATTGAGCGGATGGACCACCAGGCAGCGCGCGCTGCCGGCCAGCGCCTCGGTGAATTGCGAAGGCAGGATCGCCGAGGTCGAGCTGGCCAGGATGGCTTGCGGCATCGCCGCGGCATCGAGGCGCGCAAAAATCCGTCGCTTGACCTCGACGTCTTCGGGCGTGTTCTCCTGGACGTGAGCGGCCCCGCCGAGCGCTTGCTCGAGCGTTGTCGCGATGCGCATGCGGGCGCGGACTTGACCCGGCGCGGCGCCGCCGAGGAGATCGTACTCCGCAAGATCGGGCAGGATCGTATCGATGTAGGCGAGCGCGTCGGCGGGCGCGGCCGCCGCCGCGTCCCAGAGCGCTACGTCATGGCCCGCCCGCGCGAAGCTGATGGCCCAGGCACGGCCGATGAATCCTGTACCGACGATGGCGACTTTGCTCATGCGCCCGCTCTCTCACAGCGTTTCGACATTGCCGCAGACTCCGATCGACTGTCCGGAAATGTTCCGTCCCGCGCCGGAAACAAGAAAGACCACGGTCGCGGCGACGTCCTGCGCGGTGACCATGCGGCGTAGCGACACGCGGTCGAGATAGGTCTTTTCCATCTCGGCGTAGCTGACGCCGAGCTTTCCGGCACGCGCCGCAATGACGTTCTCCATCCGCGGGCCGGCGACGATCCCTGGCAGAATGGCATTGACCCTGATGTTTGCCGGCCCGAGCTCCTTGGCGAGGCTCTGGGTCAGGCCGATGACACCCCATTTGGCGGCGGAATAGGGCGTGCGAAACGCATAGCCGAAACGACCAGCGGCCGAAGACATGTTGACGATCGCACCGCCGCCGGCGGCTTTGAGCATCGGCACGGCAAAATGCGCGCAGAGAAACTGGCCGGTGAGACAGATGTCGATCGTGCGCCGCCAGTCGGCGGGCGCGATCTCGTCGATCCCGCCGGTCGGACCGGCGATGCCGGCATTGTTGACGAGCACATCGAGGCCGCCGAGATTTTTCTCGACCTCGATGAACAGCCGCTCGACATCGGCCTCGCTGGCGACGTCGGCGCGGCTGGCGCCGGCCTCGGCGTGGCTCTTACGGAACTCGGCGAGAAAATCGCCGGAGACGTCGCAGATATGAACGCGAGCTCCGCCGGCGATCAGCGGTTCGGCGATGGCGAGGCCGATGCCGGAGGCGCCGGCCGTCACCAGGGCGCGCATGCCGGCAAGGCTTAGGTTGACGGGCGCAGCACTCATCTGGCGATCTCCCGATCAGTTTCGCTACGGTGTCAAAGTCCGAGATAGGCGTCGCGCAAGAGCTTGTCGTTCTTTACCAGATCGCTGGGCCCGGTGAGCACGACGCGGCCGCGATCGAGCACGTAGGCGCGGTCGCTGAGCGCCAGTGCCTTGCCGACGGCCTGCTCGACCAGCAGGATCGCCTGCCCGGCCTTTTTCAGTTCGAGCAGCGCGGCATAGACCTGGCTGACGATTTGCGGGCCGAGTCCGAGCGAAGGCTCGTCGAGCATGAGCAGCCGCGGCGAATTCATCAAGGCGCGACCGATCGCCAGCATCTGCTGCTGACCGCCGGAGAGATTGGCCGCAACGTCGCTCAGCCGCGGCCGCAACGCCGGAAAAAGACCGAGGACGCGATCGAGATTTGCAGAAAATGTCCCGCGTGCATGTGACGGATAGGCGCCGATTTCCAGGTTCTCGCGCACCGTGAGCAATGCCAGCATGCCGCGCCCTTCGGGAACGTAACCCAACCCGAGATGCGCTGGAACCGATGGTCGGGCGTGGCTCAGATCGTGACCGAGAAAACGGACGTTGCCGTGCCAATAGGGAAGCTGCCGCATGATGGCGCGCAACGTCGTCGACTTGCCGGCGCCGTTGGCGCCGAGCACGCACACGCTCTCGCCCTCGTCGACCTTAAGGTCGACGCCGTGAACCACCTCGATGCCTTCGTAGCCGGTCTTGAGCCCGGAAACCTCAAGCATGGGCAAGGTCGCTCTCCTCCTTCCCAAGATAGGCTTCGATCACGCGCGGATCGCTGATCACCTCGTTCGGCTCGCCTGCGGCGACGATCGCGCCGGCATCCAACACCACCAGATGACGAGCCAGCCGTTTGATCACGTCCATCAGATGTTCGACGACCAGAAACGCGACGCCCTGTTCCGCCAGCTTCTCGATGGCGGCGAGCACTTGCGCGAGCTCGCCGGCCGACAGTCCGGCCATCAGCTCGTCGAGCAGCACCAGCCGCGGCGCCAACATCAGCACGCGGGCAAAATCCAATAACTTCAAATGGCCGGTCGGCAATTTGCGCGGCGATTGATCGGCGGCATCGCGCAAGCCAAGCAGAGCCAGGGTATCGAGCGCCTCGCGGCCCGCTTGCGCGATACTCAGGCCGCGCACCAGACCGCCGACCATGACGCCCTCGACGCAGGACATATCGAGGATCGGCGTCGGGCGCTGGAACGTGCGCACCAGGCCAAGCCGCGCCCGCTGCGCCGTCGGCAGGCTGGCGAGCTCGCGGCCGGCAAAATGCACGCTGCCGGCATCCGGCGCATAGACCCCGGTGAGCACATTGATCAACGTGCTTTTGCCGGCGCCGTTGGGGCCGATCAAGCCGACAATGCCGTGCTCGGCGATGGCAAAACTGACATGGGCGAGCGAGCGCACCGCGCCGAACGACTTGGAAATGTCCTTAAGTTCGAGCAGCGCGCTCATGCCACGGCGCTCTGCATGCGGCCGGCGATCGCGCGCACCAACCTGACCGCCATCTCGCAAAGCCCGCGCGGCTCGCTCAGCACGATCGCGACCACGGAAAATCCAAGAATCATGACGTCCCAGCCGCCGGCGGCGCCGAATGCGGCGTTGGCGGCGGCGTCGATCGCCTCGTAGAACATGGCGCCCACGATCGGACCGACCAGATAACCGGTGCCGCCGACCACCGCCGTCAGCGCGATCTGGACCGACAGGGTGAGGCCGGAGAGGAAGTTTGGATCGGCGAAGCCGATATAGAACACATAGGCCACCCCGCCTAGCGCGGTGAGCGCCGCGCTCAGGCAGAAGACCGTGACCTTGACGAGCGCGACGCGAATGCCGGCCGCCGCAGCGACCTCTTCGCTGCTCTTGATGGCGGCAATGTAGAAACCAAGCCTGCTGCGCCTAAGGAGACTGATGACCATGGTGACCGCGGCCAATAGCGCCGTCGCGATCAGGTAATACGCGCGCACGTTGGTGAATTCGAGTTCGAGCGGCGCGTCATGGGCGAAGGTGATGGCGATGCCGCTCGGACCGCCGGTGAGATCCGAATAGTGCAGGATCAGCGACAGCACGACGGCCGCCGCCGAAAGCGTCGCCAGGGTGAAATAGGGTCCGCGCAGCCGCAATGTCGCCGCGCCGATGATCGCGGCAAGAACGACCGCGGCGGCGACGCCAAGTATGCCGCCAATCAGGGGCGATAGGCCTCTTTGTTGGAGGATAATCGTCACGTAGGCGGCCACCGCGACGAAGACGGAGTGGCCGAGCGAGATATTCCCGGTCAAGCCGGACAGCACGTTCCAGCTCTGCGCCCACAGGCCGAGAAAGACCATGGTCGTCGCGACGCTCACCAGATAATCGCTTTCGATCGCCACGCCGGCAATGGCGGCGATCGTCCAGACGACGCCGATGATAGCGAGCCTCACAGCGTACGCCTCCCGCGCGTGAACAGCCCTTGCGGGCGCAGCAGCAGCACGGCGAGGAACACCACATAGATGGCCGCCGTCGACAGATCGAGATCGAAATAGGATGCGGTCAGCGACTGCATGACGCCCATCAGCAAGCCGCCGAACACCGCGCCGACGACATTGCCGAGGCCGGCGATGACGATGGCGAGAAACGCCACCACCACGAAATTCTGGCCGACGTTGGGGAATGTGTAATGGTAGGGAATGAGCAGCGCGCCGGCGAGCCCGACCAATCCGATGGCGATCGACGTCGTCACGATATAGACGCGGCGCGCGTCGATGCCGAGCATTTCCGCGGTCTCGACGCTCTCGGCAACCGCGCGGGCGCTTTTGCCGAACCGCGTCATGCGCAGCAGCAAAGCCATCAACATGCTGACGATCAGCGCCACCGTGAAGGCAACGGTGGGTCCGAGTTGCAGATTGAGTCCGCCGAGATGGATCGCGGCGCCGTTGACCGGATTCGGTTGAAGCCTGAAGCCGGAGCCGCGCAAAACCTGGGCCAGGCCTTGGGCGCCGATCGACAGCCCGATGGTGAGCAGGATCTGCGGCGACTCGCCAAATCGCGCGGCGCGATCGAGCAGCAGCAGATAGAAGGCGAAGCCGACTGCCGCCATGACGAACATGGTCGGAATGGCGACCCAATAGATGCCAAACAGCCCGGGCAGCATGCCGAGGCTGGCAAGCCACACGGCGACATACATGCCGGCCATCAGAAACTCGCCGTGCGCAAAGTTGACGAGCTTCATCACGCCGAACATCAGATTGAGGCCCATGGCGACCAGCGCGTAAACGCCGCCGATCAGGAGCCCGTTGACGATCGACTGCAGAAGGATCATGGCGCCGCCCCCGCGGCCATCAGGCGCCCCGTTGCGCGGCTAAAGTCCATCCCGACGAAGGAGCAGGCGGGATGCTACGGCTTCATCACCGTGGCCGTTGCAGCGCTTTCCGGGAACACGGTGCGCGGCACGCCCCCCTGCCACTGGATCATCACCGGAAAGACCCGTGTGTTGGCGCCGTTGGCGTCGAACTCGACTTCGCCCGGTTGCATCATGGCGCCGCTTCCTCCGGTCACATGAATCTTGGCCAGCGCGTCGCGCACTTTGGCCGGATCGTCGGAGCCCGCCGCCTCGATGGCCGCCGCCAGCACGGAGATTCCCGCGTAAGCTTCGCCGGCCTGTTCCGGCATGAAAGTGCCGAACGACTTCAGGTAGCGCTCGGTGACGCCCTCCAGCTTGGCATCGCCCTTGACGTTCATGGAATCCAGGTTCCACGAAGCGACGCTGGTCAGCCCGTCCACCTTGGCGCCGAGCGATTGCCCGATCGGCGGCCAGATGAAGCCGGCACCGCCGCCGATCACCAGTACGTGGGATTCGGCGCTGCGTAACGCCGTGAGGAGCAGGCTGGCGTCGCTGATATAGGAGACCGGAAACAGAACCTGAGCGCCCGATTGCTGGATCTTGGAAACCAGCGGGCTGGCATCGGTGATGTTCTCCGGGTAGGCGGAATTGAGCACGATTTCGAGGCCGGCTTTCTGCGCGAGTTGTTCGATGCCCTTTTCGGTGGCGATGCCGTAGGGGTTGTTGACGTAGAGGATCGCCGCCTTGGTGATCCCCATCTTGTACTTGTCATTGAGAAACTCGAGGAACTTGACCTCCTGATTGCCGAACGCGGAGCCCTTCGGCGCGATCTGGAACAGATAACCGCCATTGTTCGGCGTCACCAGCGCGTCGCTAATCGCGGAGGTGACCACGGCGACGTGGTGCTTGACGAACGACGGCAGCGCCGCGGTGGTGAGCGGCGACAGCGCCAGGCCGTAGCCGCCGGCGACCTTGTTTTGGGTCAGCACGCGCTCGGTGGTGGTGATCGCGCCTTGCGGATCGTTGGTGGCGTCGGCGATGATCGGGGTGAGCTTGGCGCCGCCGAGCGATTTGATGCCGCCGGCTGCGTTGACGTCCTCGACCGCGAGCTTGGTGGCATTGACGATCATTTCACCGACGCTGGCATTCGGCCCCGACAGCGGAACGATCACTGCGATCTCCACCTTGTCTGCTGCTTGTGCGGATTTCAGGTAGGACGCGGGCGCGACGAGAATTACGCCGAGCAAAGCCAGTAAGCCGCATTGAATCTTGCGCATTTCACTCCCCGGTGACGCCGGCCCGATGGGCCGTTGGCAGCGATCCTACGCCTGGCCGCTTAGGCGTTCAATGCGACAGCGTGTGACGGCGCGGCAGCGGATCCTGTCGCTGTTGCATCGCCCGATTGTGAGATTGCGGGCGCGCAGGCACGCACGGCGACAAATATTGGTGTCCGGTCAACCGCGTCGACAACGTCTACGGCGACCGAAACCCGGTCTGCACTTGCCCGCCCCTAATGAGTTACAGCGAAACAGCCAGTGATCGGCAGGGTCGGCTTGCGTGGCAAGAGACGGCGTGGTGGCGGACGCAGTCGCTTTCGAACCGGCCTCATCATCGGAAATTCCCGGAGAAAACACGAAAAGCCGCATTGCCGCTGTTTTCATGACACAGGTCTTACCCTTTGCCGATAACCGGACGTTGCGAATCTACCGCCAGTTCGAACGGGGCATCTACGGCACCATGAAAGAAGGCTGAGTGAAGGATTGCGTTGAGAAAATGTTCCCGATCGCGGTAGCGGTCGGGTCGCTTTTACATCGGTCGATGGTTGCTCGCGTCGCTCGGGTGGTGGACAAATTCCGTGCAAGGCCTTGGTCCGTGGCAAAGCGTGGCGTAACGCGTTATCGAACCGTTTTGCAACGACTAGGCGGGGCAACCAAAGCAATACGTGTTATGAAAGAGAGTTGGGACTCCCCGGCAGGGCGTGCCCGAGGCAGCTTCCAGCGCGTCGTCAGAGACTTCGCAGGTGAGGGTCTCTTCCTCTGTCTTTTGGTAATCAAGGTCGCTGGTGTTGTCGCAATTCATTAGCGTTACCTCAGCGTTGGCAGGTGATTCGTGATTCCCCGCGAGAGTCAGCCACGCAGTAGCTTGGTATTAGTCGCCCATTCGCCTTGTCGGCGCGAGTCGCATCAGAGCCCGGTCGTTCCAAGCAATATAAAATAACCGCGCCAACCTGCCGAAGGCGCACGACCGCCCACTCCGCACAGTTGACGGTTGGGTTTGAGTGATTGCGGTCGCCATAGCCGCCTCCGTCCGCGAAACCAGCCCCCCATCCAGTAAGCCTGACATAGGAAGCGACCCGTACTTCCGCTTGTGACAGGCATCACAAAAATTACCTTTGTTCCAAAACCCTTCGACGATAAAAAATGAATCTCGCGACCACGGTGGATACGAGCCTTTTCTTCTGCATCCGCAAGCAAGCGTAAAATATTCGCCGATTCTCGTCGGTCTCTTTCGAAAGCAGTTCGTTAAAGTATTCGACGTCTCGTTGAGTATGGACTTGTCGACCGTGGCTTGACTCAATTGAAGCGCCGCCCCGGTTTCCCCTGCTGCTAACTTAACTCGCGAAGGCAGATTTAGTCGAGCACCAGTTCGAAGTATCAGCGGCGCGGCGAAGCACAAGCAAAATAAAATAAATAAGAATGCGTGGTGGGCCCGGGAGGCCTTCACTGAGCCAATGAATAGAAAGGGTTGGCTAAAAGTGGGGCACTTTCGGGACCTTAATTCACCGCATCTGACCCGCCGCAGTGCCCCACCTTTGCCAGACCTTGCCTGGCTTCTCCCTTCACCCGTTGAAACATCGCTCGCAATGCAGAGCCGCGCGGCTACAATGCGGGGCGATGACTCGTTCTCCAGTTGTCCGCTACACAACCCCCCCCAGCGGTGGGAGCGAAAAACGAATCCATGACTCGCTAAAGGGCAATGCGGGGCCATTGGTGAGCGAAGTCGCAAACGCGGCAACCTGGGCCCCGCTGTCGATTTCCCTCGTTCCGCCGCGCGGCTGATACTTGCCGCTCAGGGTGAGGGCTTGTGGAGCAGCTCCGGGAAGTTCGCCGCCATGCGGCGGGCCTCGTCGCGGCCCAGGGCGTTTTAGGACAGCACGGTCCTGCTTAGTCAAAAGACGAACGCAAGAGCCAACGTTAGGAGGACGCCGCATCCCATGATTGCATTCCGACCGGGTCGTACGCGGGCAGTTTAAACATGCCGGAACACCTCCAGTCGGTTCCTACGCGCGCTACCTGCTGCTCCTACGCCCCCAGCCATGTCTCGCAATAGCTTGGAAAGCGCGAACACCAGTCCAGGCAATCAGATCATCGTTGCAATGAGCACAGCGCATCCCGAAGCTCGAACGACGTGCGGCCATCGTCGTCATGGGTTACATCCTCCCTGTTTCGATTTTTTGGGTAGCCCGAACAAGTAAAAATAGTACGACAGCCGATTACTTGGCGATTCACTTAAATTTTATTGATCGCAATAGGAACTTCTCCTAACGAGGGGGCAAGCGGTTCAGCCAATTTGGGAAATTTCAAACGCTGCGCTGCACAAGGAACTCGTGATGGTTGTGCTCCTCGATCATCCAAGGAGGCGGACAGCGCCCGCGCGGATCGCACCAGGCGACGTCCTGTTCAATTGCCCCCGATTCAGGGTACGTATCGGTTGGTTTGTGGCGCTCGTCATTGAGAGGATGCGATCATGAAGAAGATCATCGTTCTCGCCGCGCTAGCCTTCGCCCTTGGCACCGTCCATCAAGCATCAGCCTGCGACTTTGGCGCTCACGCAGCTAATGCGACGCCGATCGTGGTGGCCAAAACTAAAGCGCCAACCAGCCGGCAGCCTGCCGCCACGACTGAGCCGGCCGCGCCGACGGTCGCCACTGACCTGTCGGCTCCGCCTGTTACCGTGGCTGACTGCTCCGGCTCCAATTGCTAAGCAGCCTTCAGACTGCCTAACAACCGCCATCCCGACCCGTGCGGATCGTGTGTTCCGGAAATGACCGGCATTGACGATGAACGCAGCGCCGTCGAGGGCGCGCGAGACGCCAACGAGTCGAGCAAGACTAGGATGAGTACCCTCGGCCAAGAGAGATGATCCAATGTTCGTCAGATTGGGAAAATTCCTGGGAATCTTCCTTTAACTGGATTGGCTGGGGTTTTGCGGTCCTTCTGATCGGAATAGCGACCATTCTGGCCTTCACATTGAATCCGCTCATACCACTCGTTCTCTGTGGCATCGGCCTGATTGTTTGGGTGTTCGCGATTGAACTCAAGTATAATGCAGATGAACGGTAATTACCGGCAGTCGCCGGGAGGCCGTTCCGCACCAGTTCCGGCCGCTTGGCGAAGTTCGCCGCCATCCGCCGCGCCTCGTCCCTGCTGAGCAGCTTGGCCGCCGAGCGTCGGCCAAGCTCCTCCTCGAAATAGAAATACCCAAGGGCCTGCCCGGTGTTGTCGCGGATGATGAAGTAGGCGTTGTTGTTCTCCTCGATCGTCCAAGGCGGCGGGAAGCGGCGCATGGGAGTGATGATAACGCCATTTCCGCTTTGCGCCGAAAGCGACGCTCAGCCATCCTGAGGATCTTCGATTGACGTTTATTACCGCCGCAGATCGATTTAGAACTCGCTCCGTTGAGTCTGAGGTGGATGATGAGGCCCCCCGCGTCTGAATCTGAAAACCGCACCCACGGCGCTAAAAAAATTGAGCCGGGTCAATACTTGGACTTTTTCAACAGAATCGGTCATCAACGTCATTTCGGACGTGCGTCCGTCACTTCCGGTTTGCCCCATAAGCCGACATTTTGGCTCTCTAGGACGTCAAGATCGCAGGGCAGGACAGTCCGCATAGGTCGCGACGCGCACGAGGGGCGTCCGTTTTAGGTGGTTATCGGGCTTAACCGATGGAATGGCCCACTGAAGACACCACTCCTCATATTATTGTGCAATAGGCTTCGCTGTCTGGCGCCGAAGATCCTGGATGAGCCCGCCAAGACCCGGTGCATCCGGCGCGATCAGCGCCAGCCTCTCAGCAAATTCTAATGCGGAACCGATGTCTCCAGATTCGCGGCTAAAACTGATGAGG
This sequence comes from Xanthobacteraceae bacterium, assembly GCA_050010955.1. Classification (GTDB taxonomy): domain Bacteria; phylum Pseudomonadota; class Alphaproteobacteria; order Rhizobiales; family Xanthobacteraceae; genus BOG-931. Next base: position 3,035 of record JBEKJZ010000066.1, on the reverse strand, counting down.
GCAAACAGGGTGTCGCGATCGTTCGGATGGCGCGTCAAATTCTCTTTGAGTTCTGTCACAGCCTCGCCGACGTGGCCGGTTGAGTGCAGCGCGATCGCGTAGACATAGCCATACCGCGCCTGGCTGGGATCGAGTTTGGCGGCACTGCGCAATTCGGCAAGCGCTTGATCAGCTCGTTTAAGCCGCACAAGTGTCAGGCCGAGCGCGTGATGAAGGCCGGCATCTCTTGGAGAAACAAGGAGCCCGGCCCGCAGTACACTCTCGCCGTCAGCCTCCCGCCCAAGCCCTCGGTAAAGATCAGAAAGGTTGGCCGCGGCGGGTGCATATTGGGGGCTCAACCGCAGCGCTGCTTTGTATTCGGCCTCGGCATCTGCGGGACGACCGCGCTTCGCAAAGAAACTTCCGAGGGCCGCGCGCGCTTCCGGCCGATCGGCATTGAAGCGCTCTGCACTGGTGAATTCGGCCGCAGCGCCCTCAAACCGTTCACGGTCGGCGGGAGGCTGGTTCGCGGTCGGAACCACAGCGAGCAGCGAGGCTGCCCTGATGCGCACGCCGCGGCTGGAATCGGAGAGAAGCGGCGAAGCAAGCGGCCAAATCTGAGCGGCCGGTACGTTTTCGAGCATGTCGAGAGCGCCGATCCGGACCATCGGATCGGGGTCCGACAGGCCTCCGCGTGCCAAGTTGCCATTCGCAGGCGAGAGGCTCGGCGCAAGATCAGTCAACGCACTCGCGCGAGCGAACGCAGGGGCATTGCCATCTGCCGCCACAACTACAAGCAGCTTCGCTGCGTCCGGTTGATCGGTCCAAGCCGCGTGGAATGCATCGGCGTAGCTCTGAAAGCCTTCCCGGTTCGGCCCGTACCAGCTTTCGATGGCGGAGGCGGCCCATTCAGCCGATTTTTCCGTGTGGCAGTCGTTGCAGGCATTGGGCGTACCGAGCTTCACCGACAGGTCCGGTCGAGGAATACGCAAACTGTGATCGTGCCGCGGATCGATGACCATGTAAGTGCGTGTCGGCATATGACACGACACGCACCCGACGGGCACCTTGGCGGCGTCATGATGGTTATGAGCCGCGGTTGCATATTTTCCGGACGAGTGGCACCGCAAACAGACGCCGTCGGCCGATGCTTTTAGCTTGGCGCTGTGCGGATCGTGGCAATCGCTGCAGGTGACGCCCGCCGCAAACATCTTGCTCTGTTTGAACGAGCCGTAATTGTAGACTTCGTCCTGCATTTGCCCGTCGGCGTGATAGAGCCCGCGGCTGAGCTCCGAGACGACGTGCGTATCCGACAGCCACTGACCGGGCACCCAATCCTCGGAGAACTCAGCCCGGCGCGCATGGCACAGCCCGCAGGTTTCGACTTCCTTGCGCAAAATAGGCGGCGTGAAGTTGCGTTGCGGGTTGCCGGTTCTCGGGTCTTGCCGCCACGTGATATCGCTGCGCTCATCGAAGCGCACGGCAAGGGCCTCGGACTTGTCCTCGTGTTTTCCGAACGGCCACCAACTCTGCTGGTCGCGTGCCCAGGCGACATGATGCGAGCCTTGGCCGTGGCAGGTCTCACAGCCCACACTGATCTCCGCCCATGTCGTGTTAAATCGATCATTGGCTGCGTCGTAATTCTTGCGCACGCCGGTCGAATGGCACTCCGAGCACATGAAGTTCCAATTTTGGTTCAGCTTCGTCCAGTGGAGGATATCGTCGTGCTTGATCTCCTCATCCGGATACAAGTGAAACCAGCGCTGGCCACCTTGCTCTTTCGGTCTACTATCCCAAGCAAGTGACAGTGCCTGCAACCGTCCATCAGGGAATTCGACCAGGTATTGCTGCAGTGGATTGATGCCGAACGTGTATTTCACTTCGAACGTGGCGAGCTTGCCGTCTGGGCCGTCGGTCTCGACTAGGAATTTCCCGTCCTTGCGAAAGAAGCGCGACTTCACCCCGTAATAGTTGAAGGTTGCATTGGAGAAATCACCCAAGACCGATTTATCGGTCGCGCGATCCATCGCTTGCTTGTGTTGCGAAACGTGCCACAGTTCAGCTTCAGCCCGGTGGCAGGCCGCGCATGTTTCGCTTCCGACGAACGTGGCGGCGGACGCTTCCCGCGCTTTCCAGGCCGAACCACCGCCATTGAAGTAGTAGAAACCCATTCCCGCCGCGGCAACGATCATTGCGGCGAGCAAACTCGCGATGACGATCGTTCGCCTTGAAGCTCCCCGCGGACTCGCATCACCTCGGCGTGTACCCGTGCTATCAATACCGAGCGGAGTAGTGGTCGATTTTTGCGGTAGACGCTCCTTATCGGAATTTTTTCGGGAACGAGCCACGATCTTTTACTCGCCAGGCGCTTATGATTGTTACAGATTGTACATTGCCTTGGCGATGGTGAGTGCACGTGCGCATCCCGCGCGATTTCCTCGTGCATCAAGTCGCTTGGCGCGCGCCAAGGTCGCCGCAAACTTCGCCTGTGCTCTGTCCTTGGCCTGCTTGATCGAACTTGGCGTTGGTTGGCGATCGATCTGTGCGGCGATCGATTGGCGCGCCATTGGCCCTGCGTTCGGGTTTCCTGCGGATTGCCGCACCGCCAGTTCGAATAGTGCAATTTCTGCACTGCAGGGGCCGGCGTATGCCGATCCGACACTCAGACCAACGACAAAGATAAAGCAGGCTGAACCGATTCGTAGGCTCATGGATATCCCTCATTCGTTGCCAGATCTTATGTGAGCCAGCTGTCTGGGTTCGCCCGCGCTTGCAGCCCATAGAGTAACGGTGTAATTTGCAACTGCGCCACCGTTCGCTTCAACTTGCCCATCGCGAACGGCAGCGGTAGCTGGACTCCCTGTCCAGCCAAGCCACCCGCACGTCACCAAAATTGCCGCTATGCAAGCTCTGTCAATCTTGGTCATCGGCGTTCTAGAGCGGATTCCGGTCATGTGGAAGCGTAGCCTGCATGTCGGAAGTAATTGGCGCATTCTTGCGTACTGAATTTGGCGGTGAGGGCGCCGATCCTACGCGAGAGACGCGGAATGGTTCGC
>JBEKJZ010000065.1:0-19075 GCA_050010955.1 Xanthobacteraceae bacterium | reverse complement strand
AAGGGCGAACTGCGGCCCGGCGGGGTGATCGTGGAGGGTACCGCGGGCAATACCGGCATCGGGTTGGCGCTCGTCGGCAATGCCATGGGGTTTCGCTCCGTGATCGTCATCCCGGAGACCCAGAGCCAGGAAAAGAAGGACACGCTGCGGCTGTGCGGCGCCGAGCTGGTCGAGGTGCCGGCCGTCCCCTACTCCAACCCCAACAACTACGTGAAGCTCTCGGGCCGGCTCGCCGAGCAATTGGCGAAAGCCGAAAAGAACGGCGCGATCTGGGCGAACCAATTCGAGAACGTCGCCAACCGCCAGGGGCACGTCGAGACCACCGGGCCGGAAATCTGGCGGCAGACCGACGGCAAGGTCGACGGTTTTGTCAGCGCCGTCGGCACCGGCGGCACACTCGCCGGCGTCGCTATGGCGCTCAAATCGCGCAATGCCGCCGTGCGCATCGCACTCGCCGACCCGATGGGCTCCGCGCTCTACAGCTACTACACGACTGGCACCTTGAAATCCGAAGGATCCTCGATCAGCGAAGGCATCGGCCAGGGCCGCATCACCAAAAACCTCGAAGGAGCGCCGATTGATGTCGCCTATCAGATCCCCGACGCGGAGGCGCTGTCGATCATCTTCGAGCTGCTGGAGCACGAAGGCCTCTGCCTCGGCGGCTCCTCCGGCATCAACATCGCCGGCGCCGTGCGCCTGGCGAAAGACCTCGGTCCCGGGCACACCATCATCACCATCCTCGCCGATTACGGCACGCGTTACCAATCGAAGCTGTTCAATCCGCAGTTTCTGCGTGAAAAGAAGCTGCCGGTGCCGCACTGGCTCGAGCGCCGCTCGCAGATCAAAGTTCCCTACGTCTGAACATTGCGCTCGCGACCGCGTTGTCATGAGATGATCATCATGCTGAGAACCGACGATACCCCTGCTCCATCACCGACGAGCCGATGGCTGGTTTCGACCGATTGGCTCGCCGAGCATTTGCGCGATCGCAATCTGGTCGTGGTCGACGGTTCGTATTTCCTGCCGACGCAACAACGCGACGCGCACGCCGAGTACCGCGACGGCCATATCCCCGGCACCGTGTTCTTCGACATCGAGGCAATCAGCGATCATTCGACCGACCTGCCGCACATGCTGCCGGGCACCACGCATTTCAGCCAAGCGGCCGGCGCGCTCGGCATCGGCGACGGCGACACCATCGTCGTCTACGACAGCGTCGGTTTTTTTTCGGCGCCGCGCGTGTGGTGGACGTTCCGGGTCTTCGGCGCGAAGAACGTATACATCCTCGATGGCGGATTGCCGCGATGGAAATCCGAGGACCGTCCGCTGGAGAAAGGCGATAACGCGCGGACGCCGAAAACGTTCACTGCCGAGATGAATGTCGGCGCCGTGGCGATGCTCGCCGACGTGCGCATGGCGCTGACCGACGAGAGCGCACAGCTGGTCGACGCCCGTCCGCCCGAGCGGTTCAGCGGCCAAGCGCCGGAACCACGTCCCGGACTGCATTCCGGCCACATGCCCGGCTCGTTCAATGTGCCCTATAGCCGATTGGTGGAGAACGGCCGCTTGGTTCCGCGCGCCCGCATCGAAGCGGCGTTCACCGAGGCCGGCGTCGATCTCGACAAGCCGATCATCACCTCCTGCGGCTCAGGCGTCAGCGCCGCGATCCTCACGCTGGCGCTGGAATCGATCGGCCGCGAGCCCAAGGGTCTCTACGACGGCTCATGGGCGGAGTGGGGTTCGCGCCCCGACCTTCCCGTCGAACGCGGCTGACACCGTGAGCCTGGCACGGCGGCATGACTCGCAAGATGATCTACGAGGAGTGAAGGCTCAGCGGCCAAGAATGCGAAGGCCGCAGGAGCGGATCCTGCGGCCTTCGCTTTGGTGCCCGCTGCGGGGGAGGCGCATCAGCAGACACCGGTAAAATCGATGCAACTGGGGCGCAATCGCATCAGATTGAATCGATTGGCGCTCTATATCCTAGCGGAGCATGATCTTTTCGGAAAACCGGCATAAACTTTTCCGGATCATGTTCTATAGCTGCGACTCCGCATCGTCAGTGCTCATCATGTGGTGCATCCGACCGCCGGGACCGCCTTCGTCCTGTCCGAAGCGGCCACCTTGGTGCCCCCACCAATGACCGCCCTGATGTCCCCACCGATGACCGCCGCCCTCTAAGCCGGCGTGCATGTGGTGATGATGCGGCCGCAGCAAGTGCGCCAGCATCTTGAAGCGGTGCTTCTGAGCGTCGTCGAGGCTTTGAAAAAGCGGCGCGCCGGTGTCGGCGATACGCTTCAGGGCGGCCCCGGTCTTGGAAAGGTTATCGGCCCGCTTGGCCAGCCGCTCGAACGGCGCGGGAGGCGTCTGGCTCTGCTGCTGCTCGGCCGCTTCCCGGGCCTTTCGCCGCTCCATCCGCAGCTGCGCCATGTCGCGCAAGGCTTGCTCGAACGCCGGCCAGTTTTTCGCCTGATCGGGCGTCAGCTCGAGCCCGGCCTTGAGCGCGGCGATGCGCGCGTCGGTGAATGCCGCCCTGTCTTCGGCACTGAGCCGATGATGATGCTCGAAGCGGGGACCGCCGTCATGATAGCCACCCGGCCCGCCGAGATGCTGTTGCGCATAGACGATCGAAGAGCCGCCGATGGCAAGTGCTGCCGCCGCGACGACCATGGGCTTGAACATTTTTTCCTCCAAGAGCGATGCAATGTGCGCGAAGTAAACGGCCGTTGCAGCCAGGACTCAAGTTAAAGTTTTGTCAGGTCTGGCATGCCCGGACAAAAGCTCGGTGATCTTCGGCTTTTCATCTTGTGCAGATGAACATTTGTATATCTGGGTGACGCAATTTTGCCGCCTTGCCCGACATTTCCGGTCTTCTATGACGATGGCTCGCCGGCGAGCGGTTGCGGCCCGCTGCCCCCGGCGAGATGAAGAATTTGCTTGAGAAAGAGCCGGGTGCGTTCGTGTCGGGGGTGACTAAAGAACTCCTTCGGCGCGTTGACTTCGACAATTTGCCCTTCGTCCATGAAAATCACGCGGTCGGCGACCTGCCGCGCGAAGCCCATCTCGTGGGAGACCACCAGCATGGTGATGCCGTCGCCGGCGAGCTCCACCATGGTGTCGAGCACCTCCTTGACCATTTCCGGGTCGAGCGCCGAGGTCGGCTCGTCGAACAGCATGATGTTCGGGCTCATGCACAGCGCACGGGCGATGGCAACGCGCTGCTGCTGTCCGCCGGACAGCCGTGCCGGATATTTGCTGGCCTGATCCGGTATTTTCACGCGCTCGAGATAGCTCATGGCGAGCGCCTCGGCGTCCCGCTTCTGCATGCGCCGTACCCAGATCGGCGCCAATATGCAGTTTTCCAGCACGGTGAGGTGGGGAAACAGATTGAACTGCTGAAAGACCATGCCGACATCGCGGCGCACCGCAAGGACGCGCTTGGGGTCGTCCGTCAGCTCAATGCCATCGACAACGACGCGGCCGCGCTGCCAGTCCTCCAGCCGATTGATGCAGCGCAGCAGCGTCGACTTGCCCCCGCCCGACGGGCCACAGATGACGATGCGCTCGCCGCGCAATACTTTCAGGTTGATGTCGCGCAGCACGTGGAAGCCGCCATACCACTTGTGCAAGCCAGCGACTTCGACGGCGACCTCCTCCCGCGGAGCAGCCGTGCTGGGATCGTCCGGACGTTCAACCATCGCCGCCTCTTTACCGCCGGTCGGAGCGCGTCAGGCGCGCTTCGACGTTTCGCGCGTACCGCGACATGCCATAGCAGCAGACGAAGTAGAATAGCGCGGCGAAGACGTAACTGGTAACGGTAGTGGTCGGCGCGGCCCATTTCGGATCGGCGCGCGCAGCCTCGATGGTACGCAGGAAATCGAAAATTCCGACGATAAAAACCAGCGTGGTGTCTTTGAACAGGCCGATGAAGGTATTGACGATGTTCGGCAAGGTCACCCGCAACGCTTGCGGAAGGATGACGAGCCCCGTCATGCGCCAATAGCTCAGACCGAGCGCGCGCGCCGCCTCGTATTGCCCGCGCGGCACCGCGATGAGGCCGCCGCGCACCACCTCCGCCATGTAGGCCGATGCAAACAGCGCCACGCCGATCAGCGCGCGAACGAGCTTATCCGGTGCCAAATGTTCGGGGACGAACAGCGGCAGCATCACGCTCGCCATGAACAGGACGGTGATCAACGGCACGCCGCGGACGAATTCGATGAAAATGACCGCGAACAATCTGACGACCGGCATCTCCGAGCGTCGCGCCAATGCCAGCAGGATGCCGAGCGGCAGCGAGGCCACCATGCCGATCGTGGCGACGACGACGGTGACGAGGATGCCGCCCCACAACGCCGTCGGCACGACGCGAAGCCCGATCCAGGGCGCGCCGTGAAGCAGCACGAACGACAGGACCGGCAACACGACGAAGAAATACAACGCGCCGATGTCGCGACGCGGTGCCAACAGCCGCAACAACCAGACGACGCCGAACGCCAAAGCCAGGAAGAACAGATCCACCCGCCAGCGCTGGCCGATCGGGTAGAAGCCGTAGACGAAGTAGGAGTACCAGACGCGCACGAACGCCCAGCAGGCGCCGGGCTGCGGTTGCGCCGGCGAAGCCAGGCAGGCGTCGGGGTCGGTTCCCGACCACACCGCGTCGATCAGGAAAAACCGCAGCAGCGGCGGCACCGCCCAGACGATGAACAAGACGCAGACGAGCGTCAGCACAATGTTGGCCGGGCTCGAAAAAAAATTGGTCCGCAACCAGCCCAACGCGCCGGCGCGCGCCGCCGGCGGCGGCAGCCGGTCGGCCGGCGAGCGGCGGACGTAGAGCAACGACTGGTCGCCGATCGCGCTCATCCCGGTCAGCGCTCCACAATCGCGGTCGCGCGCGCGTAAAGGTTCATGAGCAGCGACGTGAACAGGCTGATGGCGAGATAGACCGCCATGGTGATCGCGATCACCTCCACCGCCTGGCCGGTGATATTGAGCACGCTGCCGGCGAAGACCTGGACGAGATCGGGATAACCGATGGTGACCGCGAGTGAGGAGTTCTTGATCAGATTGAGGTATTGGCTGGTCAGCGGCGGCATGATGACCCGCATCGCCTGCGGCACGACGACAAGACGCAGCGTCGCGGCAGAACGCAGGCCGAGCGCCTGGGCGGCTTCGGTCTGGCCGGCGGGCACGGCGAGGACGCCGGCGCGCACCACCTCGGCGATAAAGGCGGCGGTGTAGACCGTCAGCGCCAGAACCAGCGCGGCGAATTCCGGCAGGATTTCGACGCCGCCGCTGACGTTGAAGCGGCCCATATGGGGAACGCTGAAGCCGAGCGGAAAGCCAACCAGCGCCAAGACCGCGAGCGGCAATCCGCAGACAAGGATGAGCACGGGCCAGACAATGCGAATTTGCCTGCCGGTGCGCTCGCGCCGCCGGCGCGCCCAGTCGCGCAGTACGATCGCTACGGCAATGGCAACAACCAACGCGATCAGAGCGGCGGCAAAATGCGGGCCGAATTCAGGCCGCGGCAGGAACAAGCCGCGATTGTTGAGGATGCCGCCGCCGGGAAGCGCGACGCTGCCGCGCAATTGCGGCAGCGATTTGAGCACGGCGTTGTACCAAAACAAAAGCTGCAGCAACAGCGGCACGTTGCGGATCAGTTCCACGTAACCGCCGGCGAGCCGCGCCACCAGCCAATTGCGCGACAGCCGCGCGATGCCGACGACGAAGCCAAGCACGGTCGCGAGCACGATGCCGATCGCGGCGACGAGCAGCGTGTTGAGCAGACCGACCCAGAATGCGCGGCCGAAGCTCGACGTACTCGGCGAATAGCTGATCAGCGTCTGGCTGATATCGAAACCGGCGGTATTGTTCCAGAAGCCGAAACCGGAAGCGACGTGGGCACGGGCGAGATTCTGCGCCAAGTCGAGGATGGCGCCGTAGGCCAGGCCGGCGATGACGACGATCAGCGCGATCTGGAGGGCGATGCCGCCGATGCGGCGCGGCCGGTGCGGCAGGTCTTGCGGCAACAAGCCTTGGATTTTCTCTGTCATCGGCCGGCCCGCAGTGGAACTGACGGGCATACAACAGGCGGTTCAGCGAATCGGCGGCCCGTATTGCAAACCGCCCTTCGTCCACAGCGCGTTGAGGCCGCGCACGATCTTCAACGGCGAGCCTTGGCCGACGTTGCGCTCGAAACTTTCGCCGTAATTGCCGATGTGCTTGATGATGCGGTACGCCCAATCGTTGGTGAGGCCGAGCGCTTCACCGTATTGGCCCTCGCTGCCGAGCAGCCGCCGCGTTTCCGGATCGCTGGATTTTAGTTTTTCGTCGACATTGGCCTTGGTCACCCCGAGCTCCTCGGCGTCGACCATGGCGAAATGGGTCCAGCGCACGATGTCGCTCCACTGATTGTCGCCGTGGCGGACGGCCGGACTGAGCGGCTCCTTGGAAATGATCTCCGGCAACACGATGTGCTGGCTCGGCTCGGGCAGCCGCAGTCGCTCGCCGTAGAGCGCGGAAGAATCGGTGGTGTAGGCATCGCAGCGGCCCGATTCATACGCTTTGAGCGCCTCGTCCCCGGTGGCAAACGTCACGGTTTTGAGGCCCATGTGATTGCTGCGGAAATAATCGGTCAGGTTAAGCTCGCTGGTGGTACCCTGCTGTACGCACAACGCGGCGTCGTTGAGCTCCAGCGCCGAGCTCACCTTCAGCGACTTACGCACCATGAAGCCCTGACCGTCGTAGAAGTTGACGGCGGTGAAGTCGAGCCCGAGCGAGGTGTCGCGCGACTGCGTCCAGGACGTATTGCGTGACAATACGTCGACCTCGCCGGATTGCAGGGCGGTGAAGCGATCCTTCGCGGTCAACGGCACGAACTTGACCTTGGTCGGATCGTTGAAGATCGCCGCCGCAATGGCGCGGCAAAAATCAACGTCGAAACCGGTCCAATTGCCCTGCGGATCGGGCAGGCCGAAGCCCGCCAGCGTCCCGTTGGCGCCGCAGATCAGCTCACCGCGATCCTTGATGCTACCGAGCGTCTGGGCCCAGGCCGCATGTGGCCCGAAGAGAGCCACCGTTGCCAGAGTCATTGCCGTAGCGAGCCGTTTCATGATCAGACCTTTCAGGATGGGCGGCCGCGTCCAAGCCAGGCCGTTCTGGCGCGCTCACGGTTATTCCCCCGCCGGCGGCATCTGAGAACGATCGCACTGCAAGGTCAAGGGTTGACGAGGACGTGCGATGGCGAAGTAATGGCGCGAGCGGCGCTTCGAGCGCCCGGCGAGGCACGCGAGAGGCCATGGCCATGAACGACGGCAGCAAGAACGGCCGCCCCCCGCCGCGACACCCGGACACGCGCGTGGTCACCGCCGGGCGCGATCCCGCCTCCTATCACGGCTTCGTCAACCCGCCGGTTTATCATGCCTCGACGGTGCTTTATCCCAGCGCCGAGGATTTCGTCGCCCATCGCGCGCGCTACCAGTACGGGCGTCGCGGCACGCCGACAACGGAAGCGCTCGAACTGGCTTTGCAGGAGCTCGAAGGCCCGCAATGCGCCGGGGTGGCGCTGCTGCCTTCCGGGCTGGCGGCGATTTCGGCGGCCTTGCTATCGGTCATGCAAGCCGGCGATCATCTTCTGGTCACCGACAGCGCCTACGGCCCGACGCGCAATTTTTGCAACCACATCCTCAGTAGGCTCGGCGTCACCGTCACCTATTACGACCCGCTCGTCGGCGCCGCGATCTCCGGACTGATGCAAGCGAATACCCGCGCCGTGTTCCTCGAATCGCCCGGCTCGCTGAGCTTCGAAATGCAGGATGTTGCGGCCATCGCCGCAGCGGCACACGCCAAGGGCGCACTCGTGCTCATGGACAATACCTGGGCGAGCCCGCTCTATTTCCGCGCGCTCGATCATGGCGTCGACCTTTCGATCCAGGCCGGCACCAAATATATCGGCGGCCATTCCGATCTGATGCTCGGCACGGTTTCGGCCAACGGCGCGACCGCGGCGCGACTCAAGACCACCGTCGGCTCGAGCGGCTGGTGCGTGGGTCCCGACGACGTCTATCTCGGCCTGCGCGGGCTGCGCACGCTCGCGGTGCGGCTCGATCGCCATTGGCGATCGGGACTTGCCGTCGCGCGCTGGCTGGAGCAGCGCGCGGAAGTGCTGCACCTGCTGCATCCGGCGATGGAAAGCCATCCCGGTCACGCGCTGTGGAAACGCGATTTCACCGGGGCGTCGGGACTGTTCAGCGTGGTGCTCAAGCCGGTGCCGCAGAAGGCGGTGTACGCGTTTCTCGATGCGCTCGAACTGTTTGGCATCGGTGCCTCGTGGGGCGGCTACGAGAGTCTCGCCGTTCCGTTCGACTGCACCGCCGTGCGCAGCGCGACGCGCTGGCAGCCGGGCGGCCCGACGGTGCGCTTTCATATCGGGCTCGAAGCCGTCGAGGACCTTATCGCCGATCTCGAACACGGCTTTGCCGCGCTCGCCGCGGGCGCTTGAGGCGCTTAGAGGGTGCACAGACCTAGCGGCCGACGGTCTTAATCCGCCGCCACGACGGTCCCGGAAGCGGCCGCAAATCGCTGGCGGAAAACACCAGACGCCGCGCGGCAAACCAGCGGCGCACCATGAGGGCGCCGACCGTGCCAACAAGCGCGCCAGCGATCACATCGCTGGGATGATGAGCAAGCACGACGACCCGGCTGAACATGATCATCAGCGCGTACAGCCACATCACCCCGCGCGCGCGCGGCCAGATGGCGCCGATGGCGATCGCCGCCGCAGCCGCCGTTGTCGCGTGTCCGGAAGGCATGGCAGCGTAGACGGGTCGCCAGATGAACGGCATATAGAGGAACGGATCGTCGTGACCGCCGACAAAAGGGCGCGCCCGGCCAATCATTCGCTTGAGGATGGTGACGAACAGGCCCGGCACGGCAATCGCCAAGAACAAAAATCCGCACCGCGCCGCCAGCAGCGCTAGCACGCCCTGCGTCATACGCGGCAGCGTCGTGGAACTCATGGCCGCGAGACTCAGCAAGATGAATCCGAGCGGATAGAGAAACCAGCCGGATAGACCGAAATCGGTGATTTGATCGAAAATCTCGGTGAACCAAAGCGGGAAATGCCGTGCCCATTCGCTCGCGCGAGCGTCGATGAGAAACATCGAAGCGATGGAGGCCGCCAGCGTGAGCGCAACGACGGCGGTGGCGCCCGCGTGTAGGGGCGGTGGCTTCGCCCGCGGCGCGCGCACCAGTACGTGGCACCATCGCAAGAGATTGATAGCGATGCGTTGCGGGAACGCGTCAGCCGCCGGCGCGGAGCGCATATGACGCGATGGGGCTTCCGTCACGGCATGCTCGCCGACTGAAGAGACGGTGTCGTCGCGCTGCTCGTGCTCATGCCGCTCCCGGGCGTACAGAATGCGCGCCGACCATAGTGAAAACGTTCGCGTCAGGGAAGGATGGGTTAGGGATGGCCGCAAGGCGCGACCGGACAGGCCGCGGCTGCGGCTTGCACCGCTGCCCCTGCAGACGCGGCGTCCTCGACGCGCACGACGACGCTGTCCGCGGTTCCCAACGCGTCAATAACCGTCACGCGGGCGAATCCCGGGCCCGCGGGCTGAAAGAACAACGAGCCGCGCGGCTGGTCCCGGGCCGGAACACCATTGACGAGGACGGTGAGCGGCGCGACTGCGGCGGTGACTTTGAGCGGCACCCGGTCCGGCTTGTTGTCGGTGGTGCGCAGCTCGAGCCGCGCGCCATCCGGCGGAAACAGGATGTGCAGCCTCGCCGGCGCGGCCGCAGCGGCGCGATCGCCCGGCTGAAAGTGCCTGAGCGGCGGTGGCAGCCTGGCACTCGTTGTCACCAGCACCCCGTCGGGGGCACGCTGCAGTGCAGCCGGCGGCGTCGGCAACCGGGCGAAGGCATCGAACAGGATCGGCGCCGCCGCGATGCGCCCGACCAGACCCGGCACCGGCGCGCCGTCCGGCCGGCCAACCCACACGCCGATTGTGCGCTTGCCGTCGAAGCCGATCGACCAGGCATCACGGTAGCCGTAGCTGGTCCCGGTCTTGAACGCGATGCGGCCGGGGACGCCATTCTCCGGCGGCGGTGTGCCGAGCAGCACGTTGCTGACGTACCACGCCGCCACGGGCTCCATGAGACGATTTCCGTCCCCCTTGCCTTCCATGCGCTCGGTGAGCGGCAACACGGTGCCAAGCCGCGCCATCCCGGCATACAGCATCACCAGATCGGAAAGCTTGATGCCGACGCCGCCGAGACCGACGGCCAGCCCCGGTGCCTCGCCTTCCGGCAGCACCAGCGTGGCGCCGGCCTGCGCGAGGCGTGCCGCGAGCCGCCTCGCTCCCACCTGATCGAGTACTGCGAGCGCCGGCACGTTGAGCGAAAGCTGCAGTGCCTTACGGACCGATACCGTGCCTTGGAAGGTGAAATCGAAATTTTGCGGCGCGTAGGTCCCGTAGCGTACCGGCCGGTCCTCGATCAATGTCTCGGGGTGAATGAAGCCGTCCTCGAATCCCAGTCCGTAGATGAACGGCTTCAACGTCGAGCCGGGCGAACGCAGCGCTTGCGTCATGTCGACTTGGCCGGCGCGGCGTTCATCGAAATAGTCGGGCGAGCCGACGCGCGCCAAAACCTCGCCGGTCGCATTGTCGACCACCAGCATGGCGAGCGAGATGTCGGGTCCGAGCGTCAGCGCCAGCGTGCGCAAACGCTCGCGCGCGAGCTCTTCCAGATTCTTCTGCCGGTCGGCGTCGATGCTGAGCCGAACTTCGCTGCCCGGGGCAGACTCGGCGATCGCCCGATCGGCCGCGTGCGGCGCGAGCATCGGCATCGGGCGGCGTGTCGTCGGCACCGGTTCGGCTTTGGCCAGAGCGATCTCGTCGGCTGGCACATTGTTCTGGGCAGCAAAGCAGTCGAGCACCCGGTTTCGCGCTTGACGCGCCGCCTCGGAGGATCGGTCCAGCCTGCGCAATTCCGGGGATTGCGGCAACGCCACCAGCAGCGCCGCTTCGCCGAGCGAGAGCCGGCGCGGCTCCTTGCCGAAATAAGCAAGCGAGGCGGCGCGGATGCCTTCGATATTACCGCCATAAGGCGCCAGGTCGAGATAGAGCGCGAGCACCTCTTCCTTGCTCAGCGCCCGCTCGATTTGCAGCGCACGCACGATCTGGCGCAGCTTGGCAACAAAACTTCGGCCGCTGCGCGGCTCCAACAGCCGCGCCACCTGCATGGTCAGTGTCGAGCCGCCGGAGAGAATGCGGCCGCTTCCTGCCAGCTGCAATGCCGCGCGGAAAAGCGCCAGCGGATCGACGCCGTGATGGGCGCGGAATCGCTTGTCCTCATAGGCGAACAGCACATCGAACAAGCGCGAATCGACGGCGGCGACCCGCGCCGGCAAACGCCAGCGGCCTTCGCCGGTGGCATAGGCGCGCAGCAAGCGGCCGTCGCGGTCAACCACGCGGGTCGAGAATTCGATGTCCTTGCCGATCGGCGCCGGACCGAGCGCAGCGATCCACCACGCGGCGCCCACGAACACCGCAATGCAGGCAATCAAAGTGATGAGACTAGCGAAGCGCATTCTTTTTTTCGTCATTTCCCGACCGTGACTTCGACATTCTCGGTCGCGGTGCGGCCGAAGCGGTCGGGTCGGTACATGTCTTCGACGCTCGCCTGCGGCCGCACGTATTTGCCGGGCGCGACCGCGCGCACGACATAGGCCACGGTGAACACGGGCGGGTCGTCCTTCTTGCGCTGGAACGCCGCGGTGAAGCGGTCGTCGCGGAACTCGGCATCGGCCGGCTCCTCAGCGTCGGTGATCCACGACAGCGTGCCGGTGTCGCCCGAGGACACGAGATGCGGATTGTCGATCTCGAAGCCCGCCGGCAGATAATCGGCAACGATCACGCGGCCGAATTGCGGTTGCACTTCCGTGATCTTCAGCACCACCACAAGCCGGGCGTTCTGTTTGACCGTCTTCGGATCGACTGCATCGCCGGCGAGCGTGTAATTGAGACGCTCGATCTTGAAGCCTTTCTCCGCTGCCGGTTCCGGCGTGAGCGGCGCGCCGGCGACTGTGATCACCGCCTCGACCTGATCCTCGCCGCTATTGCCGATGCGCAGCGGCTCCTTCAGGTCGCCGGCGCGGATCGTGCGGTAGAGCGCGTGCGGTGTCGGCGTGCCGCCGACATCGAGCGACACCTTGCCGGCGTCCTTGGCCATGGCGCTGGCCGCCAGGAGTAGCCAGGCATCCTCCTGCGTCGACGTTGGACGCAGCGACGCGCGCGCGTCTTCGACACGCTGCACAGCGGCCTGCACGGTGGCGCGCGGCGCGCCGCCTTCGCTGGCGAGCGCGACCAGCGCCGCGGCGTCGCGCAACGTCGAACCGTAATCCTCGCGGCCGAGCGGATCGGACTGCGAGGCGGGCGCGATGGCCGCGAGCGCGGCCGCGTAAACGCGTTCGGCGCGCGTGCGGTCGCCGACCATGGCGAGCGCAGCGGCGATTTGCGCCTTGGCGATTGGCGTCGACAGCGCGTCGAGCTTGGCATCGGCGAGATAGCGCAGGTCGCCGATCGGAGCCGCGCCATTGCGCGCCAGTACATAGAGCGCATAGGCGAGGTCGGTGCCGCCGTTCTTGCCCGGATCGGTGGTGTTGGTGACCACGTTCCGCAGCCGATCGAGCGCCAGCTTGAATGCCGCCTCGGGCACCGCGACCTTGCGCTCGCGGGCCCGGGTCAGGAAATCGGTGACATAGGAATCGAGCCAGACATCGTCGCCGCCGACGCCCCAAAGACCGAACGAGCCGTTGGAATCCTGGCGCGTGAGCAGCGCCTCTATGGCGTCGCGAATCCGCTGATCGGTCTTGGTATCGAGCGCCAGATGCGCATCCTTGGCGAGATCTGCGACATAAAGGAGCGGCAGCGCCCGGCTCGTGATCTGCTCGGAGCAGCGGAACGGGTAGCGATCCAGTGCAGCGAGCAGGCTCGCCGCATCGAACGCCGCCGAAGCGCCGACGGAGATCGATACCGAGCCCGTGCCGGGAACGAGCTCGGCGAAGAGATCGCTCGACAGCGTCACGCTCTCACCCTTGGCGATCTGTTTGACCGTGCGCCGCGCCAGAATTTGCGCCGGAGGCCGTACGGCGAGCGTGAAACTCCTTTCCAGCGCAAAGCCCGACGGCCCGGTCACGTTGATCCGAATGGTGCCGCTGCCCGCGGCGGTGGCGGCGACCGGAACGGAAACGGCACCGCGCTCCTTCGCGCGCAAAGTGAGCTTCTGCATAGCCGCAGTGCCGACGCTCACCGCGTCCGCACTCGTCACGGCGATCGTGTAGTCGCCGGCTTGCCCCTCGACATTGTCGAGATCGAGATGAACGCTGGAGCGGTCGCCCGGAAGGAGGAAGCGCGGCAGCGTCGCCGTGAGTACGACCGGATCGCGCACAATGACGTCGGCCGTGCCGTGGCCGACCTTGTCCTTGCTCCACGCCACCGCCATGACGCGGATGGTGCCGGTGAAGTCGGGCACGTCGAACGTCACTTCGGCATTGCCGTCGGCGCCGACCGTCACGATACCGGAATACAGCGCCAGCGGCGGTCCCGTGGGCGGGCTGCCCTGCAATTGCGCGCCTTGGTCGCCGCCGCTGCGAATCTGGCCGCGCGTGCCCTGCATGCCGTCGATCAAGTCGCCGTAGAGGTCGCGGATTTCCGCCGCAAGCGCCCGCTGGCCGAGATAGTAATCGTCGGGTGACGGCGGCTTGTAGTTGGTCAGATTGAGAATGCCGACATCCACCGCGGCGACCACGATCTTGGCGTCCGCGCCGGCCGCGAGCCCGGCAAGCTTCACCGGAATCCGCAACGTCGAGTTCGGCCGCAATAGCGGCGGCGCCTTGATCTCGACGCCGAGCGTTTTCGCCGCGCGATCGATGGCAAACCATTGCACGCCGATGGCGCGGCCCGGCATGCGCTGCGCCGGTGCGTCGAGCGGCCGCCGCAATGTCGCGACCAGATAGGCGCCTGTGCCCCAGTCGCGGCCGACCGGCACTTGCACCTGCGCGACGCCAGGCTTTACCTCGGTGGTCTGGCTCGCCAGCAGCCGATCGCCGATGACATTGAGGGTGAGCCGGCCCGCGCTGCGCGCGGTCACCGCAACCGTCATGGTGTCGCCCGGCCCGTACTCGCCCTTGTCGAGCGCGACTTCGAGCATGTCGGGCGTATCGGCGTTCGACTCGACATAAAAGCCGGCGTCGAAGGCGACCGACGTCACCGGCCCGTTGGCATCGCCGGTCGCGACTTCAAGCCGGTAGCGGCCGAACGTCACCGGCAGGGCAATGTGGCCGGCTTTGTCGATCGCCGTATCGACTGTTCCGTCGGCGACGCGCTTGGTGGTCTTGACCGGTTCGTAGTTCCAGCTGCCGTCGCGTTTATAGAATTGATAATGGGTGTCGATGCGCAAAAGCTCGTAGTGCAGGCCGCGCTGGGCGACGGCGGTGCCGTCGGGCGCGACGACGACGACATCGAACGTGGCGCTGGCGCCGTCGGCCAGCGAACGGCCCGAGAACTGCGGCTTGACGCCGACCATATTGCCGCTCGCCGTCACCGGTACCGTCACCTTGTGCTCAACGGCGCGGCCGCCGGGCTCGGCCATGCGCACGGCGATCTGCGCTTCGAGCGGATGCGTGCTTGACGGCAGCTTGTCGAGATTGACGGAAAAACTCGCCTTGCCGGCGGCGTCGGTCGCCGGCAAGTCGTCGAGCGGCTGCAGCACTGGCTCGACCTCTTCATCAGCCAGGCCGAACTGATAGCCGGCAAAGCCGGTCCGCTCCTTCGCCACCGCGACCGTCAGGTCGCCTTCGAGATCGAGGTTTGCCGCCGGCGCGCCATAGAGAAAACGTCCGGCAACCTCGACCTTGGCCGGCACTTTTTGCGAGATGTGACCGCTCGGCGAGGTAAGATCGAACTCGATGCGGTCGGGGATGTAATCCTCGACCAGGAAAGTCGTCGCGCCGACCGCCGGCCGTTTCGGATCGGTGAAGGCGCGCACATGCCAGGTCCCCGTCGGTGCCGAGGCCGGCAGCGCCAAGGACAGGCCGTGGCCGCCCAGGCCCTGGTCCGCCACCGCGGCGCGGCGAAACTCGACGCCGTCGGGCCGCTCGACAACAAGCGTCAGCGGCACGCCCAGCGCCGCTGCGCCCTGCGCATCACGCAACAGCGCGGTGAGATAAGCGGTCTCGCCGGAGCGGTAGACGCCGCGCTCGGCATAGATGAAAGCATCGAGACCGTTCGGTGCCGGCCGGCCGCCAACGCCGCGGTCGGTGAGATCGAAGGCCGGCGCTTTGAGGCTGAGGAAGGCATAGTCGTTTTGTCCATCAGTCGCGGTCAGCATGGCGGGAGCGGAGCCGCCCTCCCCGCTCGCGAGACCCGCCTCGAACTGCGCGTGACCGCTCGCGTCGGTACGGCGCGTGGCCAGAACTTCGTTGCCGCGCGAAATCAGTCGCACATCGACGCCGCTCTTGCTCTCGGTCGTCGCCAGCGAATTGACAAAGACATGGATGCCGTCATTGCCGGAGAATGCCGAGAGCCCGAGGTCGGAGACGATGAACCATTGGGTCGCCAGTGAACTGACGTCGTTGTCGACGTTCTTTAATTCCTGCGGCTGCGCCACCATGACGTAGACGCCGCGCTTGAGCTCGCCGACTGCCTGATCGACTGGGAAGGCGGTGGTGACGTCGGCATTGAGCGCAGCCTGCTCGACCGCGAGTTCGCCTTTCCAGACCGAAACGCCGCGCGCCTCGCGCAGCTGCCCGATCTCGTAGCGGCCGAGACTGCGCTGGAAATCGCCGATTCCGGTGTCGTCGCCGCCGATGGCGCCGACCAGACTGCGGTCGCCGAGGCGGAAGATCTCGATGGCGATCGCCCGGGTATTGGTGCTGATGACCGGAATGCCGCGCTGGCCGACGCGCGGCAGCACATAGGCATTGGTCGAGAAATGCACGAACGGCTTGCGGTCGCGCACATAGATCGCGAACTCCGCCGACTTCGACAATGTCTCATGCACCACCGAGGGCAGGCCGGCGCGCAAGGTGACGGTGTAGGTCTCGCCGTGCTGCAAGCCCTCGACGCAGAGTTGCTTGTCGGCGGCGGTCAGTGCCGGCTTGTCGGTGCCGGCCAATACGACGAACGGCGAGAAGTCGGCGCGCAGCGGCAAGGCTTCGGAGAACTGGAAGCAGGCGCGCGGCGAGGCGGTGTCGGCGTCAACGCTGTAATCGAGGACGCGGAAGCCGTGCTCCTCGCGCAGCTTTTCGTATTGTCCGCGCACATCGGCGACCTCGCGCAGCTCGAGCGAGAGCCGCAGCGCGTCGAGCGCCGGCCGCCACATCTGGCGTTGACCGAGCGTATTGCCGAGAAAGGCCAGGCTGTCCGCTTCCTCGGCGCGGATCGAGGTCCGCTGGTAGGCGATGTAGGCGGCGGTCGAGGCGCGTTCGAGCAGGAGCTTGCGCTCGTCGTCGTTGGCGGGACGGACCTGCATGATCGTGCGCGCCAGGCGCAGCCAGGTGGCGCTGTCGGTCGGCGCCGCGGCAACGATCTGGCCCAAGAGCGCCATGCCGGAGCGGAAATCGTTTTTGGCAAAGGCGGCGTCGGCATCGCGGCGGATTTGCGCCATCGGCTTGGTCGGGGCTCCCGCATCCGTCTTGATCTGTGCCTCGAGCTTGATCGCGCTATCGGCCAAGTCGGTGTTCTGGAACGGCTTGTCGGCGGCAGTCGCGGTGAGCGGCGCAAGGACGAACAGCGCGGCGGCAAGGCCGGCGCGAATGAGCGATATCATAAAGGGACTCCTCCCGAAGGGTGCGCAATTTCACCCATAATGCAGCAGATTTGAAGCAACGATCGTGTCGAGGTCGTGACCGGGAGAGCCATTTACCAGGCGTTTTCGCCGCCGATGCTATATATGCTTGGCGCCATAGGGTTGGCGGCATGGGGCCCCGTAGCTCAGGGGATAGAGCAACAGCCTTCTAAGCTGAAGGTCGCAGGTTCGAATCCTGCCGGGGTCGCCAAATAAATTCAGTAACTTAGCACGCCATCTCGGAATCGCTTTTTGCAGCAAATCCTGCCCGGGGTAACGTCTGGGGTAACATCAAACGAAAATTAGCGCGCGAAGGCCAGCAGCAATCCGGTGACTCGGCGTGAACAAACAGGCCAGCGATTATCTCCGACTATGATTTTGCCGGCAGTGTTTCTAGCCACGCCTGAAGGTCTTTCGCCAAATCAGAGTCTTTCGGCCGCTCTTAACGGCGCGCAACTCTCGCGCACCAAGTATGAGATAAATCGTGCTTCTGCTAATCCCGACAAGCTCTTGAACTTCCCTCAATGTGTACGCCAGTTCTGCGGGCTGCGATGAGGCCGTCGCATCCATGGCGCCGCCGGGCGAGCGAATCTGAACCGAGCGGTCGGTCGGGCCTTGGCACAGTTGGGGAGCGCGGCGTTCTACGTCTTTATAGTCGACAGGACCGGCAGCCTCATCGAGGCGAAGATGGGCCCGGCCCTTTGCAACGTTGACGGCCTCGAGCAGACGAGTGACATGCCCATCGTTAAGCTGCGTCTTTTGGATTGACATGAAAGGAACGACGGCAGCGTAGCTGCGTTCGGGAACAACGATCGAGACAGGGTTCAGGGCGATGCTGATGAGATTGGCGCGCTGGCGCGCCCTCCCGCGGGATCGCGCGGTGGGAACGCGGGCGGCCAGGCCGAGTGTGGCCGACTTGACCAGAAATCGCGCGCTTGCCGGAAGTCGTGACAAGAGCCTTTGCCATAGCTGGGCGTAGCGCGCGACGCCCTCTCGGTCTGCTTCGTCGATAACAACGAACTGATCGAATTCATCGACAATCACGAAATCGAAGGACGCAACGACGTCCTCGTCCGCAAGGCCGCGGGCCAACGCGCCACCCAGGATGCCAGGGGTCGAAATCAGCAAGTCGCTCCGCAGCAGCACGCGGCGCAAATCTGCGGGGTGCCCGGACTGATAATCGGTGAGCCGATCAACCGTGAGAAGCGGCGCGACCCAAAGAGCGACATCAAAGTGCTGAACGACTAGCGTTCGCGAGGGCACGATAAGGAGCACGCGGCTTTTGGGCCGGAGTTGCTTCCAAAAGACCGCGGCCAGGCAGGCAATCAACGTCTTGCCGGTCCCCGTGGGAAGTTCGATGCCGATATTGCGGCCGTCAAGGGCAAAGAGGACGGCGCGGACTGCAGCTTTGACTTGGTAGCGGCGCAAGGTGTACGTGCGCTCACGCGCCACCTCGTATGCAAACAAGGCATTCGCTGTTGTCCAAAGCAGGCGAATGTGCGTGCGGGTCAGCGCCGCGGTGGGCTTACGCCTTCGGCTCAAGGTCCGTCCTGACGCGCTTCACGATGCGCGCTCCATCGCAGAACAACCACAGCGACACGCCGACGAAGAAGACCAGGAATACCCATAGTGCCAAATGAATGTACGGATAAAGCGGGTCAGCGCTGGCGGAGTGGATCATAACAAGGCCGTCGACGAGTACGAAGACAACAAAGAGCAGGACTAGTACGTTGATCGCGAAAGTTTGCGTGTTAGCGAGCTTCTCGATCTCGATTTCGCACTCGACGATGGCCTTCTGCTGGGTGTCGTTGCCTTGCGCCTTGTTGAGCTTCACCTTTTGCGCGAGCACGACGAGATCACGGAGCCACTGGCTCAACTGGATATTGAAGAAGCTGCCGACGAGACCGGCAAGCGTGAGCATCAGGCCGACGGTAGTAAGCGGATTCGTATTCACTGAGCGTCTCCCTTCGCAAGCGTTTCGAGTATCTGGAGAAGGGTCTCCTGGAGGCCGTCCAGAAGCGCCTTGACAAGAACCCGCAGGCCATGCGCCAGCGTCGCGAGACGGTCGAACATCCCTTCGGCACGCTGAAGATGAGAATGGAGGCGACGCACTTCCTGATGAAGCGCCTGCCCAAGGTCGCCACCGAGATGGCACTACACGTGCTCGCCTACAACCTCACCCGCGTCATCAACATCATGGGTACTCAGCCGCTGATGGCCGCAA
>JBEKJZ010000064.1:0-19613 GCA_050010955.1 Xanthobacteraceae bacterium | reverse complement strand
GATGCCGGACTGGCGCGTGTGTTCTTCTCATGGACGCTGCACGCGATCGTCTACTTTTGGCTGATGCCGGCCTACATTGCTTATTACACGATCTTCCCGCGGGCGATTGGCGGCAAGCTGTACAGCGACACGATGGCGAGGATCTCGTTCGTCCTCTTCCTCGTTGTGGCCATGCCGATCGGCATCCATCACGTATTTCAGGACCCGCAGGTCGGAGCGGGCTTTAAGTTCATTCATTCGGCCTTCACCGCTCTCGTGACGCTTCCTACACTTCTGACCGTGTTCACGGTCTGCGCCTCGGCCGAGATTCCCGGTCGGCTGCGCGGAGGCAGAGGCGTAGTTGGCTGGGTCGCGGCGCTGCCATGGGGCAACCCCATCATGCTCGCGGTGGCGCTCTCGTTTGTCATGCTGGGGTTCGGCGGCGCGGGCGGTATCATCAACATGAGCTATCAGCTCGACACCGCGATCCATAATACCCAATGGATTACCGGCCATTTCCACCTGATCTTCGGCGGCGCCATCGTCATCATGTACTTCGCGATTGCCTACGATCTTTGGCCGCATCTCACCGGCAGGGCGCTTGCGAGCTATCGTTTGATGCGGCTGCAGCTGTGGCTTTGGTTCATCGGCATGATCGTGACCACCTTCCCGTGGCACTATGTCGGCCTCCTCGGCATGCCGCGGCGCATGGCTTATTTCGATTTCGCCAATCCGGCTCTTGCCCCCGAGGCGCTTTGGTCCAGCCTTTCGGTTATTGGCGGTTTCATTTTGTTGATCTCCGGCGCCCTGTTCCTCGCCATCCTGTTGCGCGGCCAGACTGATCGCCGGATCGTTCCGGAAGCCTATCGCTTCAGCACGGCTCTGCACGCCCCGCTCTCTATTCCTGCGGCGCTCAATGGCTATGAGTTGTGGGTCGCATTAATGATCGGCCTGACCGTAACGAACTATGGGTTCCCGATCGGACAATTGCTGGCGCGCGGTGACACCTCCGTTCCTGCCGTCTACGTGGGAACCCGGCAATGACCAATGGGCCGTTTTTCTCGCTGAAGAATCCGTGGCTTTTAGGCAGCGTTGCTATTGCCGCGGGTCTCGTCGCCATAACCGCCGCCAGCGGGCTTATCGTGCTCCCTTATGCGCAAACGGCGACCGGCATCGGCAACATCTGGGATGTGATTTGCAGTGCCGCCGGCGTGCCGAAGAGGCAAAGCGCCGCCAACCCGGTTTTGCCCGCGTTCAAGATGTCCGACGTTATTGTGACATCGACAACGCTCAGCCGTTCGGACCGGGGGTCGGTCCAACGCGGAGCCACATTGGCCCAGCAATGTGCAGCGTGTCACGGCCCCGTCGGCGTCAGCAGCACCGATTTCCCCAACCTCGCCGGTCAATATGCGGTGGTCATCTATAAGGAGCTGCGCGACTTCAAATCCGGCGCCCGCGTCGGCGCGGTCATGGCTCCTTTGGCGCAGCCGCTGTCCGAAGAGGACATGGTCGACCTCGCCGCTTACTATGCTTCGCTGCCGCGCCTGCCTGCCTACCACCCCGAGCAACAGATGCCGGCACCGCGCGTGGTGGTGAACGGTTCGCCGCTGCGCGATATTGCTCCGTGCGGGGCTTGTCACGGCAGTCTCGACCATAAGGCCGGCAGCCCTTGGCTCGACGGCCAACCCGAAGCGTACCTCAAAGCTCAATTGCAGGACTTCAAGAGCGGCACCCGTCACAACGACGCCGGCCAACAAATGCGCAATGTCGCGCGCGCAATGACCGCCGCTGAGATCGATGCGGCCGCGAAATACTACTCGTCGCGACCAGCAAACGCGCAGACTCAGTGATCGTCCGCAAAAAGGCAGTGCGGCGCCTTCGCGCTTGCGGAATTGCAATTGACGCAACAGTCGTTCAAGCGTCCAGACGTGGCCCGCGCATAGCCGCTCGAAGAACGGCGTCGCTTCGCTCGCCTATGTCGCGGGCATCCACGTCTTTGTTTCTGGCAATCGGAAAGCAAGTCGTGGATGGCCGGGACGAGCCCGGCCATGACGCGGTGCTCACGCGGGCTATGTGCTCTCCATTCGTCATTGCCGGGCGAAGACCCGGCAATCCATGCTGAGCCGCGCTTCAGCATGGACCACCGGGTCAAGCCCGGTGGTGACGAGAAGAGGAGCGCGGGGTGGGGTGCGCGGCGCAGGATTCGCAGCGCGCTTCGCGCGCTTTCACCCCCACCCGCCCGCCTTCGCGCTGCGCGCTTCGGCCGGCGACCTCCCCCTCCAGGGGGGTGACAAAAAGCGTGCGTGTTGCGCCGCAATAGAATCCGCGCCACATTCAGGGCGTCGGAATGCGGGATGAAGCCATGGATGCGCGCCGCAAGCAGCCACTGGGCAAGGAGATGGAAGGCGAGCCGCCGCATCGCGATGCATCGCGCGAGCAGCCGTTAAAGCCATTGCGCGACAAGCCTTTGCGCGACAAGCCTTGGATGTTCCGCACCTATGCGGGCCACTCCGACGCCAAGGCGTCGAACGAGCTTTACCGCAAGAACCTGAGCAAGGGGCAGACCGGGCTCTCGGTCGCCTTCGATCTGCCGACGCAGACCGGTTACGACAGCGACCATCCGCTCGCCAAGGGCGAGGTCGGCAAGGTTGGCGTGCCGATCTCGCATATCGGCGACATGCGCGCCCTGTTCGACGGCATCCCGCTCGGCGAAATGAACACGTCGATGACCATCAACGCCACCGCCGCCTGGCTCTTGGCGCTCTACGTCGCGCTCGCCGACGAGCAAAGCGTGCCGCGGCAGAAACTCACCGGCACCACGCAGAACGACATCATCAAGGAATACCTTTCACGCGGCACTTACGTTTTTCCCCCGGCGCCGTCGATGCGGCTGACCAAGGACGTGATTTTGTTCACGACCAAGGAAATGCCGAAGTGGAATCCGATGAACGTCTGCTCGTATCACCTGCAGGAGGCCGGCGCGACGCCGGTGCAGGAGCTGGCCTTCGCGCTCGCCACCGCGATCGGCGTGCTCGACGCGGTGAAGGCGTCGGGCGAATGCGCGGCGGAGGAATTCGGCGAGGTGGTCGGCCGCATCTCGTTCTTCGTCAACGCGGGGCTGCGCTTCGTCACCGAAGTCTGCAAGATGCGCGCCTTCACTGAGCTGTGGGACGAGATCACGCGCGAGCGCTACGGCGTCACCGATCCGAAGCAGCGGCTGTTCCGCTACGGCGTGCAGGTCAATTCGCTGGGGCTCACCGAGCAGCAGCCGGAGAACAACGTCAGCCGCATTTTGCTCGAGATGCTCGCGGTGACGCTGTCGAAGAACGCCCGCGCCCGCGCGGTGCAGCTGCCGGCCTGGAACGAGGCGCTCGGGCTGCCGCGCCCGTGGGACCAGCAATGGTCGCTGCGCATGCAGCAGATCCTCGCCTACGAGACCGACCTTTTGGAATACGGCGACATTTTCGACGGCTCGCCGGCGATCGCCGCCAAGGTCGCCGCGCTGAAAGAGGCGGCGAAGGAGGAGCTTGCGCAGATCGAGAAGATGGGCGGCACCGTTGCCGCCGTGGAATCCGGTTACCTGAAACAGCAGCTCGTCGAATCGAATTCGCGCCGGGTCGCGGCGATCGAGCGCGGCGAGCAGACCGTGGTCGGCGTCAACCGCTTCGTCGAGGCGGAAGCCTCGCCGCTCGCCGACGCCGCCGAAGCGATCCTCACCGTATCGGAGGAGGCCGAGACCGGGCAGATCGCGCGGCTCAAAGCCTGGCGCGCCGCCCGCGACAACGAGGCCGTCACCGCGGCGCTCGCCGCGCTGCGTCGCGCGGCGAAGAACGGCGCAAACATCATGCCGGCCTCGATCGCCTGCGCCAAAGCCGGCGTCACCACCGGCGAATGGGGCTTTGCGCTGCGCTCGGCGTTCGGCGAATACCGCGCGCCGACCGGGGTCGGCACCGCGATGCGCAACGACGCCGAGGGCCTCGACGATATCCGCGCCGCGGTCGATCGGGTGTCGAAAAAACTCGGCCGGCGGTTAAAATTTCTGGTCGGCAAGCCCGGCCTCGATGGCCATTCCAACGGCGCCGAGCAGATCGCGGCGCGCGCCCGCGACGCCGGCATGGACGTGGTCTATGACGGCATCCGGCTGACCGGGGAGGCGATCGCGGCGGCGGCGGCGGAAAAGAATGTGCACGTCGTCGGCCTGTCGATCCTGTCCGGCTCGCACCTGCCGCTGGTGGCCGACGTCATCGCGCGCTTGAAGGAGGCCGGGCTCGACGATGTGCCGGTCGTGGTCGGCGGCATTATTCCGAAGGAGGACGCCAGCGCGCTGAAGGAAGCCGGCGTCGCCGCGGTCTACACACCGAAGGATTTCGAATTGAACCGCATCATGGCCGATCTGGTGCGCATCGTCGAAAATGCGACTTCGGGATGATGCTCATTCGTCATGACGCACCACCGCCGCGAGCGCTTCGGCGAGCGCGCTGGGGCTGATCGGCTTGCGCAAATAAGCGTTCATGCCGGCACGGCGCGCGGCATCCTCGTCTCCGGTTTCGCTGCGGCCGGTAATGCCGATGATCGGCGTTAAGGCCGCGGTTCCGGCGAGCGCGCGGATGCGGCGCGCGGTTTCGCGGCCGTCGATGCCGGGCAGCGTCACGTCCACCAGCACGGCGTCGTAGCCGCGCGCGACCGCCGCGACCGCTTCCTCGCCCGAGCCGACGAAGTCGGCGCGGTGACCGAGTTCGGTCAGGATGGTGTTGAGGATGACCCGGCCGTAGGGGTTGTCCTCCGCGCACAGGACGGCGAGCGGGGGCGCCGGCGCTGCCGGCGGTTGCTGCGGCGCGTTCCCCGCCGCCGCGGCGGTCGCGATCGCGAGCACGGCCGAGAGACGGAAACTCGCGCCGCGGCCGTAACGGCTGGTGACGGTCAGATCGCCGCCCATCAGCTCGGCCAGATGTTTGACGACGGCAAGCCCGAGCCCGGCGCCGCCATAGCGCCGCGCAATCTCCGCGCTTGCTTGCGCGAACGGCCGGAACAGCCGCTTGATCTCGGCGGCCTTGAGCCCGATGCCGCTGTCGGTGACGGTGAAGATGAGCCGCACGCGGCCGCGCGCCGCGCGTCCCGCGCGCATATCGAGCCGCACGCCGCCGCGCTCGGTGAACTTCACCGCATTGTCGATGAGGTTTTCCAGCGCCGCCCGCAGCCGGACCGCGTCGCCGACCAAGAGCTCCGGCACGCCGTCCGCGATGCTCACTTCGGCGCCCAGGCCCTTGGCCTCCGCCCGCGCGGCGAGCGAATCGGCGAGACCTTCAAGCAGACGCCGCGGCCGGAAGACCTCGTGTAGCAGCCGCAGCGTGCCGGCGTCGGCCCTGGCGCCGTCGATCATCAAACCCGTGAGCGCGGCGAGATGCTCGGCGCTGTCTTTGATGCTGGAAGCCCAACGCCGCTCGCGTTCGGCGAGATTGGAGCTGGCCAGCAATTCGCCGAGCGCCAGGATGCCGGTCAGCGCCGTGCGAATGTCGTGCGCGTAAGCCGCCAGCGAAGCTTCGCTGACGCGAACCGGCGGCGCGCGCCGCCGCCTCCGGCGCCGCGCCGGTTTGCCGGCCGGCTTTTTGGACCTCGATCGCGCCGATCTTAGCTGAACCATGGCAGCCCCGCGCAGCATGCCATGGCGGCGGCAAGAACGAAATGAATTCAACGTCCGGATCTTCGGCGCGTCAGTCGTCAGCGTTCAAGCCCGACCATGCGCCGGACATCGGCCGGCGTCGCGCCGGCGGCCCGCAATTCGCGCAAACTGGTCGCTTGCGTCGATTTCGACAGCTTGCGGCCGTCGGCATCGAGAATGAGCTTGTGATGATGATAGACCGGCTGCGGCAGGCCGAGCAGCGCCTGCAACAGCCGATGAATGCCGGTCGCCCAGAATAAATCCTGCCCGCGCACTACATCGGTCACGCACTGACGAGCGTCGTCGATCGCCACCGCGAGGTGATAGCTCGCTGGCACTTCCTTTCGCGCCAGCACGACATCGCCCCACATCTGCGGCGCCGCCTCGACGATACCGGTCTGGCCCTGCGGGCCGCTGCCGGTCTCGGTCCACGTCAATACGCCGGCGCGCGCGATGGCTGCGTCGAGCGCGAGCCGCAACGCGTACGGCTCACCGGCCCGGCGCCGGCGTTCGCGTTCGGCCGCCGGCAGCTGGCGCGCGTCGCCCGGATAAAGCGGCACCCCGTCGGGATCGCGCGGCCAATGGCCTTGCCGATCCCGCGCGGCGACCAGCGCGGCGATCTCGCTGCGGCTCTCGAAGCTCGGGTAGATCAGGCCCTGCGCTTCGAGCTTGGCGAGCGCGGTCCGGTAATCGTCGAACTGCTCGCTCTGCCGCCGCACGTTCGTGTCGCAGGAGATGCCGAGCCATCCGAGGTCCTGGTAGATCGCCGCTTCGTATTCCGGCCGGCAGCGCGACACGTCGATGTCCTCGATGCGCAAGAGCAGCCGCCCGCCGAGGTCGCGCGCCATGTCGTGATTGAGCAACGCCGAGTAGGCGTGGCCGAGATGCAGATAGCCGTTCGGGCTCGGCGCAAAGCGAAGGATACGGGTGTACATCGTCTGTCGTGCCGATCACTGTCAGGCTTGACCGTCCGGCTCCGGTCGATCACTCACATAGGCGCGCGGCGCCGCGGTGCGAAGAGCGAGCCTGTAACGACCGATCGTCATGACGCAGACCCACATCCATACCGACGCCGATCTCGACGTTGGACTCGCCGCGCTCCGCCGCGCCGATCCGAGGTTCGCCGCGCTCTTGGCGACGGCTGGACGACCGCCGTTGCGGCGGCGGCCCGATGGCTTCGCCGGCTTGGCCGCCATCGTCGTGGCGCAGCAGCTTTCGACCGCCAGCGCCGGTGCGATCTGGGCGCGGCTGGCCGAAGCCTTCGATCCGTTCGAGCCGGCGGTCATCCTGCGCGCCCGCGCAACGCGGCTGGCGCGGCTCGGGCTGTCCGCGCCCAAAATCCGCGCGCTGAAGGAAATCGCCCGCGCCGTCCTGCGCGGCGAACTCGCGCTGGCAACGCTGGCCGACCTTCCCGCCGATACGGCGCACGCCGCGCTGACGGCCGTTCATGGCATCGGCCCGTGGACGGCCGACATTTATCTCTTGTCATGCCTCGGTCATGCCGATGCCTGGCCGGCCGGCGACCTCGCCCTGCAGGAAGCGGCCAGGCTCGCCTTCGCTCTGCCGGCACGGCCGACCGCCAAGGAGATGCAGGCCATGGCCGAACCCTGGCGGCCGTGGCGCGCCGTGGCGGCGCGGGTGTTGTGGACGTATTACCGCGCGGCGGCGGCGACAAAACCCTCCACCGGCCGAGCGGCGCGGTCGTAGGCGCCGTCAGGACGCTGGAACTTTAATTTCCAGTTCGTCGTAGCGCTTGAATCTGTAGAACATGACTGAGCCGGCCCAGCTCAACATGAAAACACCGATAATCACATAGCCCAGCCTGCCGAAATTATCATTGAGCCCGCCGATCGTACCCCAGAAACCGCCGCCGTCGGTAAGACCAAGCTGGTCGCCGATGAGATTGAGCGTCTCGAGGCCACCGATTACGACGGCGACCACAACCGAAACCGCCGTGATGGTCATGTTGTAATAGAGCTTGCGGATCGGTTTCATGAATGCCCAGCCGTAGGCGCCCAGCATCAGCACGCCGTCGGTGGTGTCGACCAGCGACATGCCAGCCGTGAACAGCGCGGGGAATATCATGATGGAACTGAACGACAGGGCGTTAGCCGCTTGAGTGGACGAAATGCCAAACAGTGCCACTTCTGTTGCCGTGTCGAACCCAAGCCCGAACAAAAAACCGATCGCCAGCATGTGCCAGCTCCGGGTGACGAGCCGGAACAGCGGTCGAAAGATGCGGGCGAGGAATCCCCGGCTATTGAGCAAGATGTCGAAGTCGTCGGCCGCGAACGGTTCGCCGCGTTTGACCGCCTGAAAGGTGCGGTAGACCGAAACCAGCACCAGAGCGTTGACAAGGGCGATGGCGAACAGAAACAATGCCGAAGCGCTCGTGCTGATCATGCCACCGACGGCCTTCATCGAGTCAAAGCGCGACGTGAGTTCCGACGCGGCGAAGGCAATACCGACCGACATAGCCACCACCACGGTCGAGTGGCCGAGCGCAAAGAAAAAACCCACCGCGACCGGCCGCTGGCCTTGCTGCATGAGCTTGCGCGTGACGTTGTCGATCGCCGCGATATGATCGGCGTCGACCGCGTGTCGCAAGCCGAAAGTATAGGCGAGCAGAGCCGTGCCGAGGATCACCAGCCGGTCGCTCGAAGCGACGAACGCCCAAAGCCAGACGAGAACATTGCCGCCGATCAGAACGACATAAATAGCTATCAGCCGGCGTCGCAGATCGGCGCCGCCCTTATTCAAGACACCTGATACAATTCCAGGCATGACACTCTCGCATGCTGTTGGGGGGAACCAGCACGATCGCGGGACATGCCGCAAGAGAGACAGACCATCGGTTCACCTCGCCCATGATCGGCTGCACGAGTGATGGCAGGTCTCCTGGCTCGCGGGTCGTTACCTGACTGCCGACCTTCCCGGTTTCCCAGTGGTCAAAGATTTGGCGGACAGGCTCGCCGCTTACAGTTGCGGGGCAGCCGTGGCCTCAAGCGTCGCCGCTCTCACCACGTTCCCTTTTGATCCCCGGGGGGAACCATCGCGGCGAAGCCTATGCAGCGTCGCGTCGGCGCACAAGCCCTCGCCGCGCAGAAATTCTCTTGGGTTCCCAAATCACGGTCAAAACCACTCTTGCGCCTTGTATGCGAAATTATAAAAATGATCTTACCAGGCATAATGTTCTGCTCAAACGTTCTGCCATTCGGTAGGCGCCGACTCCGAATTGACGCCAGCCGCACGAGATCCGGGCTTCATCGGCGAAAAGAGTCGCGGGACTCTTGCATCCGCCGGCCGCAGGAGTGCGGCGTAGAATTGAAGCGATTCATGTCCAATCCCTCTTTAATTCTAAACAATAAAAGTTGACGCTGCTGTTGATCCGATGTTTGATCTCTCAGCCACGCGGCTTTGGGGTGGGGGCCCCAACGCGTTTCAAGCATCGGCCACCCACCGTAGTTCATGTTGCAAAGTGTGGCTTTGGGTATACACCGTTGTTTATCCAGGGCCGGGGGCGCTGATGCGGGGACTCGTGGTGGCCGGGGTGTTATTGGTCGCGCTGACAAGCCGCGCTGATGCCGACGACCTCTCAAGCTCCATGGCGGTGAAAGCGCCTGCCACGGTGAAAACACCGACGGCGGTAAATGCGCCGGCCGCGCCCCATTATGACTGGAGCGGCTTCTATGTCGGCGGCCACGTCGCCTATAGTCTAGGCCGCGCGGATAGTACGCTGTCCGATCCTGCTCCGACGACTTCAAGCAATGCGTTCGGCAGTCTCTATGGCGGCCTGCAGGCAGGCTACAACTACGTTTTGCCTTCCCGGCTGCTAGTTGGAATCGAAGGCGATATTACGTTCCCGTATTTTTTCGAGAACGGTACAATCTTTACCGGAGGCACGCCCCAAGGCACCACCGTCTCCGACCAGATTGATTATATCGCGACGCTGCGCGGTCGCTTCGGATACGCCTTCGATCATTGGCTGATCTACGCAACCGGCGGATTGGCCTGGTCGCAGGCGCGCTTCGGTGAAACCCCCGGTGTCGCCAGCGATGAGGATCTTGTCCAACTCACCCGCGTCGGTTCGGCGATTGGCCTCGGTGCCGAGCTCGCGATCGCACCGGGCTGGACGGCGCGGATCGAATATCTTTACGACCGCTTCGGAAGCGTCGCCGGCGTCTTTCCGTCCGGCACGGCGTATCAGTCGGTGTTCGATATCCAGACGCTACGCGTCGGGCTTAACCGCAAGTTCGGCGCAGCGGACGCCGACGCACCAGCGAATACAAGCGGTGATCCGTGGCCGATCGCAACCGGCAACTGGAATGTCCATGGCCAATTCACGGCCACCGAGCAGGGTTATCCGGCGTTCCGCTCGCCGTACGAGGGTCCGAAAAGCCTCGGCGGCGCCAGCCAAGCCCAAGATACGGTGAGCAGCACCGCATTCATCGGCGTTCGTGCCTGGGACGGCGGCGCCATCTACATCAATCCGGAGATCACCCAGGGCTTCGGGCTGAGCGACACCGCGGGTGTCGCGGGCTTCCCCAACACCGAAGCGCAGAAGGCAAGTTTCCCGATGCCGCGCTTCAACCTAGCGCGCGTGTATTTTCAGCAAACATTCGGTCTCGGCGGCGAACAGGAGACCATCGCGGACGGTCCCAACCAACTGGCAGGCAAGGAGGACATTTCGCGGATCACCATTACCGCCGGCAAGCTCTCGGTTACGGACTTCTTCGACAACAACGCCTATGCCCACGACGGGCGAACACAATTCATGAACTGGCAACTCTATTGCTGCGGCGCCTACGACTGGACCATGGACCAGATCAGCTATACGTGGGGTGCGCTCGTCGAACTCAATCAGAAGTTCTGGGCGTTTCGGGCCGGCTACTTCCTGGTTCCCGTCGTTTCCAACACTGACGATTTCGACATGCATTTTCCGGATGGTGAGTATATCGCCGAGCTCGAATTGCGCTATTCGCTCGCCTCGCAGCCCGGCAAACTGCGATTGATGGCATGGGCCAACCGCGCCAACATGGGCAGCTACGCCGATGCCCTGGCTGAACCGATCACGACCCCGAATTATCCGGACATCACGCTGGTGCGCCAGGTGCGAACGAATTACGGCTTCAACGCTAATCTTGAGCAGGCGATCACCGCCGATCTCGGCGTGTTCGCGCGCGCCAGTTGGAGCCCGGGTCTGGACGAAATCATCGGCTGGACCGATTGCGACGAAAGCGTTTCCGCCGGCGCCGTGTTGAAGGGAACGTCGTGGGGACGCCCCGCCGACAGAATCGGCGTGGCCGGCGTCATCGATGGCCTCTCGCCCGAGGCGCAGGCCTATTTCGCCGCCGGCGGGCTTGGAATATTGATCGGTGACGGCGCGCTCAATTACCGGCCGGAGAAGATCCTGGAGACTTATTACTCCTATAGCCTCAACACCTGGTCGGCTCTCACCTTCGACTACCAGTTCGTCGCCGACCCCGCCTATAACGCGGACCGGGGGCCGGTGCATATTTTTGCCGGCCGTTACCACGCCGAGTTTTGAACCGGCTCTCCCCGATAGCGATGTTGCGGTCATGACACGCCTCGCCATTTCCGGCGATAGGGCGCGACGGCGCCATCGCGCTAAGGCCATGGTTCGGCTATGGACGTGTGAATTTCGTTACGAAATCTGAATGTCACAAACGCCTGTTGAAATGGGCAAAAATGCGGGTTGAGGTCGCGGTGAAAAAGTTTGTCGCGGGGGCCGTCATTGGCATGGCGCTGGCGACCGCAAGCGGCGCCGCGGCCGATGACATCATGGTGACCAAGGCGCCGCCGCCGTCGTCTATCCCTGCCGATTTCAGCTGGACTGGTTTCTATGTGGGCAGTCACCAGGGTTATGCGTGGGGAAGCTCGAATTGGACCGCGCCGCCCAACCTCTCAGGCTCGCTCAACCTGTTTCAACCATTTAACGCGTTCAACGAGGCGGGAAGCTTCTCCGCGGGACTGCAAGCCGGTTATAATTACATGCTCCCGAACCGTCTCGTCCTCGGCGCTGAAGTGGACGCTTCGTTTCCGGCTTTCCCCAGTCTTGCCGGCGTTTCCATTGGCGGCACCTCGATGCTGTCCTCGCCGTCGGTCGGCCCGGAGACCTATAGCGAGACGGTGTTGTCGTACGGCACGGTACGGGGCCGCATCGGTTATGCACCCGGCAACTGGCTCTTCTATGCAACGGGCGGGTTCGCCTGGACTTACGACCAATTGACCCTGACGCAATTGGCTACAGGCACGACCGAGTCCCCCTTTTTATGGCGACTGGGTTGGGCGGCGGGCGCCGGCGTCGAGTTCCCGGTGGCGCCGCACTGGACGGCGCGGCTCGAATATCTGCTTACCGATTACGGCATCACCAGCGTGACGTTCCCGGCCGCGGCGCAGCGCTTTACCTCCGATTTCTCCATGCAAGAGTTCCGCGCGGGCTTGAACTATCGGTTCGGCAACGATGCGACGCCAGCCAACGCGGTCGCGACGGCGCCGGCTACGCCAGACTTGGACAACCTCAACTTCCACGGCCAGACCACCTTCGTCTGGCAAGGTTATCCTGGGTTCCGATCGCCCTACAGCGGCCCCAATAGTCTTCCCAGTAGCGGCCAGGGCCGCGAGACTTGGGACGCCACGCTCTTTGTTGGCGTGCGGCTCTGGCAGGGCGCCGAGCTGTGGATCAATCCGGAGATCGATCAAGGCTTCGGTCTCGGGGAAACGCATGGGATCGCCGGTTTTACGAGCGCCGAGGCCTACAAGCAAGGCGCGGATTACCCCTATGCGCGCGAGCACCGCGCGTTCATCCGGCAGACCATCGATCTCGGCGGCGACACCGTGAAGGTGGACGCCGACATCAATCAGTTCGCCGGTTCGCAGACAGCGAACCGCCTGGTGCTAACGGTCGGGAGGTTCGCCGTCGTCGACATCTTCGACACCAACAAATATGCGAACAATCCCAAAAGCGATTTCTTGAACTGGTCGCTCGTCAACGCTGGCACGTTCGACTATGCCGCCGACGCCTGGGCCTATACTTACGGCGCGGCCGCCGAGTGGTACCAGGGCCGCTGGACGCTGCGCGGTGGTATTTTTGATCTGTCGGCAACCCCCACCGGCGGGGTGAGTCCCTTAGGCTACGGTCTCGACCCGACCTTCAACCAATTCCAACTCGTCGGCGAAATTGAGGAACGCCACGAATTGTGGGGCCAACCCGGCAAGCTCAAGATCACCGGCTTTCTCAGCCGCGGCGACGCCGGAGAATACGCCGCCGCAATTGCGCTTGCCCAAGCCACCGGCCAACCGGCCAACATCGACGCCGTGCGCACTTACACCAGCCGGCCCGGCGTGAGCCTCAATCTGGAGCAGCAAGTTTCGGAGAATTGGGGCGTGTTCGCCCGCGCCGGCTGGGCCGACGGCAATGTCGAGCCGTGGGATTTCACCGACATCGACCGCACCGTATCGGCCGGTGCCTCGATCAACGGCAAACAATGGGGGCGCCCGGACGACACGATCGGCATCGCCGGCGTCATCAACGGTATTTCGGCCGAGCACGTGGCATTCCTCAACGCCGGAGGCCTCGGAATTCTGGTCGGCGACGGAATGCTCCCGCATCCCGGTCCCGAACAGATCATCGAAACTTATTACAGCTACGCTCTGTCATCCTCGACGAAAGTCACTTTCGACTATCAGTTCATCGCCAACCCCGCCTACAACACCGACCGCGGACCGGTGAATGTCTTTGCCGGACGGTTTCACACTGCATTTTGAACTACGAATTGAACGGCGAACGACGGGCTTAATTCGCACTGATTGGAGCGCTCCGTCGAGCCGGCAACGCGGCTGCTAGCGCGACTTGGCCTCCAGCGAGGCCGCGAGTCGTGCAACGGCGGTGGAATCGCTATCAAGCACGCGATCAAAGCTTGAACGTTATGGTCGATTGCCGCGATGGCTCTAGCGATATGGTCCAGCGCCTCCGCAATGTCATCTCGGGGATCATCGTGTCCTTGCGTCGGAACAAACGGACGAACGGCGCCAACTGGTCCGCCGACACGGTCTTTGCAAGACATCGCCTTATCTCCGCTTGCTCTCAGAATTTCCTCGATACGCCGAGGAAGAAACCGCGACGCGGGTCGCTATGCGGCGCCAACACGCCGATGCCGGTGTGACCGCGGATGAAGGAGACGGCGTCGAGCATCACCAGCCACCGAATTTGTAGTTAACCGCGACGGTCATGGTTGAGATGTTGCGATTGTTGAACATGATGACATCGCCGCCGAAAGTGGGTGTCCCTGCCGCTACCGTATAGCTTTGGTCGGGCAAGCCGATGTAGCCGTATTCGCCCCGCACCGACCAGTTGCCGGCGAAAGCCCACTCGAGGCCGAAGCCGGCGGTGTAGCCAAAACTGTTGGTGTTGCTGACGCTGGAAAAACTCGCCGGCGCCCCACCGACCGAAATCGCAGGATTGTTGGTTGCGACCCAGGCGCCGCCGCCCTTGGCATAAAGGAGGACACGGTCCCAGGCATAACCGAGCCGGCCGGTTGCGGTGGCAATCCGGCGTTCGTTCAAACTTGTGATATTGGCGGAAACGGCACCAGTGGGGTCGGTGGCGGAGACGGGGGAGAGTTGCGTACTGCCGGGAATCCAGTCGAACATTGCCTCGGCGCCGACGACGCCGCCGCCCCAGAACTGGTAATTCATGCCGATTTGGCCGCCGCCCATGAGCTGGAGGTCGGTTGCCGCGTTAAAGCTGCTGCCAAGCGTGTCCGAAAAATTTGTCCCGCTCAGCCCGCTCCAAGCTCCGCCAAGATTGCCGCCGATATAGGGGCCGGTCCAATTGTAGACGACCGGAGGCGCCTTGTAGATCGGTGCTAGGGCTTGTCCCGGAAAGTAGGCGGCCGATGCCGCCGACGTATCGCCGAACTTCTTCGATACGCCAGCAAAGAAGCCGAGGCGCGGACCATATTGAGGGGCAAAAACGCCGATGCCGCAGACGCTGTTGCCGGAGGGGCAGGCGGCGCTACTACCGCGAATGAGATAGACGGTGTCGAACAAGTTAACGACGTCGAAGCGGACGGTCACCGGCAACGGATCGTTGGGCAGCAGGAAGCTCCGCGCGATGCCGACGTTGAACTGGGTATAGGGCGGCACGGTACCGCTATTGGCGTCGCCGCTGCGCAGGCCGCTGCCGTAGATCATGTCGCCGCTGAGCCGGGTGCCGCACCACGACAGTTCATCGGCGTTGAAAGTCTCCCCCGCATAGGCCGGCCGTCCGCAAAACAGATAAGCAACGCCGGCGGAGCCGGTCGCGATCTGGGTGTGATCGGTATAAATCCAGTGCGTGTCGACATACTGCCGCAGGGTCAAGCCGCCGAGATCGGCCAGCGGCGTGGTGTTGTCGAACAGATATTCGTTCGAAACCACGTCGGTCGCCTTCTCGAAGCCGAGCGCGAGGTTGGCATAGGCCTGGAAATTGCCGCTGTGAAACTTGCCGCTGAATTCGACGCCTTCGACGACGCCCTGAGCGTAATTGAAGGCACTGAGCACCAGCGCCTGGCCGAAAACGCCGTTGTCGATGAGGTCGGTTGCGTGCTTGTAGTAGACGTCGACGCCGAGATCGAGATCGGTGCAGTCCTTTGCCGCCGGCTTGCTGCACCCGAACGGAATATTCTGGTCGAGGCCGGCATCGAAATAATGCGACCGCTCGGGCAACACCGGGTCGGTTCCGGGGCTGGTCGACGCGCCTGTCGTGCCGTTGAACAAACCGATATTGGCTGGCGCTGCCTCGACCAGGATCGGCGGCGTGAAGTAGCGGGCATACCCGGCGTGAAACGTCGTGTACTCGAATGGCTTATAGGTGAAGCTGATGCGCGGGCTGAGCTGGTTGGCGTCGACGAATTGCCACATCTGGTCGAAGCGCAGACCGCCGTTGATGGTGAACTTGTCGGTAACTTTCCATTCGTCCTGTGCATACACCCCGGCGAGGAACCCGGTTTTCGAGACATTGTCGGCAATCGTGAACGGCGCGTCGACCGCCACCCCGCCTGGAGCGGGCTCGACCAGCGAAGTATTGCCGACAAAGGCCTGTTCACCGCTGAAGAAAAAACCGGCGCGGATGGTGTTCGCCGGATTGATTTTGTACGAGCCGTCGGCCTGGATGCCGTTGGTGTCGGATTGGCGCACGATGTCCGAGGCGACGCCGTTGATCAGCAAATCGCCAAGCGGGTCCGACGAGAAATGCAAACGGTCATAGCGGGTGAAATAGGTAACCTGCCCGTCAAAGCCGTTGATCGACCGTTGCAGCGCCAGCATGCCGTATTGCGTATCCTCGTACTGGTTCTCGTTGAGGTTGGCGGAATTGAAATTGGTGATCCCGTAGGCGCTCGTGACCGGGGGATTGCCAGCAAAGCCGACCGGCTGGCCGGGAACGTTGGGAATCTGAAACGAACTGGTGGACGTGCCCGCGATCAAACTGAGCCGCGTATAGGGGTCGACGAACGTCGACATATAGGCGAAGCCTTTCTCTTGTTGCGAGAAGTCATGGATCGGGCTGTAGGCAGGGGTCGAATTCTCGATGCCTTCCTGGGTTTGCAGGTATCGCCCGACGAAGAAGTATTGGACGCCTGGGAAGCAATCCGCACCGGGCAAAGCGCGGGTTCCCGGAGCCGGAGTTGTCGTCGGACAGGTGCTGCCAAACGTGCCGCCGTATTGGATCGTCGGGGTGAACGTTCCTTGACTGCCGCCGTAAAAGCTGACTTGACCCGTGTTGTTGAAAATATCGGGGCGGGTCGTGATATCGACGAGGCCGACCGTGCGCAGGCCGTATTCGGCCGGGAGCGCGCCGACGACCAGGGCGATGCTGCCGATCCAGCTGGCGTCGAGAATGCTCCTGAAGCCGCTCAGGCCGTCGGGCAGCATCACGCCATTGATACGATATTGCACGTTGGCATGATCGTTGCGGACGTGAAGCAGCCCGCTTGCGGCGGAGTCCTGCGACACCCCCGGGGCCTGCAACAGGATTTTCTCCACCGTCTGGTTGTCGCCCCCGGGAAGCGCATCGATCGTCGCGTGGGTGATGACATCGGAGGACGTGCCGATGGTCGTGTAGAGATCGCTGCGCCTTTGATCGAAGCCGTCCGCCTTGGCGTTGAGCTGCACCGCCGGAGTGGTCGGCGCCGCCGGTGCGGGTGCGGCAACATGCACGCGCCGCGGCTTCGGCTTCGGTTTTACCCCCGAGACGACGACCTCGGGAAGCTTGGTTGGCGCGGTTTGCGCGCCTGCTGCTCCGCCAAAGCTCATGAGCACAAGCAACGCCGAGCCGAGCAGCAAATACCGCCGCCTTGCGCGGTAGGCACAAATAGACATCACGCTTCGCTCCTGAATTCTGCAAAGAATGGCCAATCGGCCGGCCCGTCGGGGGTCGTGCTGACGCGACACGTCGAGATGTCAAGGAAACGGCCGCGTTCAATCCTGCGGACATCGCCGGCGCAAAAAGCAAGCTCGCGCGGCAATGCCGAAGATCAGCAACAACCGGTCAGGCGAGCGGAGGAGCGCGTGATTGAAATGGCGCGCGCCGTGAGGCGATGAAAACGACAGGAACGCGATCGAACCGTTCAATGGTTTGAGAAGCAGACGGCACCGGCAGTTGCGGCGCCGGCGGCAGGAAAGAGGTCGCGGCGAGCAAGATTGTGGCGCAGATCGCGCAATAGTTGTCGTCCGCGTCATTGCCGGGCTGCGGCGCGGGCAGCTGCGACGCCTGGGCTCCCGAGCCGCTTGGAGCCAGAGCGGGGTAGCTGCGATGGACGCCGTCGAGATGGACATGCCCGAATGAGATGACGAGTTGCAGCGCCAGCGCGGCCAGCGCCAGCCAACTGCCAAACCGCCAGTTGTGAACCCCACGCATCGGGCGATCACGATCCATCGCGGCCAACCGCGGCCATACAGTCTGGCGCGGACGCCGAGATCGCACAATGCCGTCGTCTCCGCTCACAAGCCGATTGGCGCGGGCTGTGGCGCCGAGGTGACAGTCGCGCGCGCTCCGACATGGACAGATCACGACTAGCCCAGCTAAAGCACAGCCGAGGGCATCCCTCCGATCGCGCCGCGTGCGCTCCTGGCGGTGCGGTCCAAATGAAAAGGCATGGGAATGGCCGTTGAGCTCGATGGACCGCGGCTTGCGCCGCGCTCCGGCACCGCGCGACAGCTGGTCGTGTTTCTCCACGGCTACGGCGCCGACGGCAACGATCTCATCGAGATTGGCCACGCCTGGCAACAATACTTGCCGCAGGCGGCATTCGCCTCGCCGCACGCGCCGGAGCCGTGCGGGCAGGCGCCAGTCGGGCGGCAATGGTTCGCGCTCACCTTTCGCGACCCCAACGAACGCTGGAACGGCGTCAACAAGGCGGCGCCGATGCTGGAGCGATTTTTCGAGGCTGAACTCGCCCGCAATCGCTTGCCGCCCTCGGCGCTGGCGCTGGTCGGCTTCAGCCAGGGCACCATGATGGCGCTGCATGTAGGGCTGCGCCGCGCCCTGCCGCCGGCAGCGATCGTCGGCTATTCGGGCCTGCTGGTGCTGCCGCCAAACGGCGCCCCCGAAGCCGTCGCCGCCGAGATCAAATCGCGCCCGCCGGTGCTGCTCGTCCACGGCGATCAGGACGACCTCATTCCGCCGCAGGCGCTGTTTCAAGCGACCCAGGACCTCGCCGCGCTCGGCGTGCCGGTGGAGTGGCATTTGTCCGCCGGTGTCGGCCACGGCATCGATGGCGAAGGTCTCCGCCATGGCGGCGAATTTCTGGCGTGCTGCTACCGGGCATAGCGCTGATTGATTAACCCCCGGGGCGGGCTTCACAATCCTGTCACGCCTGCCTATAAACTACGGCCGTCGCCGCACTGCGGCATATCGAGTCGAGGTAGGGAGCGTCGTCTTGAACGCTCATGTATCGCCATCGGGCTTTCCGGCGCTCGTCCTTAACGCGGATTTTCGGCCGCTGAGCTATTACCCGCTGTCGCTGTGGTCGTGGCAGGACGCCATCAAGGCCGTGTTTCTCGAGCGGGTGAACATCGTCGCCAATTACGACCGCGCCGTGCACAGCCCGAGCCTTGAGATGAAGCTGCCGAGCGTGGTGTCGCTCAAGACCTACGTGAAGCCATCGACGCATCCGGCGTTCACGCGGTTCAACGTGTTCCTGCGCGACCGCTTCTCCTGCCAGTTTTGCGGTGCGCGGGACGATCTGACGTTCGATCACTTGCTGCCGCGCTCGCGCGGCGGCCACACCACCTGGATCAACGTCGTCGCCGCCTGCTCGCCGTGCAATCTCAGGAAGGGCAATCTGACGCCGAACGAATCCAAGATGTGGCCGTCGCAAAGACCGTTCCAGCCGACCGTGCAACACCTGCACCGCAACGGCCGGCTGTTCCCGCCTAATTACCTCCACGAGAGCTGGCTCGATTATCTCTACTGGGATACCGAACTCGATCCGTAAGCGTTGCGCAATGCGCCGTGGTGGGAAACGCGCAGGGGCGCATGAGCAAGACCGGCCCCTCACCGCAATCGCACGGCCGGCTGCCAGCCGCTGCACTTCTTCTCAACGAGTTCGTAAAGATCGACACCGCCGATGATGAAAAACTTGGGCGGAATTTCCACATCCTGCAGAGTTTGGTTTTCCGCAGTGCCAATATCAAAGGTGACCGGCCCCTTCACGTACCAGTGCCCGCGCTCGTTTTTCGTGAATGCTTTGCACGGGATTGCATTTTCGGAAGTCCGCGGCGACCCACTTTGCCTCGCCGCGGGGCCTGGCAGTTTATCCGGCTTATTCGTCGCCGGCCTGGCCTCCTCGGATAGCGCAGGCATGTACGACTTCGTCGCCCAACCCTGCTGCTCGGCATATGCGATCAT
The DNA here is from genome assembly GCA_050010955.1 of Xanthobacteraceae bacterium. Taxonomy (GTDB): domain Bacteria; phylum Pseudomonadota; class Alphaproteobacteria; order Rhizobiales; family Xanthobacteraceae; genus BOG-931. Next base: position 63 of record JBEKJZ010000064.1, on the reverse strand, counting down.
CTTGTCAGCGATCGCACGACCGAGCCCTCGTGCCTCCGCTTCTACGCCGGGCGACAAATTGAC
>JBEKJZ010000063.1:0-19642 GCA_050010955.1 Xanthobacteraceae bacterium | reverse complement strand
CTCGCCTTCCGAGGCCCCGGCGTCGCGCCAGCCGTTCCAATACTCCTCCGATTTTGTCGTGAGGAGTTTCGAGATTTTCGGCGCTGTCATGCCGAAAGCATCAAGCCACAAGAGCTGCCAAAGCTTGGCCCGCCCATACCAGCCGCCATCATGGCCAATCACGCCGCGGGTCGGGTCGGGCAGGAACAGGGGAATCTCGCCGGTAACGACTCGAAGGCGGCGCACCATTGTTGCCGACGGTAGGTCGCGCGGCTTGTATCCGAAATCGATGATCAGACTTCGGAAATCGGCGTCGAGCTTTCCGGCCTCGATCGCGGCGACAAGTTTATCGAAGTACCTCGTCGAGGGACTGTCCCGCCAACTCAGCGAAAACACTCGGTGGGGATAATGAAAACCGAGCGAATGAACCGTGCCAAACATCGCGAGTTGCTTCCAGGTCGCCGCGGCATCGCCCATCAGGGCTACCAGTACCTCCTTGAGCGGCGCAGCCGGCACCTCTGCCGATTTGGCAGCGATTTCGGCGAGCAACTCATCAGCGGACACGATACGTTCTCCTTTTCGCTATTGGGCAAAATTCACCCTTCACTTTTTTCCTACCACAAACCGCACCCTTTCGTCAAGCTGTTTCTCTGCATTTCGTTGCATACCTCATCGCCTGGCTACGGCAGTTTTGCATATCTAGCCTCGCTCGCCAGGAACCAATGACGAACATACCTCGGGGCTGGCTTGAGGATTGTACCGGGATTTGTACCGGGACCACATTCGATGTTCACGCTGTGTGCGCTATTGCCTCTTTTCGATGGAATGCTAAAACCCACTGATACAACGGTATTTCTCGCGTTTGCCGGGTTAGCTCAGCGGTAGAGCAGCGGTTTTGTAAACCGTTGGTCGGGAGTTCAATCCTCTCACCCGGCACCATTCAGCCGCCGACCGAAATGCCGAGGGGACTGCCGAGGGAACTGCTATGGCGATCCTCAACGTTCGGCATACGACGACCTACAATTATGCCCGCCCGGTCCGCTTCGGCGATCATCGGCTGATGCTTCGCCCGCGAGACAGCCACGATCTTCGCCTGATCCGAACCAGTTTGAAGTGCTCGCCGCCGGCGGTGCTGCGCTGGCAACATGATGTGTTCGGCAATTCGATCGCGCTTGCATCGTTCGCCGAATCCGCCGCCGAGTTGCGGATCGAGAGCAGCCTGCAACTGGAGACCTACGCCGAGGAGCTGCCGCCATTCCAGATAACGCCGGAGGCGGTGAGCTACCCGTTCATCTATTCCGCCGATGATCGTATCGACCTGGGCCGGTTGCTCGAACGCCAGCACCCCGATCCTACTGACCGACTGGGGTCGTGGGCGCGAGGCTTCATTCGCAGCACCCCGACCGATACGTCGGCGCTGCTGGCCGATCTAAACAGCGGCGTCGCGGCGTGGGTCTCATATCAGAGCCGGGAAACCGAGGGGACACAGAACCCCATTGAGACGCTCAACCGGGGCTGGGGCTCGTGCCGTGATCTCGCCGTCTTGCTGATCGAGGCCGCCCGCAGCCTAGGCTTCGGCGCCCGCGTCGTGACCGGATATCTCTATAATCCTGCGGCGGACGGTCACTCCGGGGCCGCAGTAGGGGCTGGCGCGACTCACGCCTGGGCCGACATCTATGTGCCGGGTGCCGGCTGGATTGCCTATGACCCCACCAACGGGACGATCGGCGGCGGCAACGTGATACGCGTCGCCGTCACCCGCGACATCAGTCAGGCGGTCCCCATCGCCGGGAGCTTTGTCGGCCGGCCCGGTGACTATCTCGGCATGACCGTCGATGTGTCGGTGGTCTCGGAACAAGGCGCGACGCCGATTGAACGAGGATAAGTGGATTCATATTCAGGCGCTTACCCTCGCTAATCGACGTGCTCATCCCTATGTGAGTTGACAATCAGCTTACAATTGGAACCAAAAAAGCGCCAAAAAGGCGCCAGTCAGGCGCATTTCATGTTAGCAGCAGAGCAATATCGTGCGAAAGCGGCCGAATACACCGAATTGCTGAAAGCGGCGAGTTTATCCGCCGAAGGCGACGAAATTCGCAGGCTCAAACGAAGCTACCTCGTGCTGGCCGAAAACGAAGAATGGATGGCGGACAATCGCAATAAAATAAACATTACGGGTGCAGACGAAAGTCGCTATGGCGACGCCATTCTCGCGCCGTCCGACCGCGTGCTCGATGACACGTGGGCAACATTTCGCATCTCCGGCGACGGCGTCGACAATTGCCCGTTCCCCATCGGCACCAAGGTGAAGATGCGCCTGCTGCACAACTTCCATATCCGCGACGGAATGATCGCCAAGGAAGTCGGCTACGAAGTCTGGCGGCGCGACGAATAGCCGTCGGCGTGTCGTCCGGCGCCCGCGCTTTGCCAGCGATTAGGCTGAGCGCCCGGGCTGTTCATTAAAATCCTACGCCAAGAACTGGGAGCACCCGCTGCAGGATTGCCCCCAGACAGACCAGCACCACGAGAATCTTGAGCAAATTCCCGAGCCGGGCATCGCGCACGAACCTGTCGATGACCCAGAATAAGATCGCGCCGACAACGCAGATGATGAGCACGTGAATCAAAACTAAAAGCATGGTGACCCATCCCGGTCTTGGCGCCTCGCTCCGTGACGCGGCGGTCTAATTATGCGGATTGCCGCTGGCGTCGGCGCTGCGCTGGCTTTCGTATCTGCAGACATAGCACATGAACGTCTGACGTTCGTAGTGCGCGCTATAATCCAGATGTGGAGTGCGTCCGGTCAGGTGCATCGCGTTCCCGCACTGCGGACAGATAGGTTGATCATCAACGCCAAACTGGTTGCCGGGGTTGCTGCTCAAGTGATGCCATGGAACTCTCCGCGCTGCCGGTCGCACCCATCAGAAGGTATCCAGGCGTAGAAATGTTGCAATTGCAGGTGGATCGTTATCCTCGTAATCCACCTGGCCCTAGTGTCCCGATTCGGAAGTTGCATCATTATGCGGCACCCTCGTTTGCGAACTTTGGAATCAAAGGACACTAGCAACGTATTGATCTAGTGTGGCTTTGGTTCAGAAGTCCGTATGACGAGTTCGCGGCAAAATGATGCGGACTTCTGAACCGCCACACTGGCACTGACGCCGCGTTCCGCTCCCCACCGATCGGCTCCTGATGCCCGCATATGATATGATAATGTCGGTCCAATCTTCCTCGCATCCCTGGTTGCAATCGAGGGAGAGAAAGTCACACTTGCGGACATTGAACCACGGGCGTGATTGCGGCCGACGAGAGCAGGAAACCCGATGCCGACGGTCACGCGACGCGCGCTCCTTGCCGGCACGGCCGCGGCCGCCCTCGCAGCGGGCGCTGGCCCGGCCGCGGCAGCGGCGCCGCCCAGCGGCAAACAAACGTCCGGCGTCTATCGTTATAAAATAGGCACGTTCGAGCTGACCGCGCTTTATGACGGCATCTGGTATCGGCCGATCACCGACAAATTCATCCGCAACGCGCCGTTCGCCGAAGTAGAGCACGCGCTTGCCGACGCCTTCATGCCGCCGGATAAGCTTACGACGCCGTTCACGACGCTAGTCGTCAATACTGGCAGAAAACTCGTCCTCATCGACACCGGCACCGGCGGCCAGATCGCGCCCTCGGCCGGCACGTTGCGGGAGAACCTCACCGCCGCCGGCATCGATCCGAAGGCGGTCGATCTCATTGTCATCTCGCATTTCCATCCCGACCACATCAACGGCATCAAGGACAAGGACAACGGTGTCGTCTTCCCCAATGCCGAGATCATGGTGCCGGCGGCGGAATGGACGTTCTGGATGGACGACGCCAATATGAACGCGGCGCCGGCGGAACAGAAACTCACCTTCCGCAATCAGCGGCGGATATTTTCCGATATCGCGCGGCGCGTTACGCGCTTTACGCCGGGAGCGGAGGTTGCGCCGGGCATTTTGACGCTTGCCGCACCCGGCCATACGCCAGGCCACACCGTGTGTTCGATCCATTCCGGCGATCAATCGCTGCTGGTGCTCGGCGATACCGCGCAGCATCCCGCCGTGTTCGCGCGCCATCCCGATTGGCAGGCGGCCTTCGACATCGACGGCGACGCCGCGGTCGCGACCCGCAAGAAGCTGTTCGATCGCGCCGCCGCCGATCGCATGCTGGTGACCGGCTATCACTTCCCCTTCCCGGCCTGCGGCCACCTCATCAAGACCGCGAGCGGCTACGAGCACGTGCCGGTCGAATGGCAGCCGGAGTTATAGGATCACATTTTCTCGATGACGCCGAAGCGTCACGCCAAACCAGACGTAATGTTGTAGCATCGTGACGCCGACCCTCTGGAGAGCCCCGCCATGACGTCATCCCGTGCGCTCGCAGTCGCGTTGCTATTTTCGGCCGTCCTCATTGCGCCGGACATCGCCGCCGCCGCCGACGAACCCAATCCCACGCCGCCGCCGCAAACCAATCAGCAACCGCCGCCGAAAAAGGACAACCAGAGCAAAAAGCCGAAGAAAGACAAGAGCAGCTCGGCGGAGGATTTTCTGGCCGGCTACCACGCCGCCTACGCGCTCGTTTACGACAAGGGCGATTACCTCGCCGGCATCGCGGCGCTGCGGGCGCTCGGCTGCGACGATAATGCCGACGTCGCGACGCTGATCGGTTATGCCAGCCGCAAGCTCGGCCGCTACGACGATGCCAAGACCTGGTACGAACGGGCGCTGGCCGCCGATCCCAACCACGCGGTGACCTGGTCCTATTACGGCATGTGGCAGGCCGAACAGGGCAATGTGCTCAAGGCCAAGGACGATCTCGAAAAGGTGCGTTTGATCTGTGGCACCGACTGCCGCGCATACAGAATGCTCAAGGACGTGATCGACGGCACGGCGACGTATTAGAGCATGATCCGGAAAAAGCCTGCCCTCGGACGTGATCCGAGGGTGGAGGCCGGTTTTCCGAAAAGATCATACTCCACCAAGAGAGCACGCCGCTATCCTGCTGCCTGCGTCTCGCCGACGATCCAAGCGTGGTAGTCCGGGTCCACGCTCTCGATGGCAATGACCAGAATAGCCGGCGTGGTGTAGGAGTGCATCTGCCGAACCGCGGCGCGCACCGCCTCGGCGAGGCCGGCGCGGGTTTTGACGATCATCACCACTTCGTCGCCGCGCTCGATCGCGCCCTGCCACCAATAATACGAGACCATTCCCGGCAGGATGTTGACGCAGGCGCATAGCCGCCGCTCCACCAGCGCACGCCCCGCCTGCTCCGCCTCGACAATGGAGGGATAAGTCGTATAGACGAACACCGCGCGTTCCATCTTCATCTCCCGCGGCGCCGCGCCGCCCGCCCCCTGCGCCGCCGATCCGGCGGCCGAGAGCCCCCTACCCCGACATGCCTCAGCGCCGCACCAAGTCCCGTTTCAAGCACATCGCCTTTGTCGCCAGCGACACGCCGGCGGCGCAAAAGGCGCTGCGTCAGCTCGTTCGCCGCTACGGCGACGCGGCTCCGGTGACGGCCGACGTCATCGTCGCGCTCGGCGGCGACGGCCTGATGCTGACGACCCTGCATCGGTTCATGAATTCCGGCAAGCCGATCTACGGCATGCATCGCGGCACGGTCGGCTTTCTCATGAACGAGTTCTCCGAACGGAATCTGATCGAACGCCTCGCCGCCGCGCAAATCACGTTGATCCACCCGCTGCTGATGCGCGCGCGCGACGCCGAGGGACGCGTGCACCAGCACCGCGCGGTCAACGAGGTCTCGCTGTTTCGCGAGATCTACCAGGCGGCGCGGCTGCGCGTCCTGATCGACGGCAAGGAACGCCTCGCCGAGCTCGTCGCCGACGGCATCCTGTTGTCGACGCCGGCGGGCTCGACCGCTTACAATCTTTCGGTGCAGGGGCCGATCATTCCGATCGGCGCGCCGCTTCTGGCGCTGACGCCGATCAGCCCGTTCCGGCCGCGGCGCTGGCGCGGCGCGCTGCTTCCCGACCGCGCCCGCGTGACCATCGAGGTACTCGAAGCGGGCAAGCGTCCGGTCGCCGCCGTCGCCGACCACGACGAAGTGCGCTCGGTCCGGTCCGTCGAGATCAGCATGGACCACAGCGCTTCCGCGCACATGCTGTTCGATCCCGGCCACAGCCTCGACGAACGCATCCTCCGCGAGCAATTCGGATATTGAGGAGCGCGGCAACAAACGGAAATTGAGTTACGCCGCCGCGGAGCGCTGCTCGTCTTCGACAGTTGCCGCCACCAACTCGTCGCAGAACAGCCGCGCTTCATCGCGGGCAGCCTCGGTGGCAAAGCGGCGCAACAACGTGAGCAGCGGCGCCACCTCGCCCAGCGCTTCGTTCGCGCAGCCGGTCAGGACGCGCTCGATCATGCGCCGCTTGAGGCGAGTGGCGCCGCCCGGTTCGCTGATGAAACCGCCCTCGCGCATCGCCTCGATCGCCTCCTTGAAGGCCGGATAGGTCGAGCGCGGCAGCCCGGCCCGGTCGAACAGCGCCCGCAGAGCCGCATTGCCGCGGTCGTGAACGAGGCTGGAGACGCGTTCGACCGGCATATCGGTCAGCTCCGCCAAAGCCTCCTCGAACAGCGCGACATTGCCGGACAACAGCGCCCGCAAAATGAGGCCGGCGGTGAGTTGCCCGGAGACGCGCAGGTGACGGATGAGCGCGCGCATCTGCGTCGTCGGCGTATCCGCCGCGACGACCACGGTCGCCTTCTCGCAAGCCTCGCGCGCGATGCGCTGCGCGCGATCGGCGTCCAGCCAGCGACGCTCGGTGACGAAGCCGGCCAGCGTCTCCGACAGCTTGGCGACTAGCATCAGCCGTGTGGCCGCCGCGAGATCGTCGCGCGCCAACAACGCTTCGCGGATCGCCGCCAGGTGGCCGAAGCGCTCGACCAGCCGATCGGCCGAGATCGGCGCAATGTCGGCATCGCTATTCTCCGCCAGCACCAGACACGATTCCGCGGTGCCGACTTCGGCGATGGCGGCGGCGACCGAACACGGCAAGCCGGCGCGGCTGGCAATCGCGGCTTGCACGACGACGCCGCCGGTCGCGACCGCATCGACCAGATCGGCATCGACGAAAAGCGGCGACAGCGCCAGCACCGGCGCGGCGATCTGCGCCTGGTCGGCGGCCAGCGCCAAGACGATGGCCGGCGGTGCGCTCGGGCTTGCCGCCAGCACATCGGCCAACGCCCGCCGCACCAGCGGCGAAGGGTCGTCGAGCAGCATCAGCATCGCGCCTTCGGCCGCGGCGAGATCGTCAGGCGCCAGATCCGAATAGAGGTAGCTGCGGGCCAGCGCCCCCGTCGCCTCGGCGCGCTGACCGGCTGGCGCGTTGCGGACATAGTCGAGAAAGTGGCGGACGATCATGGTTCGCTCACGCCAGGAGAGAGAAAAGCCGATTGCGATCGTAAAGGCGTCGACTTAACAAAGCGTTCACCATAAATGTTGGTAACCGTGGCCGTCTTGCGCCGGGTGCCGGCAATGCCAAGCCGTGGAATTTCGTGCGTGTCATCACAACCTTGGCTTTCGCTGCGCCGGGCCGTTCCGGGCGCTAGGAATGATTAACAGTTGTGGTAAACGGGGCCTTAACGGAGGAGGTGGCAATGACACAGAACACGGCCATACGGCACAAGCGCGGCGGGCTTTATTTCGAGGATTTCGTCCCTGGCGAGGTCGTCGAGCACCGCTATACGCGCACCGTCACGCAGATGGACAACATGCTGTTTTCCAACATGACGCTCAACCCGCAGCCGCTCCATATCGACCGGCATTTCTGCGAGCAGGAGACCGAATGGGGCCAGCCGTTGATGAACTCGCTGTTCACGCTCGGCCTGATGATCGGCATGTCGGTCAGCGACCTCACCGTCGGCACCACGATCGCCAATCTCGGCATGAGCGAAGTGAAATTTCCACACCCGCTGTTCGAGGGCGATACCGTGCACGCCACGACGGAGGTCATCGGCAAGCGCGAATCGAAGTCGCGGCCCGGCGCCGGCATCGTCGAGTTTCACCATCGCGCCTACAATCAGGACAATAAGCTGGTCGCCGAATGCCGCCGCCAGGCATTCATGCGCATGAGGCCGAAGTGAGATGAAGGCAACGCACCGGTCGTCGCGATGAGGTACACGTTCGCCACGCTGGACGTGTTCACTGCCAGGCGGTTTGCCGGCAATCCGCTTGGCGTCGTGTTCGACGCCGACGTTCTCGATGGCGCGACCATGCAGGCGATCGCGCGCGAATTCGGCTTTCCGGAAACCGTGTTCGTGCTCAAGCCGCAAGCGGCGGGCAGCACCGCTGCCGTGCGCATTTTTACGCCGGGGATGGAATTGCCGTTTGCCGGGCATCCGACCGTGGGTACGGCGCTCGTGCTCACGCTGCGGCGCGGCGCTGGAACCGAGGTCGCGCTCGAGGAGAAGATCGGCCTCGTGAAATGCAAGGTTGCCGCCGACGGCGCGAACGGTGGCCGCGCCAGCTTCGTCATCCCGGCGCTGCCCAAGCAATCAGGCACGGCGGCAAGCAACCAAGCGATCGCCGCGGCGCTCGGCCTCTCCGTCGAGGACCTCGGCTTTGACGGCCATCAACCGGTGAAGTGGGCGGTTGGCAACTCGTTCACGTTCGTTCCGGTGCGGGACATTGGCGCCGTCCGCCGCTGCCGCATCGTCGAGGCCGCCTGGGACGCGGCGTTCGACAGCGGCGGCCGCTCCTTTCCCTTCATTTTTTCCAAAGAGACCGAGGATACGGCCAACAGCTTCCACGCCCGCATGTTTGCGCCGCGCGCCGGTGTCCCGGAAGATCCGGCCACCGGCTCGGCCGCCGCAGCGTTCGCGGGATTTTGCGCCCAATCGCTATCGCTTTGCGACGGCGACCACCGCTTCGTGACCGAGCAGGGATTTGAGATGGGCCGTCCGAGTCTGGTCGAGCTTTGCGCGACCATGCGGGGCGGCGTGCTTTCTTCGGCCAGCGTCGGCGGACCGGCGGTCATCGTCACCGAAGGAACGATCGAGGCGTGATGCGCTCGCTCCTCTTCGTCCCCGCCGACAGCGCGAAAAAGCTCGACAAGGCGATGACGAGCGGCGCCGACGCCTTGATCGTAGACCTCGAGGATTCGATCGCGCTCGACGGCAAGGCGCGGGCGCGGCAAAGCGCGGCAGCCTTCCTCAAGGAGGCCATGGCGACGGCCGCGCGGCCGTATCTCGTCGTGCGCGTAAACGGGCTGCAGACCGGCCTTACCGACGCCGATCTCGATGCCGTGGTGCCGGAAAAACCCGACGCCATCATGCTGCCGAAGGCCGAAGGCGGCGCCGCGGTCGTTCACGCCGATGCCAAGCTCGCAGTGCGCGAGGCGCTGAGCGGCCTACCCGACGGCCATGTCAAGATCATCGCGCTCGCCACCGAAACCGCGGCCGCCTTGTTCCTTGCCGGCACCTATCGCGGCGCCAGCACCCGGCTCAGCGCTCTGACCTGGGGCGCCGAAGACCTTTCCGCCGACATCGGTGCCGAGAGAAACCGCGACGCGCAAGGTCGCTTTCTCGATCCCTATCGGTTGGCGCGCGCGCTCTGTCTCGCCGGCGCGGCTGCCGCCGAGATACCGGCGCTCGACACCGTTTATATCGACTTCCGCGACCACGACGGTTTTCGCCGCGAATGCGAAGAGGCGCGCCGCGACGGCTTTGCCGGGAAGCTCGCCATTCACCCGGCGCAGGTACCGATCATCAACGAGCTGTTCACGCCGACGCCGGAAGCCCTCGCCCAGGCGCAAGCGATCGTCGATGCGTTTGCCGCAAACCCTGATGCCGGCGTCGTCGGCATCGGCGGCGTCATGGTCGACCGGCCGCACCTCGCGCGCGCGCAGCGATTGCTTGCGCGCGCCCCGTGAGTGGTTGGCATGGGCTGGCAAACGGGGACCGGCCGCCTACGTCAACGTGGCGGTGAGATCCGCCCTGCCGACGGTCGCCGGCCGCGCGGTCTGGTCGGTCGCTCCAATGCGGCGATCGATTTCCGCGATGACAAACCGCGAAAACGGACCAAGATGGACGTAGAGGGCCATCAAGCCGACAATAAATCGAACGGCGGCTGGGTTGCTCTGGCGGCAGTCCCGGAGCACGTTCCAGAATTCGTCGCGCGCCTCCGGTACCCGGCGGAAAATGCTGGAGACGAGTTCAAGCATGGGCACGTCGCGCTGCCTGTTGCCTTCGGGCAGCGCCGCTGCCCGGCTGAAACAGTCGAGCTTAGAAGCTAGGCGCGTGAGGCGGCGGGCATATGCCGCAGGATCGTACACGCGCTCCAGAATCCGGCGATAGTCCAGCAGGATATCGCGCTCCGGCCGCAAGCTATCGAAGTTGAGGCTGAGCGCGCATTGGTCGCCGGACTCGTCGGTCCAGCGATCGTAATCGGCGTGCAACCGCCCCTCTTTTTCCAGACGCCGAGTGAGCTGGGTGATCGGCAATGCCCACAATAAGCCGACCATTGCCGCCGGGATGGCTGCTTCTTCGATCAAATCCACCATGGCGTCGGCGACCGAAACCTTCTCGGTGTCGAAGCCGACAATGAACCCGGCGGTGACGTACATTCCGGCGCTGTAAAGTCTGTGGATGCTCTCGGCAAGATTACGCCTCGTGTTCTGTTTCTTTCTGGTGTGCACTAGGGTCTCTGGATCGGGACTTTCTATGTCGACGAATAGGGCGAAGAAGTTCGCCTTGCGCATAAGCTGCAGCAGATCGTGATCGTCGCGTGCGCCTCCTGCCAAGCGACCAGCTCCGGCAGGAAAATCCGCAGCGATTTCCGGTTGCCGATGAGGTTGTCGTCGACGAAGTCAACATGGCCGCGATAGCCGAGATCATAGAGCCGCTGCAGCTCCGCGAGCATCTGCGGCGGAGTCTTCGTGCGCGGCACGCGGCCGTACAGTTCAATGATATCGCAAAACTCGCACGTGAACGGGCAGCCGCGCGAATATTGCAAGCCAATGTACATGTATTGGTCGAACTTCAAGAGATCGAACCGGGGCGCCGGCGTCGTGCTGACGTCGATCTGGAACTTTTCGGCGGTGTAGCAGCCGCCCCGCTCGCCGGCATTCCAGGCCGCGATGAAGCGCGCGATGACATCTTCAACCTCGCCAAGCACCCGAAAGTCGGCGGCCTCATAGATGTGCGGGCTCGACGTTGCATCGGGTCCGCCGACGACCGCCGGCTTGCCGTGCTGATGCGCCAGCGCGATCAGCCGGAGCGCATCGAGCCGCTGATTGAACATGCCGCCGCTCATGACCATGTCGGCCCAGGCAAAATCTTCGTCCCGGACGTTTTCGCTGTTGCGATTGACGAGGCGCACATCCCAGTTCGCCGGCAGCATGGCGGCGACGGTGATCAATCCGAGCGGAGCTGTCGGACACTTCGCGCCGATCAGCTCGCAGGTTTCCGCATAATTCCAGAAATTATTCGCCTGAAAGCGCGGTTAGATCATGAGCACGTTGCAATCGGGCAACCCGCGCCGGCCGGCAACTTGTTCAATCCGCTGCTCCACGGAACCCAAATCCGCGTGGCGTTTCGGCAACTGATATCCAGTATCGCGGCTTTGCCCGCGTAGCGCAATGCCGCGGGCATGGCCCATGAGCTATCGGCTAGGGCTCAGGATCGCAATAACTCCTCCGTCCGGCGGGTTTCATTTCGGCGTCCCGCGCGATCTTCAGCCATTGCCGCCGTACACCGCTTTCGGATCAAACACCCGCTCGTCGCGGAATTCCAGCGTGACTGCGCCCGCCTTGCCGAGCGGCACGGCGCGATAAAAACAGGAGCGGCGGCCGGTATGGCAGGCGCCGCCGGTCTGCTCGACCCTGATCCACACCGCGTCCTGGTCGCAATCGATGCGCATCTCGACCACGTGCTGGGTGTGTCCGGAGGTCTCGCCCTTCTGCCACAGCGCGCCGCGCGAGCGGCTGTAATACCAGGCCTGCCCGGTGGCGATGGTCTTGGCCAGCGCCTCGGCATTCATATGCGCGACCATCAGCACGTCGCCGGAGGCGGCGTCGGTCGCCACGCAGGTGACGAGGCCGTCGGCGTCGAATTTTGGCGTCAGCGCGGTGCCTTCTTCAAGGTCGGCAGTCGCGCCCGGCGGCGCGAACGGGGTTTTGTCTGGCATAGCGACGCTTCAGTTTGCTGCATGGCTCGGTCGGCCGGGACTCTCGCCGCAGCCAGCCCATACCTATATAGTTTATCGGCCAGGCAACACAGCAAATCCGAACCGCGCATCTGCCGTGATCAACGAGGTCTACAATCGCCGCATTATCGAACTGGCGGGAACGATTCCGCGAATCGGACGGCTGGCCGACCCGGACGCGACAGCCAAGGCGGTTTCGCGGCTGTGCGGCTCGACGGTCACCGTCGATCTGAAGATGGACGGCGATAAGGTGACCGACTTTGCCCACGAGGTGAAGGCCTGCGCGCTCGGCCAGGCCTCGTCCTCGATCATGGCGCGCAACGTGATCGGCTCCAGCGCCGACGAGCTGCGCGCGTTGCGGGAAACCGTGCGCAAAATGCTCAAGGAAAACGGCGAGCCGCCGCATGACGGCAAATGGGCCGATATCGCGGTGCTCGAGCCGGTGCGCGACTACAAGGCGCGCCATGCCTCGACGCTGCTGACCTTCGACGCCGTGGTCGACGCCATCGGCCAGATCGAGGCCAAGCGCGGCGACAAGAGCGCCGCGAAGACCGCGGCGGAATAAATTGCCGGCCGCCGCCGACTTCTGCCGCCGTGCCCCTCGCCTCGCCGGCCGGGGCTTGGTCAAAGTCTATCGCTACACGTTCTCGCCGCTTGTTGGTTTCAATTGCCGGCACCTGCCGACCTGCTCGGACTACGCCGACCAGGCGATCGACCGCTATGGCCTTTGGGCGGGCGGCTGGATGACCCTCGCGCGGCTGCTGCGCTGCCAGCCGTGGGGCACGCGTGGGCTCGATTTCGTGCCCGACGCGTTGCCGCAGAAGGCGCGGTGGTATTTGCCCTGGCGCTACGCGCGCTGGCACGGCACCAACGCGGCGCCGCACCCCGGTCATCCGGCCTGATGATTACGCGGCGCCGCCTGCTCCGGCGGCGCCATGAAGTCCGGCCCGATCGGCCTGCGCACATGCTGCGCGACGATGCGTTTGATCTCCGCCATCGCGTCGGCATCGATCTTCCAGCCCATAACGTCGCGCACCGGATCGAGTTGACCGGGATGGCGAGCGCCCCAGAGCGCGATCGTGTTGGGAGCGCGATCGAGCACCCAGCGCAGCGCCAGATGAATCACGCGCTTGCCGAACTGTTCTTGCGCGAAGCGGTCCAGCGCCGTCACGGCCGCAAGGTATTCGGCGAAATAGGGCGGCTTAAATTTCGGATCAGCATTGCCGCGTAAATCATTGTCGGGAAAGCCAGTATTGGAACGCATGCGGCCGGACAGCAGGCCGTGACAGAGCGCGCCGTAAGCGAGCATCGCCAGGTCGTGACGGCTTGCATAAGGAAATCCATCTGCCTCGATCGCGCGCTCGAACAGATTATACGGCGGCTGCACCGCATGCAGCGGCGCCACGGCGAAAAAGGCGTCTATCTGCGCCGGGCTGAAATTGCTGACGCCGATCGCCCGGATCTTGCCGGCGCGCAACAGCTCGGACATGGCGCCGGCAGTTTCCTCAATTGCCGTGTTCGGATCGGGCCAATGGACTTGATAAAGGTCGATCGCGTCGGTTCGCAGGCGCCGGAGCGAATCGTCGATTTCTTTCAGGATGCGGCCGCGGCTGCCATTGCGGAACGGCTGCTCGCCCTTCCAATCGAGCGCGACCTTGGTGGCCAGCACGACGCCCGCGCGACGGCCGCCTGCGGCCAAGGCCTTGCCGACGATCTCCTCCGAACGGCCAAAGCCATAGACCGGCGCGGTATCGATCAGCGTGATGCCGCGATCGAGTGCGGCATTAATGGTGCGGATGGATTCTGCCTCGTCGGTCCCGCCCCATTGCCAACCGCCGATGGCCCAGGTTCCTAGACCGATGCGCGAAGGCGCGAAGCCCGTTCCCGGAATGCGGAAGGTCTCCATTTGCGGTGTTTCGGACATGCCAATCTCCAAAAATACCCGTCTCGCACCTGGGGCTCGGTGCGATGATTATGACGGTAGATGCGGACCGGCATCCGGCATCGAAGACGTAGGCGCTGGCTCGGCGGTCGGCAGCGAAAACAATGCATGGGTCATGCTGCACCGCCGCATGGCTTGGAACCCGCGTCTTCCCCCATTTGCATTGGCGGGCGCCTGCGCTACATAGCGCCCCGTCACGCTTACCTGCGCTCGTTCGCAGGAGTGAGCAGAAGGAGCAAGAAATGGTCGCCGTAACCTTTCCCGATGGCGCGCGTCGGGACTACCCACCAAACACCACCGGATTCGACATCGCCAAGGGCATTTCGCCGTCGCTTGCCAAGCGCACGGTCGCCATGGCGCTCGACGGCAAGCTTGCCGATCTCGCCGACTCGATCGACCACGACGCCAAGATCGAGTTCCTCAACCGCGACGACCCGCGCGCGCTCGAACTCATCCGCCACGACGCCGCGCATGTACTTGCCGAAGCGGTGCAGACGCTGTGGCCCGGCACCCAGGTCACCATCGGCCCGGTGATCGAGAGCGGCTTCTATTACGATTTCTTCCGCAACCAGCCGTTCACGCCGGAAGACTTCGACGCCATCGAAAAAAAGATGCGCGAGATCATCGCCCGCGACAAACCCTTCACCAAGGAAGTGTGGCCGCGCGAGCAGGCAAAGAAAGTCTTTCGCGACAAGGGCGAGCTGTTCAAGGTCGAGCTGATCGACGCCATCCCGGAAGATCAAGAGATCAAGGTCTACAAACAGGGCGACTGGTTCGACCTGTGCCGCGGCCCGCACATGACGTCGACCGGCAAGGTGGGCAACGCCTTCAAGCTGATGAAGGTGGCCGGCGCCTATTGGCGCGGCGATTCGAACCGCGAGATGCTGTCGCGCATCTACGGCACGGCCTTTGCCAAACAAGAACAGCTCGACGCCTACCTGAAACAGATCGAAGAGGCGGAAAAACGCGACCATCGAAAAATTGGCCGCGAAATGGATCTGTTTCATTTCCAGGAAGAGGCGCCGGGCTCGGTGTTCTGGCATCCGAAGGGCTGGACGTTGTTCCAGACGCTGGAGAATTACATCCGGCGGCGGCAGGCCGAGACCGGCTATGCCGAGGTCAACGCGCCGCAGCTCATCGATTCATCGCTGTGGGTGGCCTCCGGCCACATGGCGACGTTCCGCGACGTCATGTTTCTGGTGCACCCGCCCGAGGAGGACGATCGCACCTATGTCATCAAGCCGATGAACTGCCCCGGCCACATCCAGATATTCAAGAACGGCCTGAAATCGTATCGCGATCTGCCGTTCAAGATCGCCGAGTTCGGCAAGGTGCACCGGTACGAGCCGTCGGGCTCGCTGCACGGGCTGCTGCGCGTGCGCGCCTTCACCCAGGACGACGCCCACATTTTCGTCACCGAGCAGCAGATCGCGCAGGAGGTGCTCGCGGTCAACGATCTGATCCTGTCGATCTACGCCGATTTCGGCTTCGACGACGTGCACATCAAATTCTCCGATCGGCCAGACAAGCGCATCGGCGACGACGCGGTCTGGGACAAAGCCGAAGCCGCGCTGATGCAGGCGCTCGAAGCGTCGGGCCGGCCGTGGACGCTCAACAAGGGCGAAGGCGCCTTCTACGGCCCCAAGCTCGAATACGTGTTGCGCGACGCCATCGGCCGCGACTGGCAGTGCGGCACCGTGCAGGTCGATCTCAACATGCCGGGCCGGCTCGGCGCATTTTATATCGACGAGCACTCGAACAAGGTGACGCCGGTGATGCTGCACCGTGCGATGTTCGGTTCGCTCGAGCGGTTTACCGGCATCATGATCGAGCACTATGCGGGGCATCTGCCGCTGTGGCTGTCGCCGCTGCAGGCGGTAGTCGCGACCATTACCTCGGACGCCGACGATTATGCGCGCGAGGTCATCGCGACGGCGCAGCGCTCAGGGCTGCGCGTCGAAGGCGATCTGCGCAACGAAAAAATTAACTACAAGGTCCGCGAACATTCGCTGGCGAAGGTCCCTGCCCTGCTCGTGGTCGGCAAAAAGGAAGCCGCCGAACGCACGGTCTCGATCCGCCGTCTCGGCAAGGAAGGCCAGCAGGTCATGCCGCTGGACGCCGCACTCGCCGCGCTCGTCCAGGAAGCGGTGCCGCCCGATGTGGCGCGGATGCGAAAGGCGGCGTGAGCGGCGCAACAGCGCTCAGCGCACCAGCACCTCGACCTCGCCGTCGACGCCGGTGATGACCTTGAAATCGCGCTGATAGGTCTTGGCCTCGTTGCGGGCGATCACGTGATAGTCGCCTTCGGCGAGCACTACGCGCGGGAACGCGCCGATCGACTCCTTGATGACGTCGCCGCCCGGCGTGAGCACCGTCCATTGCGTGTTGGCGAGCGCCTCGCCTCCGGTCTCGTTCACCAGCTTGAGGGTAATGAGCGCGGCACGATGGGTGACGACGATATCGGTGAGCTTGGCCGCCTGCATGTGGACGTCGGAACGCACCACCGAGTTGCCGTCGCCGTAATTCGACACGATGTAATAGGTCCCTTCGGGAAGCAGCACGACGTCGCCGGTCATGACGTTCTGCACCATCGGCCTGCGCTCAGTGGTGTCGAACTGGCTGCCGGTGAAGATGTCGAACGATATCTGCCCGGTGGGGATGCGGACATCGCCGACCCGGCCCTCGAGCCGAATGCCACCGGCGGGAATCTCGAAAACTTCGCGGACGGTCTCGGCGCGCAATTGCACGGCCTTCGCCGCGCTGGCGAGTCCAAGGTCGGCATGGACGACGTAGTTGCCCGGCGGCAGCATGAAGGTCGGCGCCGCCGCCCGGTCTTCTTTGATCAGGCGGAAAATCCCGGTGGCGTCCGGCTTCGCCGCATAGACGCGCCAGATCAGGCCGCCGCCGATCGGCGGCGCATCGCGGCCGTACCGGGCAGAGACCGCGAGCGCCACCTGTCCGGCCGGCACCATGGGCACAGCTTGCGCGAGCGGCGACGCGGGCGAAGGCTGAGTTGGCTCCATCGGGACGAGCGTAGCGCCCGGCGAGCCTGTGCCGGGCGTCAGCGGGACGGGAACCGTCAGTTGTGGTGAGATCAGATTGCGCGCCTGGGCCAAGGCTTGCACCGGCGCGGCAACAATGAATAGCCATGCTGCCGCCAACACGGCAGAGCGCCCGATCCCGCTGAAGCCCCGCCCTGGCATGACGGGTTTTTCGTGCTCAATCACGGCAATTTCATGCCGCGGCGACGCCGCGCGCACGATAGCGCCACTGCGGCGGAGGGGTCGCCTAACCATAATAGAGCTAACGGTTTGTTACCCTTCGCGGTGGATCATGTTCGCTTGCAAGTTTTGCTCGCGCCGCAGGAAACGAGGATGCAGTGACGATCGTCGACGTTGGACCCAGGCCGATTCGGGGAAAAGCCGCCCGGCCGTCTATTGGGCTTGTTCTCGGCAGCGGCGCGGCGCGTGGTTTTGCCCATATCGGCGTCATTCACGCGCTCATGGAACATGGGATCAGGCCTGACATCATCGTGGGCACCTCGATCGGCGCCCTGGTCGGCGGTTGCTACGCCAACAACCAACTCGAGGAGTTGGAAGCCTGGGCGCGCTCCCTCACCGTACGCCGCATCATCGGTTATCTCGATGTGAGGATCGGCGGTTCAGGCCTCATCGGCGGCGGACGACTGGCGCGACGGCTCGTTGAAGCCGTCGGCGCGACTTCGATCGAGGACCTGCCGCTACGGTTCGCGGCAATTGCGACCGAGGTCGGAACCGGCCACGAAATTTGGCTCACGCGAGGTGCGTTGTCGCTGGCGATGCGGGCTTCTTATGCCTTGCCTGGGATCTTTCCGCCGGTGCACCTCGGCGGGCGCTGGCTGGTCGATGGCGCGCTGGTCAATCCGGTGCCGGTCAGTGCAGCGCGCGCCTTCGGCGCGCGCGTCGTCATCGCGGTCAATCTGGACGCCGACCGCTTTGCCCGCGGCGCCACGATCGCGAGCCACGGCTCAGATGTGGACGATGAAACGCCCGAACCGCCGCCGGGGGTGCCGCGCAACGGATTGCGGGGCTTGCGCGCCATGTTCGGCACCGAACGGACGCTCAAGCGCCAAATACTCACCAGCGACGCGCGACCGGGTTTCTCCACGGTGATGATCGAAGCGTTCAACATCATGCAGGATCGCCTCACCCGCATGCGGCTCGCCGGCGACCCCCCAGACGTGCACATCACGCCGCAGATCGGGCATATCGGCTGGCTCGATTTCCATCGCGCCGCGGACGCGATCGCGGCAGGCAAGGCGGCGACGGAAAAGGCCCTAGAGCCGATCGCCGACACGATCGCCGCGCTGGGTTGAACGCCTGGCCGGAGAGCGGTGGAAAATCGTTACTGGGAAGGCGATTGCCGTGCACAGCTCGTCTGGCACGTGAGCTGGGCGGTGCTGCAAGTCAATAAGCACATCGTGCTCGCCGTGGCGTTGCTGGTCGTGGTCGCGGCGGCCGAAGGCGGCGTGCCCGGAACGACGCACGCGGTTTGACAGCTCGCGGCCTGGGCATTGCAGAATCATCATGCAGGTGGTCGCCGCCGACGTTTGCGCCAGCCGGATTCTTACTTCTGCGAAAGCGCTGGATGCGGCAGCGCCGATGGCCGCCACAGTGAAAAGGATTGCCAATCCCCGCACGACCGCCTCCGCATGGCACGCGTCGACGGTCATGATAACGCGATCTTCGCGCCAGTGGAATGCAAGCGTTGCAATCACCACGCCGCCGCACCGCGGCGAGAACGCTACGCCGTCATGATGTAGTCGCGCATCGCCGTCGACTCGCGTTCCATCTCATGCAACCGGTGCTTGACGATGTCGCCGATCGAGACGACGCCCACCACCTGCCCTTGGTCGACGACAGGCATGTGGCGGAACTTGCCTTGCGTCATGCGCTCCATGATTTGGGCCACGGTCTCGTTCTCGTTGCAACTCTCGACCTTGCGCGTCATCGTCCTGCTCACCGGTTCGTCGAGCACGGCGGCGCCACGCTCAGCAAGCACGCGCACGATGTCGCGTTCGGAGATGATGCCGGCGAGGCGGCGGTCAGCGCCGAGGATGACCGCGGCGCCGATACGCTTCTGGGCGAGAAGCCGTACCGCATCGGCAAGGCTGGCATTCGGTTCGATGCTGACGACCTCGCGGCCCTTGTTCGCGACAATAACACTGACGGTCATCGGGTAACCTCCCTTGCTTTCACAACAACACGACCCGCACGCATGGGCCGCGCCTGTCCGAGTTTATGTTTTAGGTTGGCGCCGAGTTCCGACGGGCGAGAACTTTCATCGGCGGGCCGCTCTACGCGGGCGGGATCCGTCCTCGTCTGCCTGCACCTTATTGCGGTGCAGCATCGAGTCTTCGCTTAGTCGCCCATAAAAACCGGTGCTGACTCTCTTTAGTTTATAGAATGAGAATGCGGCTGTCGCACGATCTCATTGAGAACGGCATCACCCGTTTGGCCTGGTATCCAATTCCCGCCGCGGCACGACTGGATC
>JBEKJZ010000062.1:0-19655 GCA_050010955.1 Xanthobacteraceae bacterium | reverse complement strand
CCGTCGTCTGATATCGCGCTGCGCTCAGTGCGCGGTGAGCCCGGAGGACTCCTCCTCCACAACCGCCTCGGGAACATCGACGGGCTTCGCCGCGGTTTCCTCCCAGGTGATCGGCTCCGGCTGGCGCACCAAAGCGCGTGCCAGCACTTCGTCCATGCGCGAGACCGGGATGATATCGAGCCCGCTCTTGATGCTGTCGTTGATCTCGACCAGATCCTTGGCGTTCTCTTCCGGTATGAGCACGGTCTTGATGCCGCCGCGATGGGCCGCGAGCAGCTTCTCCTTGAGGCCGCCGATCGGCAGCACGCGGCCGCGCAAGGTGATCTCGCCGGTCATGGCGACATCGCGATGCACCGGAATGCCGGTCATCACCGAAACGATCGCGGTGACCATGGCGACGCCCGCGGACGGACCATCCTTCGGCGTGGCACCTTCCGGCACGTGGACGTGGATGTCGCGCTTGTCGAAAGACGGCGGCTCGATGCCGAACGCGATCGCCCGCATGCGCACGTAGGACGCCGCGGCGGAGATCGATTCCTTCATCACGTCGCGCAGGTTGCCGGTGACGGTCATTTTGCCCTTGCCGGGCATCATGGCCGCCTCGATGGTGAGCAACTCGCCGCCGACGTCGGTCCAGGCGAGACCGGTGACGACGCCGACCTGATCGACGTCCTCGACTTCGCCGTAGCGGAACTTCGGCACGCCGAGATAGTCGGCCAGCACCGCGTCGGTGACCTGCACCGACTGCTTCTTCGAGATCGTGAGCTCCTTGATCGCCTTGCGGATCAGCGTCGAAAGCTCGCGCTCAAGATTGCGCACGCCCGCTTCGCGGGTATAGCGGCGAATCATCGTGAGCAGCGCACCGTCGTCGATCGACCACTCCTTGGCATCGAGGCCGTGTTTGACCATGGCGTGCGGGATCAGGTGCTTGCGCGCGATCTCCACCTTCTCGTCCTCGGTGTAGCCGGCGATGCGGATGATCTCCATGCGGTCCATCAAGGGCGGCGGAATGTTGAGGGTATTCGCCGTGGTGATGAACATCACGTGGGACAGATCGTAGTCGACCTCCAGATAATGGTCGTTGAAGGCGTGATTTTGCTCGGGGTCGAGCACTTCGAGCAGCGCCGATGACGGGTCGCCGCGGAAATCGGCGCCCATCTTGTCGACCTCGTCGAGCAGGAACAACGGATTGGAGGTCTTGGCCTTGCGCATCGACTGGATGACCTTGCCGGGCATCGAGCCGATGTAAGTCCGCCGGTGGCCGCGAATCTCCGCTTCGTCGCGCACGCCGCCGAGCGAGACGCGCACGAACTCGCGTCCCGTCGCCCGCGCGATCGACTTGCCGAGCGAGGTCTTGCCGACGCCGGGCGGTCCGACCAAGCAGAGAATTGGTCCGGTCAGCTTGTTGGCGCGTTGTTGCACCGCCAGGTATTCGACGATGCGTTCCTTGACCTTTTCCAGGCCGAAATGGTCGGCGTCGAGAATCTGCTCGGCCAGCGCCAAATCCTTCTTGACCTTGGATTTCTTATTCCACGGGATCGACAGCAGCCAGTCGAGATAGTTGCGCACGACGGTGGCTTCCGCCGACATCGGCGACATCTGCCGCAGCTTCTTCAGCTCGTGCTGCGCCTTCTCGCGCGCCTCCTTCGAGAGCTTGGTGCGCTTGATCTTTTCCTCGATCTCGGCGAGCTCGTCCTTGCCGTCCTCGTCGCCGAGCTCCTTCTGGATCGCCTTCATCTGCTCGTTGAGATAGTACTCGCGCTGCGTCTTCTCCATTTGGCGCTTGACGCGCGTGCGGATGCGCTTCTCGACCTGCAGCACCGAGATTTCGCTCTCCATCAGCCCAAGCACCTTCTCCAGCCGCTCGGTAACGACGGGCGTTTCCAGGATCATCTGCTTGTCGGCAATCTTGACCGCAAGGTGAGAGGCAACGGTGTCGGCCAGCTTGGCGTAATCGTCGATCTGCTGGACCACGCCGACGACTTCGGGCGACACCTTCTTGTTGAGCTTCACATAGCCTTCAAACTCATTGACCACCGAGCGGGCCAGCGCTTCAGCCTCGACCTGATCGCCGGAGGAATCGCCGATGACGACCGCATCGGCCTCGTAGTACTCCTCGCGATCGGTGTATTGCTTGACCTGGGCGCGGGCGGCGCCCTCCACCAGCACTTTGACGGTGCCGTCCGGCAGCTTGAGGAGCTGCAGCACGCTGGCCAGCGTGCCAATGCCAAAGATGGCGTCGGTCGCCGGATCGTCGTCGGAAGCATTCTTCTGCGTCGCCAGCAGGATGAATGTATCCGTGCGCATCACCTCTTCGAGAGCCTTGATCGACTTCTCGCGTCCGACGAACAGCGGAACGATCATGTGCGGGAAAACGACGATGTCCCGCAGTGGCAACACCGGATACGCCCGGCTTTCACCGGTCACTAACGGCGGCTTTGGCTTGGCGGCACTGGTCATGGCCCCACTTCCTTATTGTTGTGCACGTCCACCCCGACCCGCAGGAGTGCGCGGTCGCAACGGACTGCCGTGTGGCCGGGAAGGGGATCGCGGACGGTGACCTGTCCGCACCCAAAGGGCGGGTATGAGACCCTGCCCGGAGTAGTTTACACGATCTTCGTACGCTCTTTTCACTCGCCCACTATAGGTGGCGTTGCGGCCCGAGCGTGTCAAGAAAGGGCGGTTTTCGCAGGTAAAGCGCGGGCGGCGAAGCCGCGTCGGCCTGCCGCGCGCCGAATCGGGCAGTGCCGGACCCCGGCATCACTCAGGCGCTCGCGCCGCCGGCGTCGCCAGCGCGATCCGACCGATCGGCATAGATATAGAGCGGCCGGGCCGCACCTTCGACGACCTCTCGTGAGATTACGACCTCCTCGACGCCTTCGAGGCTCGGCAGGTCGAACATGGTGTCGAGCAGGATGCTCTCCATGATCGAGCGCAAGCCCCGCGCGCCGGTCTTGCGGTCGATGGCCTTGCGCGCGATCGCCGAAAGCGCCTCGTCGGCCAAAGTGAGGTCCACCGTCTCCATCTCGAACATGCGCTGGTATTGCTTCACCAGCGCGTTCTTCGGCTCGGTGAGAATGCGCTTGAGCGACGGCTCGTCGAGATCCTCCAACGTCGCGACCACGGGAAGCCGCCCGACGAACTCGGGAATGAGCCCGTACTTCAACAAATCCTCCGGCTCAACGTCGCGGAAGATCTCGCCCTGCTTGCGGTCCTCCGGCGCCATCACTCTGGCGCCAAACCCGATCGACGTTGAACGGCCGCGCGCCGAGATGATCTTTTCCAGACCGGCAAAGGCGCCGCCGCAGACGAACAGGATGTTCGTGGTGTCGACCTGCAGGAATTCCTGTTGCGGATGCTTGCGGCCGCCCTGCGGCGGCACGCTGGCGATCGTGCCCTCCATGATCTTGAGCAGCGCCTGCTGCACGCCTTCCCCCGACACGTCGCGGGTGATCGAAGGATTGTCGGACTTTCGCGAAATCTTGTCGATTTCATCGATGTAGACGATGCCGCGCTGCGCGCGCTCGACATTGTAGTCGGCCGATTGCAGCAGCTTCAAAATAATGTTCTCGACGTCCTCGCCGACATACCCGGCTTCCGTCAGCGTGGTGGCGTCCGCCATGGTGAAGGGCACATCGAGGATGCGCGCCAGCGTCTGCGCGAGCAGAGTCTTGCCGGAGCCGGTCGGTCCGATCAGCAGAATGTTCGATTTGGCCAGCTCGACGTCGTTGTGCTTGCTCTGGTGGTTGAGCCGCTTGTAGTGATTGTGAACGGCGACCGACAGCACCTTCTTGGCGTGATCCTGACCGATCACGTAGTCGTCGAGAACCTTGCGGATTTCCCGCGGCGTCGGAATGCCGTCACGCGACTTCACCAGCGAGGACTTGTTCTCCTCGCGGATGATATCCATGCACAGCTCGACGCATTCGTCGCAAATGAAGACGGTCGGCCCGGCGATGAGCTTGCGCACTTCGTGCTGGCTCTTGCCGCAGAACGAGCAGTAGAGCGTATTCTTGGAATCGCCGCCGCCAACCTTGCTCATTCCCGTCTCCGCCTTCACCACGAGGGAAGCCGTGCGACCCTCAATACCTTGCGCTTCGCCGTGCTAAAAAACCGTAGCACCGTCCGCGTCTGCGCCCGAACACGACTTCACAGTGGGTCACTTCATACAACCGTGCATGCTAATGGCGTGCCAATCAAGAATCCATTAACGATAACGCGACTTTGGACGGGTGTGCTTTCTAGAGCACACCTGGGGGAATCCGTTTGACGCCGGCCGGGGCTGATTTTGGCGCCGATTCGTCCCATCGCCGCGCTCACACCTTGGCAAGAACCGGCTCGCTCTTGAGCGACGGTTCCTCCGGCCGTTTCTCGATGACCTTGTCGATGAGGCCGAAATCCTTGGCCATCTCGGCGGTCAGGAACATGTCGCGTTCCAGCGCATCCTCGATCTTCTTCAGCGGCTGACCGGTATGCTTGACGTAGATTTCATTCAACCGCCGCTTCAGGTTCAGAATCTCCTGGGCGTGGAGCATGATATCCGTGGCCTGACCTTGGAATCCGCCGGAGGGCTGATGCACCATGATCCGGGCGTTGGGAAGGGCAAAACGCAGGTCCTTGTTTCCCGCCGCGAGCAGGAGCGAGGCCATGGAAGCGGCCTGCCCAGTACATAGCGTCGACACCGCCGGGCGGACGAACTGCATCGTGTCATAGATCGCCAGCCCCGAGGTCACGACCCCGCCGGGCGAGTTGATATACAGTGAGACTTCCTTCTTGGGATTTTCCGCCTCGAGGAACAAAAGCTGGGCGATGACCAGCGAGGCCATGCCGTCCTCGATCGGCCCGGTGATGAAGATGATCCGCTCCTTGAGCAGCCGGGAATAGATATCGTAGGCCCGCTCCCCGCGGTTGGTCTGCTCGACCACCATGGGGACGAGGTATTGCATGTAAGTGTCCTTTGGGTCGCGCATGGGGTTCCCTGTCAGAAGTGTTCGCGTGCTCGCGCTGCGGCTCGCTCAGTGTGGCTGAGTCGGGGTTGACTGTCGAAAGAGCCGCGGACCGTAGCGCCATGAAAAGCTTCGACTATCGCAGATATGCACGGAAGCTTCCGCGACAAGACGTAGATAACTGCCCCGGTCACGCCCATTCCCTTACGCCCTCACGCCCTCACGCCTCATCTTCCTTGAATAGTTCGTCCCGTGAAACCGGCTTTTCCGTGACCTCGGCGAGTTCGATCAGGAAGTCCACCACCTTGTCCTCGAACAAGGGCGCGCGCAAGGCGGCCAGGGCCCCGGGATTTTTCCGGTAATAGTCCCATACCTCCTGCTCCCGTCCGGGCAGCTGGCGCAACTGCTCCACCACCGCGGCGTTGAGCTGCTCCTCCGTGACCTTGATATTGTTCCGTTCGCCGATCTCGGCGATGACAAGACCAAGCCGCACCCGCCGTTCGGCGATGGTACGGTATTCGGCCCGCGCCTTCTCCTCGGTCGTTCCTTCGTCCGCGAAGGTGCGACCCTGGTCCTTGAGGTCCTTCTCGATCGACGACCAGACATTGTTGAATTCCTGCTCGACCAGGCTCGGCGGCGGCTCGAATTTATGGCGCTCATCGAGTTGGTCGAGCAACGCGCGCTTGAGCTTCTGGCGCGATGCCGCCGCATGCTCACGCTGCGTGCGGTCCTTGATCGCGTCGCGGAGCTTGGCCAGCGACTCCAATCCGAGGGTCTTGGCGAAGTCGTCATCGATGGTCACGGCGCCGGGCGCCTCAACCGCCTTTGCCGTCACGGCAAAGGTGGCGTCCTTGCCGGCCATCGCCTTGGCCGGGTAGTCGTCGGGGAACTTGATGTCGAAGGTCCTGCTTTCCCCGGCTTTGATGCCCATAAGGTGGTCCTCGAACCCTGGGATAAATTGCCCCGAACCAAGGACCAGCGGAACATCCTCGCCGGCGCCGCCCTCGAACAGCTGACCGTCGATCATGCCTTGAAACGACAGGACCACCCGGTAGCCCTTTTCCGCCCCTTCGCTCTTGGCGATGAACGGCCGGTTCTGTTCGGCGATCCTTTGCAGAGTTTGATCGATCTCGGCGTCGGTGACCTCGGCGGTGAGCCGGGTGAGCTTGATGGTCTTGAAATCGGCGAGAGTGATCGGCGGCAGGATCTCGATCTCGACGGTGTAGGCGAGGTCGGATTTGCCGGCGATGACGCCCTCGACCGCGCCCTCCTCCGACGGCAGCACAACCTTCGGCTCGATGGCGAGCTTGAAGCCGTGGTCGGTGACGATCTTGCTATTGGCCTCGCGCACCGCCGCCTCGATCACCTCCGCCATTGCGGCCTTGCCGTAGAGCCGCCTGAGATGCGCGACCGGGACTTTGCCGGGCCGGAAACCTCGGAGCTGCACGCGTCCCTTCAGGTCGTCGAGCCGCTCATTGACCCGCGCCTCAAGATCGGTCGCGGGGACGACAACGCGAAATTCGCGCTTGAGGCCAGCGGCGGAAGTTTCAGTCACTTGCATTGGCACTACTCTTCACGGCCCGAGATCGAGCACATCTCGGCTAGGTTTTGGGAAAAGCCGCCCGGGCTGGTGCGGGCGGAGGGGCTCGAACCCCCACGACTTTCGTCACGGGAACCTAAATCCCGCGCGTCTACCAATTCCGCCACGCCCGCGACGGGAGGCTGTTTCGGCGGCGCGGCTTATATCACGCGGGTTACGCCTGACACTACAAAAATAGGCGCTGAATCACGGGCCTGCAAAGTTCAGCGCCGTCGCGTCAGTGCGTCTTGCGATCACCGAAGGAGCGCGCGATAGACACGCGGCAGCATATCCGACAAATCCTCGGAAATAAGGCCGGGCCCCGCCGCAACGGCGGCTTCGCCATGGAGCCAGACCGCCGCGGATGCCGCCTCGAAGGCCGGCATGCCTTGCGCGAGCAGACCGGCTGCCATCCCGGTCAGCACATCGCCGGCGCCCGCCGTTGCCAGGTAAGGCGGCGCGTTAGCGGCGATCGATGCCCGTCCGTCGGCGGCTGCCACGACTGTATCGGCGCCCTTGAGCAGCACGATTGCGCCGGTGAGCCGCGCCGCGCGGAGCGCTCTTTCGAGCTTTGACCCCACTTGAGTTTGTTTGTCCAAGGCTCCGAAGAAGCGATGAAATTCTCCTTCGTGGGGCGTCAGGACCGTGGCTTGGCCGCGCCGCCGCAGTAACGCCTCGGCGAGGCGCTGCGGATGGCTCGAAAAGCTGGTGATCGCGTCGGCGTCAAGCACGACGGCGCGCTCGCCCGAAAGCGCCGCGAGAACGAGGTCGCAAGTGGCTTCCGCCACGCCCACTCCGGGACCGATCGCCAAGGCATTCAACCGGCGATCGGCAAGAAACTTCGTCAGCTCGCCGGCGCCGTCGACCGGCCGCACCATCACGGCGAGGCTCGCCGCCGCGTTGACCGCCAGCGCCTCGCGTGGGCTTGCGATGGTGACCAGACCGGCTCCGGCGCGCAACGCGCCGCGCGCCGCGAGCCGCGCCGCCCCGGTCGACCACGAGGGACCGGACACGACGATGGCGTGCCCGCGGTCGTATTTGTGTCCGGCCTCGCGCAGCACCGGAAAGTGCGCGCGCCAGAGTGCAGGCGTGTTCTCGAAGGTTTTCGTGGCAATTTCCGCCAGCACGGACTCGGCAATGCCGATATCGGCGATGGAGACTGCGCCGCAATGAAGGCGTCCCGGCAGCAGCAGATGCCCGGGTTTCTTGCGAAAGAAGGTGACGGTCTGCGCGGCCTTCACGGCGCTTCCCATCACCGCCCCGGACGTTCCGTTGATCCCGCTTGGCAGGTCCACGGCAACGATCGGCGCAGCTTGCGCATTCATGCTGTCGATCATGGCGCGTGCCAAGCCCTCGACCGGCCGGTCAAGGCCGGCCCCGAAGAGAGCGTCGATCACCGCGTCGATCGCGCCGTCGGATGGTACGGGGGCTTCCAGCGCCCCCGGCAGCGCCGGGGCGACCGAGCCCGCCCATTGTTTCGCTGCCAGCGCCGCATCGCCTTTGAGCCGCCCCGCGTCGCCCACCAGCAACACCTCCACGTTGTAACCGCGCTCGGCGAGCAGCCGCGCCGCCACAAATCCGTCGCCCCCGTTGTTGCCGGGGCCCGCCACAACGGCGATGCGGCTCCCGGCCGGATGGCGCGCGCTCACGGCGTCGGCGACGGCCCTGCCCGCTCGCTCCATAAGGTCGATTCCGGCCACGCCGCCGGCGATGGTCCGCCGGTCGACTTCCGCCATTTCCGCATTGCTGAGAAGCTCAATCATCATGCGTCCAGGATAGCGATTGCGGCAAGCCGCGAACATTGCGCAAGTACAATGCAGCCTTGTCGCCGGACACCGTTGACGCGATAATAGGCAATGTGCCCAGTTTAGCAGCGGAGGCATGTCCTGCGCCTTCGCAGACGGATCGTGATTGCATCTTACCAGATTGATCGACCTGTGCTTTTCCTATCTTTACGACCTTGGCACGGGACCTGCTAACCATGCGTCGGTTCCAGCGGTGGCTCGGCCACCCGGAGCCGGGAGATGAGACGCGATGAAGAAAATCGAGGCCATTATCAAGCCATTCAAACTCGATGAGGTGAAGGAGGCGCTGCAGGAAGTGGGTCTGCAAGGAATAACCGTCACCGAAGCAAAGGGCTTCGGACGCCAGAAGGGGCACACCGAACTCTACCGCGGGGCCGAATACGTGGTGGATTTTTTGCCCAAAGTGAAGATCGAGATTGTGCTTGGCGACGACATGGTCGAAAAAGCTGTCGAGGCGATCCGTCGCGCTGCCCAAACCGGGCGGATCGGCGATGGGAAAATCTTCGTCTCGACTGTCGAAGAAGCCATCCGGATCAGGACGGGGGAATCCGGAATTGACGCCATCTGATTGCCTGGGCTGACTGCTTGCGCTCAACCGCCGACAGTCGACCAGCGCTCCAACACATTCCAGCACCACGAAAGGGTACGCATGCCATGACCACGCCGAAGAACGTCATGAAAATGATCAAGGACAGCGACGTGAAATTCGTCGATTTCCGCTTCACCGATCCGCGCGGCAAATGGCAGCATGTCACCTTTGACGTGACTCTGATCGAGGAAGACACGTTCGCCGAAGGCCAGATGTTCGACGGCTCCTCGATCGCAGGCTGGAAGGCGATCCATGAATCCGACATGTGCCTGATGCCGGATCCTGCGACCGCCAGCATCGACCCGTTTTTCGCCGAGACAACGCTGGTACTGGTCTGTGATGTGATCGAGCCGACCACCGGCGAGCCATACTCGCGTGATCCGCGCGGTATCGCCAAACGCGCCGAGGGCATGGTCAGGTCCATGGGCGTCGGGGACACCGTCTATTTCGGGCCCGAGCCCGAATTCTTCGTGTTCGACGACGTGAAATACAAGGCCGAGCCGTACAATACCGGCTTCAAGCTCGATTCGCTGGAATTCCCCACCAATTCCGACACCGAATACGAAGGCGGCAATCTCGGCCACCGCATCTGGACCAAGAAGGGCTACTTCCCGGTGCCGCCGCAGGATTCGGTGCAGGACATGCGTTCGGAGATGCTTTCGGCCATGACGCGCATGGGCGTAAAGGTCGAGAAGCACCACCACGAGGTGGCCTCCGCCCAGCACGAGATCGGCATGAAATTCTCGCCGATGGTGCTGATGGCGGACTACATGCAAATCTTCAAATATTGCGTCCAGCAGGTCGCGCAGGTTTACGGCAAGACGGCCTGCTTCATGCCCAAGCCGATCTATGGCGATAACGGCTCGGGCATGCATTGTCACCAGTCGATCTGGAAGAGCGGCAAGCCGGTCTTCGCCGGCAACAAGTATTCGGACCTGTCCGATACCTGCCTGCAATACATCGCCGGCATCATCAAGCACGCCAAGGCGATCAACGCCTTCACCAATCCGACGACGAACTCCTACAAGCGGCTGGTACCGGGCTTCGAGGCGCCGGTGCTGCTCGCTTATTCGGCGCGCAACCGATCGGCGTCGTGCCGCATTCCTTATACGACCAACCCGAAAGCGAAGCGCGTCGAGGTGCGCTTCCCCGATCCGCTCGCCAACCCTTATCTGGGATTTGCGGCGATGGTGATGGCCGGCCTCGACGGCATCAAGAACAAACTCAATCCGGGCGAGGCGGTCGACAAGGACCTCTACGATCTGCCGCCCAAGGAACTGAAGAAAATTCCGACGGTCTGCGGATCGCTCCGCCAGGCGCTCGAAGAGCTCAACAAGGACCGGGGCTTCCTCAAGGCTGGCGGCGTGTTCGACGACGACTTCATCGACGCCTATGTCGATCTGAAGATGAGCGAGGTCATCCGCTTCGAACACACGCCGCATCCGGTCGAGTTCGAAATGTACTACTCGGCGTGAGCGGCCGATCGCATCCTCCCTGCGCGGCCTAGGCGATGCAGCTATTCAGGGCGCCGTTTCACGGCGCCCTTTTCGTTTGTCGTGCTGCGCTTCGTCGCTTTCGGCGACAGGTGATCGGCGTGAAACTCAGTACGCGCTGCTGCTTTGCGATCGCACTGAAATCGGCGGCAGGCCGGAGGCTGAATGCCCTCTAGCCCGTCGCTCCGGCGCGGCGGCGACAGCCTCGTCGGCGGTCTCGACCCGGTCACCTCCTTTCATTTTGGCCCGGTAGAGCGCGGTATCGGCCCGTGCGATGAGCGCCTCGACCGTGGCCAACGGCGAGCCGCATGCCACACCGGCGCTGACCGTCGCCGCAATGTGCCGGCCGTCGAGCACGCCGCCGGCCGCGGCAAAAGCCGCTCGCACGCGTTCGGAAACAGCGGCGGCATCGGCGGACATGCCCGGTAAGATGGCGACGAATTCCTCGCCGCCGAGCCGACCGATGACGTCGTCGGCGCGCATGGTTTTGCGCACCACCGTCGCGAACAATTGCAAAACCGCATCGCCCGCCGCGTGTCCCCAGCGGTCGTTGATCGATTTGAAATGATCAAGGTCGAAGGAGAGCACGCTGACCGGTCCCATGCTGCCGCGACTGCGTTCCATGACGATGGCGGCGCCTTGGAAAAATCCGCGGCGGTTCAACACGCCGGTCAGCGGGTCGGTCGCTGCCGCCATTTTGTAGAAACGCACCGTGCGGTCTTTGGCCAGGATCAGCACGATAAAGGCAGCGCCGACGACGTAGAGCATGATCTCGATGAAGAAGACCGCAATCCAGCCACGGGCGAGACCGCGGAACACATTGCCATCCTGGGACAGAGTTGCGAGCGCCACCGGGAACAGAAAGACGGCGCCGTGCAGCATGGGAACGAAAAGCGCGGGCCAACGCCGGATCAGCGATTTGCGGCGCTCGCGCCACAGTTCGACGGCGACCAGGAAGGTATAGCCGGCGACGATGAGCGAGCTGAGGATGATGCGCGAAACAGCGGAGTGCGCGAACGCCGGGAACATCCACGCCACCAGCCAGACAGCGGCACCAAGAAACATCAGGCCCCAGCGCACCCGGCGACCGTGGAACAACCGCGCGGCGCTCCAGATCATGCCAACAGTGACAAACAGAAGAATATTGGCGATACCCGCCGGCGGCGCCGGTCCCGTCAGGTCGCCGAACCACCAGATTGCGGCCGAGAAAGCGCCAAGCAGGTAGGCCGCACCCCACCAGCCAAGCGCCGGGATGCGCTCTTGCGTCCAGACGAACAGCAGCAGCAGGCCGAGCAACAAGGTCACGCCAATGGCGATGACGAACAGCGTTCCGACATCGAGCGATAACCACGCCTGTGCCCAATCCATGGCCATGGATTAGCGCTCCCATCCGTTATGTCCGGATAAATACGTATCACTGATCCCGGGCCCGCGCCGGAAGTTTGCTTTTTAGGCTTGGTCAAGCGTGTGATGGACGATGCGGATTTTCGGAAAAAATCTCGAGAAAGATCGCAAAAAAAATCAAAAATATCGTCGTTCAGGGCGACACGGCGCCGCCCACTCGAGAGGGTTGAGACGCGGCAAACGTGAAGAGGCGTGCGACGCGTCCGGGATGCCTGACTGCAGCGCACCTAGCGCTTCGAGAACTGGAAGCTCCTGCGCGCCTTGGCCTTGCCGTACTTCTTGCGCTCGACCACGCGGGGATCGCGGGTGAGAAAGCCGCCGCGCTTGAGCACCGGGCGCAGGTCGGGCTCGTGCCGCATCAGCGCCTTGGACAGGCCGTGACGCACCGCGCCCGCCTGACCCGACAGCCCGCCGCCGGAGACGGTGCAGACCACGTCGTATTGACCCTGGCGGTTGGCGGCGACCAGCGGCTGCTGGATGAGCATGCGCAGCACCGGGCGGGCAAAGTAGGTCTCCACCGGCCGGTCGTTGATCAGGATCTTGCCGCCGCCCATTTTGATCCACACCCGCGCCACTGCATCCTTGCGCTTGCCGGTGGCGTAGGCGCGTCCTTGCTTGTCGAGCTTTTGCACGTATTTCGGAGGCTGCGGCACCGCCGCCGGCTTGAGCGTCGACAGCTCTTCGAGCGCCTGTATCGTGTCGGCCATTACGCGGTCCTCTTGTTCTTGCGGTTCATGGCGGCAATGTCGAGCTGCTCCGGCTGCTGTGCCGCGTGCGGATGCTCCGCATTCGGGTAGACCCTGAGGTTGGCGAGCTGGCGCCGGCCCAACGGCCCGTGCGGCAGCATGCGCTCGACCGCCTTCTCCACGATCCGCTCGGGAAAGCGGCCGGTCAGGATCGACTTGGCGGTGCGTTCCTTGATGCCGCCGATATAGCCGGTGTGTTTGTAGTAGACTTTCTGTTCGACCTTGCGCCCGGTCAGCACGACCTTGGCGGCATTGATGACGATGACGTTGTCGCCGCAGTCGACATGAGGCGTGAAAGTCGGCTTGTGCTTGCCGCGCAGCCGCATCGCCACGAGCGACGCTAGCCTGCCGACGACGAGCCCGTCGGCATCGATCATCACCCACTTCTTGTCGACCTCGGCGGGCTTGGCCGAATACGTTTTCATCTTCGCATCCTATAGGGGTCGCGCCGACCAACGCCGGCACGTTGCGCGGCTATTTATCCGCAGCCGCTCGCAAGGTCAACACCAATAGGCGCTATTTTGTCCATATTTCAAGGATTTGAGCCGGAGGTATTATTTCACCTTGAAGGGATCGCGTAGGTGGACGTGGCGTGAGCGACCAGGTCGTCCTCGCCCTCCGATCGAATCTCCACCTCGGCAACCGCGAGCCGCTTTCCGAGCTTGATCAACCGCGCCTCGGCGAGCAGGTCGCGCGGTGCCGGCTTCTTGAGAAAATTGATGGAAATATGAGTGGTCACCGCCGCCGGTAGCCAGCCGATCGTCGCCAGGATGGCCACATAGGGCGAAAAATCGGCGAGCGTCATCATCGTCGTGCCGGCAATAGTCCCGCCAGGACGAAGCGAGCGCGGACTGAAATGCTTGCGGACGCGACTGCCCCCCGACCAGACTTCCTCGATACCGTAGCCGCTATGCGCGTTGAGCATTTGCGGAAATTCGGCGCTGAGCAGCCGCTCGAGCTCCTCGGTCGTGAGTTTCGGCGCCGCCATGTGCTTCATGCCCCTGCTCTCCGTCATGCAGATCGGATACAATGCGGGCGGTCGATTTGCCAAATCCGCACGGCAGGACCGGACCAAGGACCGAACCGATGCACGCCCATCCCGCCACCGCTGCCGCCGTGTCTTCGCTGATCCTTTTACGCGAAGACATCGAGGGCGTCGCCGTGCTCGCGCTCAACCGGCCGCAGAGCCGCAACAGTCTTTCCGAGGCGATGCTCGAGGCGCTCGGCGACGCGCTCACCGCCATCGCGCACGATGATTCAGTGCGCGCCGTCGTGCTGGCCGCCAACGGTCCGGCCTTTTCCGCCGGCCACGACCTCAAGGAGCTTAACCAACGCCGTTCCGACGCCGACCGCGGCCGCGCTTATTTCAAGCATGTCATGACCACGTGCAGCGCCGTCATGCAGCAGATCGTTCTTCTGCCGCAACCGGTGATCGCCGCGGTGCAGGCGACCGCCACCGCGGCCGGTTGCCAGTTGGTGGCGAGCTGCGACCTCGCGGTCGCCTCGCGGGCCGCCAAGTTCGCGACGCCCGGCGTCAATATCGGCCTGTTTTGCTCGACGCCGATGGTTGCGCTGTCGCGCAACGTGCCGCGCAAGCATGCCATAGAGATGCTGCTCACCGGCGAAATGATCTCTGCGGAGCATGCTGCGCGCATCGGTCTCGTCAACCACGTAGTCGCCCCCGGGAGCGAACGCGAAGAAGCGGTGAAGCTGGCAAAAAAAATCGCCGCGAAATCGACCGTGACCGTCAAGATCGGCAAGCAGGCATTTTATCGCCAGCTCGAAATGCCGCTCGCCGAGGCCTACAAATACACGTCGGAAGTCATGGTCGAAAACATGCTGGCGCGCGACGCCGAGGAAGGCATCGGCGCTTTCATCGAGAAGCGCGAGCCGAAATGGGAGAACCGCTGACCTCGGGCGCTCGCGATGAATCACGATTCCTATCCCGATAGCTACATCCGCGGCATTCTCAACACCGTGAAGTCGATCGCGATGGTCGGCGCCTCGGAGAAAGAGAACCGCCCGAGCTATTTTGCCTTCAAATACCTGCTCGAGCGCGGCTACAACATGATACCCATCAACCCAGGTCATGCCGGCGAAGATCTGCTGGGCCGCCTCATCTCTGCGCGGCTCGCCGACGTCACCGAGCCGATCGACATGGTCGATATTTTCCGCGCCTCGCGCTACGCCCTGCCGATCGTCGAGGAAGCGCTGGCATTACAGCCGCGGCCGCAGGTCATTTGGATGCAGCTCGGCATCCGCAACGATGAAGCGGCGGCGCTTGCCGAGGCCAACGGCCTCAAGGTCGTGATGAACCGCTGCCCGAAGATCGAATACGGCCGGCTGTCTTCCGAGATCGCCTGGATGGGCGTCAACACCCGCACCATCACCTCAAAGCGGGCGGCGGCGAGCGGCGGCATCCAGCGGCTGTCGCTCAACCGCACCTCGACGCGCGGCGGCGCCACCGACGCCGCCGAACGCGCCGAGCGCGAAGACGGCAAAGCCTGACGATCTGGCCAAAGCATGAGCTTCTGCCGCCGCGCCCGCCCGCGCGGCGGCTACCTATTAACGCAACGGATTTGCGCGCCTTGACGGCCCCGGCGGCTCCTATAAACCGGAAGCGCTTCTTCCCGCCACCAGGATCGCAAGGATCGGTCGATGAGCGAACGCATTCCGGGCTTCTCCACGCTCGCCGTCCACGCCGGCGCCCAGCCCGATCCCACGACCGGCGCGCGGGCGACGCCGATCTACCAGACCACATCTTACGTATTCGAAAGCGTCGACCACGCCGCCTCGCTGTTTGGCCTGCAGACCTTCGGCAACATCTATACGCGCATCGGCAACCCGACCACAGCGGTGCTCGAGGAGCGCGTCGCCGCGCTCGAGGGCGGCACCGCCGGCTTGGCGACGGCGTCCGGCCATGCGGCGCAGGTCCTGGCGTTTCATTGCCTGCTGCAGCCGGGCGACGAGTTCGTGGCCTCGAAAAAGCTGTACGGCGGCTCGATCAATCAATTTAGCCACGCGTTCAAGAATTTCGGCTGGAACGTGGTGTGGGCCGACCCCGACGACATCTCCTCATTCGAGCGCGCCATCTCGCCGAAGACCAAGGCGATTTTCACCGAATCGATCGCCAACCCCGGCGGCGTCGTCACCGACATGGCGGCGGTGGCACAAATCGCCAAGCGCGCCGGCGTGCCCTACATCGTCGACAACACGCTGGCGACGCCGTATCTGTGCAAGCCGATCGACCACGGCGCCGATATCGTGGTGCATTCGCTGACCAAATTCTTGGGCGGTCACGGCAACTCGATCGGCGGGCTGATCGTCGACGCCGGCACCTTCAACTGGTCGCGCGAGCGCCGCTACCCGATGTTGTGCGAGCCGCGGCCGGAATATCACGGCATCGTGCTGCACGAGACGTTCGGCAATTTCGCCTTCGCCATCGCCTGCCGCGTTTTGGCGCTGCGCGACATCGGCGCGGCGCTGTCGCCGTTCAACGCCTTCCTCATCCTCACCGGCATTGAGACGCTGCCGCTGCGCATGCGCAAGCATTGCGACAATGCGCTCGCCGTCGCCGACTGGATTTCGACGCATCCGAGCGTCGCCTGGGTGAGCTATCCGGGCCTGCCGGGCGACCGCTATCATAACCTCGCCAAGAAATATTGCCCGAACGGCGCCGGCGCGGTGTTCACCTTCGGGCTGCGAGCCGGCTACGACGCCGGCGTCAAGCTCGTCTCCAACGTGAAATTGTTTTCGCATCTCGCCAATATCGGCGACACGCGCTCGCTGATCATTCACCCGGCCTCGACCACGCATCGGCAGCTCAGCGACGAACAGAAGATCGAGGCCGGCGCCGGTCCGGACGTGGTGCGGCTGTCGATCGGCATCGAGGACAAGGAAGACATCATCGCCGATCTCGAACAGGCGCTGGAGGACTAATTTGTCTCCGCTCGGATTCCCGCTGGCGCGGGAATGAGCGCAATAGCGGCCCGCAATCTCAGATTCGCCGCATGCACGGCCGCGGCGGTCAGCACCAGCATCGCCAGCGCCTGGTGCGCGAGCGCGACCGCAAGCGGCACCTGCAACAGCAGCGTCGCCACGCCGAGCGCAACTTGAAGAACGACGGAGGCGGCGAGCACAAACGCGCCGGGGCGCGCCGGTCCGCTCTTGACCGTGCGCGCGACGTCGAGCGCGTGCCACAGCGCCAAGATGAAGATCGCATAGGCGAGCATGCGGTGGTCGAACTGCACGGTCAGCGCATTCTCGAAAAAATTCCGCCACAGCGGCGAATCGAAGAACAGCCCGCGCGGCACCAATGCGCCGTCGATCAGCGGCCAGGTGTTGTAGATAGTGCCGGCGCGCAATCCGGCGACCAGCGCGCCGAGATACATTTGCGCCAAGAGCAGAACGAGGAGACTTGTGGCGGTGAAGCGCAGGCGCGCCCCTGCCCTATCCTCTTCCGAGAGCGGCGCCGGTAAAGGCCGCCGCTCGTTCAGCCGCTGCGCGGTCCAGATCAGCGCCGCATAGATCACGCAGGCGAGCACGAGATGCGTCGCCAGCCGATATTGCGAGACTTCGACGCGGTCGGCGAGGCCGGAGGCGACCATCCACCAGCCGACGCCACCTTGCAGCGCGCCGAGCCCGAATATGAACCACAGCGGCGCCCGCAGAGCCGGTTCCACCCAGCCGCGCCAGAGAAACCAAAGAAACGGCAGCAAAAACGCCACGCCGATCAGCCGGCCGAGCAAGCGATGCGCCCATTCCCACCAATAGATGGTCTTGAATTGCGCCAGACTCATCCCGGCATTGAGCGCGCGGTATTGCGGGATGGCCTGATATTTCTCGAACTCGGCCTGCCACCCGCTTTCGCCGAGCGGCGGCAGCGTGCCCATCACCGGCTTCCATTCGGTGATCGAGAGGCCGGATTCGGTGAGCCGGGTGGCGCCGCCGACCAGGACCATCGCCAAAACCAGCGCGGCGACGGCATAGAGCCACAGCCGGATGGCGCGGTTATGGAATTCGCGTGTTGCCGTCATCGTCGATCGCTTTTTCGCGGGGCGCGCGCGGACCATATCGTGCGACCCCTACCCTCGCAACCGCGTCACTACCACCTGCGTCATTGCGAGCGAAGCGAAGTAATCCAGCCTTTTCCTGCGACACTCTGGATTGCTTCGTCGCGTTGCTCCTCGCAATGACGACTAATTTCGCTTGTGATACCAAGCTCGCCATGCCGCTTCGCTTGCGCAAATTCATCGGCGCCATCGCGCTGTTCGCCCTCGTCACCGTCTGGGCGCTCGCCGCCATGGCGCTGGCGCAGCTTCCCGCCATCCGCGACAACGCGATCGCTTCGACGCTTTACTACGTGATCGCCGGCCTCGGCTGGGTGCTGCCGGCGATGCCTGTGGTGCGCTGGATGAGCGGAGCCAGGGGGCAGTAATCAGTAGTCAGTAATCAGAAGAACAGCCGAAGACGCTGAGTTCTGATTACTGAATACTGACTTCTGTCCTCTGTCCTCCACTTACGCCGCTTCTAAGCGGCGGAAGCCGTTCCACATCGCCGTCGCCGAGCCGGACAAAAGCACGCGCACGTAGCGCAGCTGCTGGAACTCGCCGTTCAACGAGATCCGCGGCAGCGCGGTGAGGCGGTCGCGGTGCGCGGCGAAGATGACGCCCGGCCGCGTCGTCACCGCGGTTTTGAAGCCGAGCGCGGCGGCGGCGGCGAATTCGCGCGGGCCGGCCGCGGTGAGGTCGCCGAACGGATAGGCGAGATGCTGCGGCCGCCGCGACAGCGCCGCCTCGATCACCGAACGGCTCAAATCCATTTCGCCGCGCGCCGCATCCGGCGGCAGCCGCGCCAGCATCGGATGATTGACGGTATGCGCGCCGATGGTCACCAGCGGGTCGGCGGCGAGTTGCGCGATCTGCGGCCAGTCCATGCACAGATCCTTGCAGAACGCCCCGACGTCGACCTGATAGCAGGCCGCCAGATTGCGGACGATGGCGCGGGTTTCGCTTTCCGTCGGCCGCCGGCGCAGCCACCAATAAAGCTCGTCGTAGAGCGCGCGTTTTTCCGCGACGCTGCGGCAGGCGAAGCTGCGGTTCTCGCCGTCGATGACGAGCCCGATCTGGTCGTTCTTCGCGATCACCGCTTCCAGCGCCAGCCACCACAACTCGCCGAGCCGGTCGGGGAAGCTCGAAGCGACGTAGACCGCAAACGGCACGCCGGCCGCCTTGAGGATCGGATAGGCGAAAGTCAGCGTGTCGCGGTAGCCGTCGTCGAACGTCAGGCAGACGAAGCGCCGGGCGAAATCGCCTTCCGTCATGCGGCGGTGCATTTCGTCGAGGCTGACGAGGTCGAGGCCAGAGCCGCGCAACAGCTTGACGACGCGGGTGAGAAACCGCGGCGTGATCTCGAGCAGCCGATTGGGCTGGAAGCGGCCGGGCCGCGGCGGGCGGACGTGGTGCAGGGTCAGAATGACGCCGACGCCGCCGACGAAGGGCTTCAGCGCCGCGTGAGCGCCGGAAAAATACAGCGATTCAAGCCCGCCGCGGATGATGGTCTGCCGGAGCCCGGTCACGGATGACACCCTGGTTTGCCGGCCGCACTATTCCATCCCTTCGTTGATAATCCTTTGCAAAGCCGCGGAAGGGTTAATCCGGACGGCATCCTGCCCCCTCGCCCCCGCCCCCTCTCCCTCGTCACCACCGGGCTTGACCCGGTGGTCCATGCTGAAGTGAGACTAACGAGACCAGGCGGAGAATCTGAACAAGCTTCGCGGCCGCATGGATTGCCGGGTCAAGCCCGGCAAAGACGAAATAAAAATCCCGTTCTCGCGACGCGATGCGCGCCCGAGGTTTGCATACAACGAAGCAAGATTCGCTTC
This sequence comes from Xanthobacteraceae bacterium, assembly GCA_050010955.1. GTDB lineage: Bacteria > Pseudomonadota > Alphaproteobacteria > Rhizobiales > Xanthobacteraceae > BOG-931. The sequence goes on along the minus strand of JBEKJZ010000062.1, from coordinate 210 downwards.
CCGTCACGCATGATCCCGAAAAGCTTGCCCTTGGACTTGATCCGAGGGTGGTGTCTGGTTTTCGGACCAGATCATGCGCACAAAAGAGGGAAGCGGAACGCCGGTAGACGCTGATCCTTATCCTCCGCACCCAGCGGTGCGGCTCTGCCTCCTTCTCGGGAAGCAGCTCGCCTGCCGGCGTTCCACTCGCGGCTCTCGCCCAAGGGACTT
>JBEKJZ010000061.1:0-19688 GCA_050010955.1 Xanthobacteraceae bacterium | reverse complement strand
TAGACGTTGCCCGCCTTGTCATAAGGGTCGGAAAACGACCCGGAAGAATTCGGAAAAATCGATCCGTCGCGCAAATAGGCTTGATAGCGAAGGCGAAAGATGGCCTCCCGTTGCTCGCCGGTATCCGCGCGCCTGCAGTCGATCCGGGCCAGGAGTTGCGCGATGCGGGCGGAAAAATCTTTCTCCTGGTCGGGTTCCGAAAGATGCGAACGCCTCACTTCTGCACTCATTGCTGCCTCGCCGTTGGCGCCCGCCCGCGCCAGCAGCGAAAACGTTAACAGTTTCTTAACGCGATTACAATTTTGAAGGTTTGTTAGGGTTAACCTTGCGGTTCCCCATCCGGCAGAGAGTAACTTGAAGCCTCATGCCGCGTCGGGCCGCAGTTTTGCTGGCCACAAGGACGTCTCAATAGGGGCAACATAGGTGGCATAAAGCAGCTTCCGCAGATCGGCGGCCGGCATGGGCCGGCAAAGCAGATATCCCTGCACCTCGTCGATGCTGTCTTCGGCGGCGAGCAATTCGAGCTGCTCCTGGGTCTCGACGCCTTCGACCACAACCTTCAAGCCCAGTTGCGCGCTCAGCCGCGTCATACCGCGCAGCAAGGTCACTCTGCGCTCGTCGTCGCCAAGGCCTTGCAGGAACGACTGATCGATCTTCACCTTGTGCAGCGGAAAGCTATGCAGATAACTGAGGCTCGAATATGCGGTGCCAAAGTCATCCAAGGAGATCTTCACGCCGAGCTCGGCAAGCTGGTTCAGATCGGCGCGGGTTCTTTTCGTGTCCTGAAGCAGCGTCGATTCGGTTATCTCAATCTCGAGCCGGTGCGCCGCGAGATTGGTGGCGGCGAGCGTCTCGCGAACCAGCGCCGGAACATTGGAACGGTCAAACTGGATCGACGAGAGGTTGACCGCGACCGCGGTATCGCCGGGCCAACGCCGGCACTCCAGACAGGCTTTGTACAGGACCTGATTGCCGATTTCGACGATGAGTCCCATCTCTTCGGCAACGGGAATGAATTCCGACGGCGAGATCATTCCGCGTTCGCCGTGAGGCCACCGCAGCAGCGCCTCGCAAGCCTCAATGCGTCTGGTCTTCAGGTTGAAGAGCGGTTGATAGTAGAGTTCGAATGCTTCGTTCTCCAGCGCAATCCGCAAATCGAGTTCAAGATTTCTGCGTGCTTGGGCGTTCGCTTCCATCTTTGCCTCGAACCAGCGCCACGTACCGCGGCCGTCCGATTTCGCCTGATACAAGGCCATGTCGGCGTTGCGCAAAAACTGGTCCGGATCGATGTGGTTTTTAGCGACCGCAATGCCGATGCTGGCGGTGACGACGACTTTGTGTCCGTCCAGGTCGTAGGTGCCTGCGACGGCGTTCAGAGCGCGCGTGGCGAGAGCTTCCGCCTGATCGAGGGATTTGATCGGTGCCTGAAAAATGACAAACTCGTCGCCGCCGAAGCGCGAAATGACGTCGGCGTCGCGGATGGAAGTTTGCAGCCGCTCGGCGACGGCTTCCAGCAGCATATCGCCCCGTGTGTGCCCCAAGGTGTCGTTGACTTGCTTGAATTGGTCGAGATCGACGAAGTGAACGGCACACATGTTGTCGGGCCGCCATGCGCCCAGGGCGCGCTCCATGTGATCGCGCAAGACGTTGCGGTTGGGCAGGCCGGTCAAAGGATCGAATCGCGCCAGATGATTGATCTTGGCTTCGGCAATCTTGCGCTCGGTGATATCCTCGACGAGGGCAACCATGCCGCCGTTTTCCATGGGCTGCACGGTGAACTCGAGTGTGCGCCCGTTCAGCATGTCGACGCCAAACGCGTCGTCCTCGGTACCCGAAAGTCGGGCGTCCAGGCGGTCGATCAGATTCTGCGCGTTGAAGCCGGAAATCATGCCTGCCGCGACGATGCTTTCCACCAAGTTGCGCACGGTCGAGCCTTTCAGCTCCAAATCTGGCGGCAATCCTATTTGCTGATTCAGTTTTTGATTTGAGACGACTATGCGGTGCTTGGAATCGAACATGCACAAACCGTGCGGCATGTTGTTCAGTGCCGTGTCGAACCGCTTTGCCAGCAGAGACATGTCGTGCGATGCAATCACCGCATCGAGCAGCGTGCGGCGCAACCTATCCGCTATGAATTTCATCCCGAGAAAGGACGGGACGAGAAGGGCAGCAAAAATCCAATGATACGGATTTCCGTAAAAGACAAGCGCGGCAATCATCGGCAACGACGTGCATAAGATTTGTACGACGACAAAACGACCGTTTCCAAAGTTTCGTCCAAAAATGCCCGTCGCATAAGCAATTGTCACTGAGTAGCTGACGAGATCAGCATACGGATCAGAGGTGCGAGTGAAGGCGATGTAGCACCAGATTCCAAGCAATGCGACGGACGCGGAAGCTCCCGCGACGTAACGGCGCTCCCATCGTCTGGCATCTTCTGTAGTAGTGACCGTCGCGCGCGCTCGGATATACGCAAGCATCAGCATTCCGCGCGCACAGGCGACAACAACGATCGCCAGTGCGCAGTACAAAAGAAGGATTTCGCCTGTCCGCCAATAGGTGATGAAAACGGATCCGCTAACCAAAATGATTCCCGCGAACAGAGTGCGACCATCCTCGTACAGCGAATCGACCAGCGGCAGGTAGATCTCTGGCGGAAGCGCTTCGTTTCCCTGAACGGGTCGGCGAATTCGGAGCGCTGAACTCATTACGTTGCACCGTTGCGGTCGCGCGGGCTCAAATTGGCCTAGAGGTATGGCACCAAAGGTCTCTCTACCGAGTAAATGCGGATGACTTTCTCCAACAGTGGCCGGGAATTAACGAAATCCGCGGCAAGCCGTTAGGAGAAGATTAGCCATGCGGCGGCGCCTCGGTCTCTAGGCTCACCGTCCGTCGACCATACGGCTTGACGCGGAAGCGAAATTTCTGGGGGGTTTCCACACGCGATCCGCGTGGCGCGGCGCGCATGCGCGTCTTGCGCTGTTTCTGAGCGCGGGAACCTTGCGGATCGCCTACCGGATATTATGAAAATCGCCGTGCCGGCCGAGGCCGTCCGTGAAGCGGGTCGCTCCCGCCACGCCGTCTTCGATGAGAGCCTTACGCCCGTTGTACCATTCCTGGATCAGAGCGTCGCGCACGCTCAGGCCGTGACTTTTGATGGCCGACCGCCGATCGGCACGCACGCAAACCTGCGGGAAGCGCGCGATCTCCTGCGCCAGCTCCTCGGCCTTTTGGCGGGCGCTGCCTCTTGCGGTGACATATTCGCACAGCCCGATGCTCAGGCATTCCTCGGCCGGTACCTTGCGCCCCGTGAGAATGATCTCCAGCGCACGACCCTGGCCGACGATTCGTGGCAACCGCACCGTCCCTCCGTCAATCAGCGGCACGCCCCAGCGGCGGCAGTACACGCCGAAGTAGGCATCTTTCGCCATCACCCGGAAATCGCACCATAGGCCCAGTTCCATCCCGCCGGCGACGGCGGGTCCCTCGATCGCGGCAATCACCGGCTTGTCCAATTCGAGCCGCGAAGGCCCCAGCGGTCCACGCGGAATCTCGCCGCCATTGCCACGCGGGCCGGCGGTCGGAATATCGAGCTCGCCGAGCGGATACTCGGCATTAAGCGTACTGACATATTTGAGGTCCCAGCCGGCGCAAAACGCTCCGCCGGCGCCATAGAAGACCGCAACGGCGGCACTCTTGTCGGCGTCAAATTCGAGAAAGGCTGCGGTCAGGGCATCGGCGCTCGTCGGGTCCATCGCATTGCGGGCTTCGGGCCGATCGTGAATCACCGTCCACACGGTGCCGTTTTTCTCAATTCTGACTGCCATACTGGTTTCCCTTCTTGTGACGATCGTTCGAGGGCCGGCCGAATTGCCGGCGTTGATTCCGGTGTGCTACCGGCCGGTGAAAATCGGCAGACGTCGTTCCGCCGTTGCCTTCACGCCTTCCTTGAAATCGTCGGTCTTGCGCAAGCGGGTTTGCTCTGCGAGCTCGCGGTCGGTCGCCTCGCGCACGCGGTCGGCAAGATTGCCGCGCATGGTGGCGCGCGTCGCGATCAGGCCGAGCGGCGAGTTTTCGGCGATCTCGGCGGCGAGCGCCAGTGCTGCGGCGCGCACCTCGTCCTGCGGCACCAGCACATCGGCGAGACCCATGGCGTGGGCCTCGTCGCCGCGGACGCGGCGGCTGGTGTAAAACATCAGCGCCGCCTTGGTCGGGCCAATGACGGCCGGCAGCGTGACGGTCAGCCCGAAACCCGGATGAAAACCGAGCCTGGTGAAGTTGGCGCAGAAGCGCGCCTCGGGGCAGGTCACGCGGAAATCGGCGACCATCGCCAAGCCGAGCCCGCCGCCGACCGCGGCGCCGTGAACGGCGGCGACGATCGGCTTCTTGGTGCGGAACAGCCGGTTGCCTTCGATATAAAGATGCGCCGCGCCGGGCGTCGGTCCGCTGAGCAGCGCGCTGCCGTCGCGGTCGAGCGTGCCGCCGTCGCCGAAATTGGCGCCGGCGCAAAATGCCTTGCCCTGTGCCGCCAACACCAGCGCACGGTAGTCGGCGTCGGCGTCGAGCGCCTCGAAGGCGCAGGCGATTTCCTTGATCAGCGCTATGTCGAAGAAATTATTCGGCGGTCGTCTGATCTCGACCAGGACGACGTGGCCGGTTTTCTCGACGCCGATATCCTTGAACGGGCCCATTGCGATTTTCCTCCGCGCGTTGCTACTCGGCCGCGCCGCGGCGTTCCATCGTCCGAATATCACGCTTGACGATCAGCGCGTCGACCACCGAAATGCCGTCGCCCCGCGCATGGACAATGACCGGATTGAGATCGATCGCGGCAATGTCATCGGCGTGATCGGCCGCAAATTGCGACAGCCGGACCATGAGGTCGGCGAGCGCCGCCGTGTCCGCCGGCGGCAGGCCGCGATAACTCTCGAACAGCTGGGTGCCCTTGAGGCGGCCGATAAGCGCGCGGGCGCCGGCGTGATCGAGCGGCACGGGAGTGAGCGCTACATCGGCCAGCACCTCGACCAGAACGCCGCCGAGGCCGACCGCCACCAAGAGTCCCCACGTCGGGTCGCGGCTGACCCCGAGAAGAACCTCGCGCCCGGGCGCCGCCATCGGCTGCACCAGCACGCCGTCGATGCGCGCCGCCACAGCGTGGCGTTTGGCGGCGGTCAGTACACGGTCGTAAGCTGCGCGCACGATGTCGGCGCCGGCGAGGTCTAGAGCGACGGCGCCGGCTTCGGTCTTGTGCGGGATGTCGGCGGACTGAACTTTGAGCGCTACAGGGCGTCCAATCGCCCCCGCGGCGGCGACGGCCTCATCGCGCGAGTGCACCAACTGGCCCGCATCTTCAGTGCCGACGCCATAAGCCGCCAGCAGCGGCCGGGCCCGGTATTCGCACAGCACCGGACCGGATTCCGCAAGAATGGCACGGACTTTCGCGCGCTGGGGGCCACCCGGCATCGTGATGTCGATCGGACGCAGCAAACGCTCGCGCATCGCGCGGTAATCGACCATCGCTCGCATCGCCCGGGCGCAACTCTGCGCGCCGGTGAATAGCGGATAGCCGGCTTCGTTGAGAATCTCGATGCTGCGTTCCGACGGCAGCGTGTAGGTCCACATGAATACAGGCTTGGTCGACTCGCTCGCCAGGTCTTTGAGTTTCGGCAGATCATTTTCGAGAAATGCCGAGCGGCGTGCGGTGACCACGACGATGACTGCGTCGATCAACGGTGACCGAGCCACCAGCTTGGCGAATTCCGCGTAGCCGACTTTGTGCACGCCCTGGGCGGTGGAATCGACCGGGTTCTGCGAGGTGCCGTACGACGGCAGATGAACGTCGATAGCAGCGCGCGTCTCACCGTCGAGCACCGGCACGTCGAGCCCGACGGCGGCGCAGGCGTCGGCCATCCATACGCCGCCGCCGCCTGACGACGTGCAGATGCCGATGCGATTGCCCGCCGGCATGCGGTCGCCGCAGGCGAGAAAGCCGGTAGCCATGTCGATCATCTCGTCGAAGTCGCCGCCTTCGATCAATCCGTAGCGCTCGAATATGGCGCGGTAGGCGGGCTGCGAGCCTGCGAGCCCCGCGGTGTGCGAAGCGACCGCGCGGCTACCGGCCCCGGACTGGCCGATCTTGCGAACGATCAGCGGTTTGCCGACCTGGAGAGCTTTTTCCGCCATGCGGACGAATTTTTCCGGCGTCTTCACGGCTTCGAGCAACAGCAGAAAGACGTCGGTCTTGCGCTCATCGAGCATGTAGTCGACGAAGTCGGAGGTCTCGAGGACGGCTTCATTGCCGGTGGTGACGATGTAGCGGAAGTTGAGATTGCGCGAGCGCGCGCGATCGAAGAAAGCGAAGCCGAGACCTCCGCTCTGCGAGATGACCGACACCTGGCCGCGGCCGAGAGCATGCGCCGGCTTCAGCGGCCCGGCGTTCTTGTCCATCGCCGGGCTGAAGGTGGCGCAAAGCGCGGCGGCGATATTGGCGAAGCCCTCGGTATTGGGGCCGCTGACCGCCATGTCGTAACGCCGCGCGGTGGCGGCGATCTCGCGCTGCAGGCGAGCACCGGTCTCACCCGGCTCCTCGGCGAAGCCGGAGCTGAGAATGACCGCGGCTTTGACACCGGCGAGGCCGCAACGCTCGATCTCCGCCGGCACATAATCTGCGGGCACGATCAAAATCGCCAGATCGACGGGCTGCGGCAGGGAAGTCACCGACGGATAGGCTTTCAAGCCCTGGACTTCGGCTGCGCTGCGACTCACCGGATAGATTTCGCCGGCAAACGGATGGCTGCGAATGACCTCAAAAATCCGGCCGCGCAAGCCGCTCGTGTCGGAGGAGGCGCCGACCACCGCCACCGACTTGGGCCACAGCAATTTCTCGATGTCCGGCACGCTCCGTTCGCCTCTCACCGCAGGCCCAGCCCGCGCGCGATGATGCCGCGCAGGATTTCGGTGGTGCCGCCCTGGATGGTGAGCTTGGGCGCGACCATGGTGGCGAAGGCCAGTTGATCGGCGAGCGACGCGCGGTTGACGACCTCCGGTTCGAGGAACGCGGTGAGCTCGCGCACCCGGCCGGGCAGCTTCTGCTCCCAGATGGTGCCAAGGTCCTTGACGATCGAGCCTTCCACCACCGGCTCCTTGCCGGCCTGCAGCATGCCGGCGACGGAGACCGACATTCTGCGCAAGGTGTGCAGTTGCGCCACCAGGCGGCCGAGCCCTTCGGCGCTGCGCAGGTCGGGCTCCGGCCCCAGCACCCGGATCAGCTCCAGCAACACGTAGAAGGTCTCGAGGAAGCGCTCCGGTCCGCTGCGCTCATAGGCCAGCTCGCTGGTCGCCTGTTTCCAGGCGCCGTCGATCTCACCCATCACGTAGTCGTCGGGTACGAAGGCGTTCTCGAACACCACCTCGTTGAAACCGCGATGTCCCGCCATCTGATAGATCGGATTTACCGTGATGCCGGGCGTTTTCATGTCGACCAGAAACTGCGTCAACCCGTGCCGGCGGTTCTCCTTGGTCGAAGGCGAGGTGCGGAACAGGCCGAGCATGTAGTCGGCGATATGGGCGCTGGTGGTCCAGATTTTGCTGCCGTTGATGTGCCAGCCGCCGTCGGTCTTGGTGGCCTTGGCCTTGGCGGCGAACAGATCGGAGCCGGAGCCCGGCTCGCTCATACCGATGGCGAAACACAACTCGCCGCGGCAGATACGCGGCAGGATGTCTTTCTTGACGTGCTCGGGAGCGTATTTGAGCAGGATCGGGCCGCTCTGACGGTCGGCGACAAAGTGCAGGTGCGCCGGTGCACCGCCGGCACGAAACTCTTCCGTTACGACGTAGCGCTCCAATTGGCTGCGCTCGTGTCCGCCGTATTGTTTCGGCCAGGTCATGCCGATCCAGCCTTTGGCGCCGACCCGCCGGCTGAAGCCGCGATTATGCGAATCGCCGTGCCCTGGCTGATGCGGATCGAAGGTGCCGGCGGCGACCTCCTCGGCTAGGAACGCGCGCACCTCCGCGCGCAGCGCGTCGCATTCGGACGGCAGGCGGATCGGATCGAATTGTAGATCAGGGCTCATCGCGAAGCCACCAAAGGCCAGAATTCGTCGGCGCCGCGGCCGGCGACGTGCTTGCCGAGCTCGGCCGCCCAATAGCTTTCGTTGCCGAAGTCGTCGCGCCAGGACAGCATGCGTAGCGTGAAGCGGTGCAGCACGTGCTCCTGAGTAAAGCCGATGGCGCCGAAGACCTGATGCGCAATCGCCGAGCCTTCGGCGGCGGCTTCGGCGGTGCGAATCTTGGCCGATGCCGCTTCAAGGAACACAGCGTCGTCGAATGTATCGGCTTGCGCGATGGTGTCGGCCGCCGAACCGGCAACCGCGAGCGCGGCGGCGACTTCGCCGGCGAGCCGCGCCAGGTTCTGCTGCACTGCCTGGAACTTGCCGATCGGGCGCCCGAAGGCGATCCGCTCATTGGCGTAGCCGACGCTGAGCGACAGGATCGTTTCCAGGGCGCCCGCGGTCTCCATACTGCGGATGGCCGAACCCATCAGCATCAAAGCGGATCGATCGAAGCCGTTCGGTGCCGGCCCGCTGGAAAGCGGTTTGCTGTGCTCGAAGGTGACGATGTTCGCGGCGTCGCCGGCGAGATTGCGGCCTTCATTCAGCCGGCAGTCCTTGACTTCGACCAGCGCGATCCGCTGCTGCCCGCGGCTATCGGCAAGCACGACGATATGCTGGCAGTCTTGTGCAAACGGCACGCCGATGGCGCGGCCGCTTAGCGTGCCGTCGGCGTCGAAGGTGATGCGGTCATGCGGGCGGACCGGGGCGACTGTCATCGGCGTAGGTGGCGCCCCAAGTCCGGCGCGCGCCAAGAGCCAACCGGCGGCGAGTGTTTCCGCCAGCGGCGCCGCCAGGGCGAAGCGCCCGGCGACGCCGAGAATAGCGAAGCCATCCGCCAGGGTTGCGCCCGCGCCGCCTAATGTATCCGGAACCCAGGCGAGCGGCAGCCCGGCATCGCTGAGCGCGCGCCACAGCGGCTCCGCCCAGGCGCGGCTCTTGGCTCGGTTGATGGTCTGGGGATCGGCGAAGTCTGCGAAAATCCGCTTCGCTGTCTCGGTGATGATAGTGCTGGCTTCCTCCGCCACGATGTCGCTTTCCCGGTCCTACGCCGCGACAGCAATGGCCACGGCCGTCGCTTTCTCTTTCGCCCATGGTGGGGGTAAGCCGAACCGTTGGCAAGTTGCATCCAAGCTGGGCAGTTGCCCAGAAAGCGATGTTTCGCCAATGGGACAGACGGCGCATAATGTTTGACTGGGCGGCCGCCCGACGACACCGAGGCGTCGGCGCAGCGTAGGAGTACGGCATTTGGCGAAGCGAAATGCTACCGCGGCCGTGATCGGCGCCGGCGATTTCATCGGCGCGGCAATCGCCAAAAGATTCGCGGCCGAGGGATTTTCGATCTTCGCCGGCCGGCGCAACGCCGACAAGCTCGTGCCGCTGGTCGCCGACATCGAAGCGGCCGGCGGCGAGATCGTTGCGCGCGGCCTTGATGCCCGCAAGGAAGACGATATCGCCGGCTTCCTGCGCGCCGCCGACGCGCATGCCCCGCTCGAAGTTTGCATCTTCAATGTCGGCGGCAACGTCAATTTCCCGCTGCTGGAGACGACCGAGCGCGTCTTTCGCAAGGTTTGGGAATTGGGCTGCTATGCCGGATTCCTGACCGGTCGCGAGGCCGCCCGGGCGATGTTGCCGCACGGCAAAGGCTGCATCTTCTTTACCGGCGCCACCGCCAGCCTTCGCGGCGGCGTCGGCTATGCGGCGTTCGCCGCCGCCAAGTCGGGGCTGCGTGCGGTCGCGCAAAGCATGGCGCGCGAGCTCGGTCCCAAAAATATCCATGTCGCGCATCTGATCATCGACGCCGGGGTCGATACCGCCTTCGTGCGCGAGCGCATCAAGCAGCGGTCCGGCGCGGAGGCGTTGGAACGCCTTGAGCCGGATCGTCTGATGAATCCTGCGTCGGTCGCGGAGGCGTATTGGCAGCTCTACCAGCAGCCGCGCGACGCCTGGACCTTCGAGCTCGACATGCGTCCCTATCGGGAGGTTTGGTGAGATGGCTAAAGTGGAATTCCATTTCGACTTCGGTAGCCCCAATGCCTATCTGGCGCATTTGGTGATTCCCGAGATTGAGCAGCGTACCGGCGCCAAATTCGAATATGTGCCTGTCCTGCTCGGCGGCGTCTTCAAAATGACCAACAACCGCTCGCCTGCGCAAAGCATGGCGGGCATCAAGAACAGGCTGGAATATGAGGCGCTGGAGCGAGAGCGCTTCGTGCGGCGCCACAACATCACGCAATTCAAGTGGACACCGTTCTTTCCGGTCAACACACTCCTGATCATGCGCGGCGCGATCGCGGCGCAGCTCGACGGCGTGTTCGAACGCTATGTCGACGAGATGTTCCGCCACATGTGGGCCGAGCCGAAGAAGATGGACGATCCCGAGGTGGTGCGCTCCGCTCTCGAAGAATCCGACTTCAACGCCGCTTCCTTGCTGGCGCGGACCCAGGAGCCCGAGGTCAAGGATCGGCTGCTCGCAAACACGCAAGCCTCGGTCGCGCGCGGGACGTTCGGCGCCCCGACCTTCTTCGTCGGCGACGAAATCTTCTTCGGCAAGGATCGGCTGCGCGACGTCGAGGACGAGATCGTTCGCGCCAATGCTTAGGTCGCGTCGCTGCTCTGAGCTTGCCTGTCCGCCGCGGCGATGGCGTGGAAGAATGTTCCGGTAACGCGGCCGCGCCGGCCGCCGGCCTTCACGGGTGCGCGGCCTTCGCTATCGGTCAGCTCGGCGAACGGCTCGTCGTATCCAGCAGAAGTAAGCGAGCCGTAGTGGAATTCGTGGCCGCGGACGATCGTTCCGCTGCGGCCGAGCACACCGTCCGCCAGAAGCCGCGCCGTGCGGTAGCCGAGATGCAGCTTCCTGCGGGCGAAGCTCGTTGCATGGCCGAGCAGTCCGGTCATGGCGTGGCGCTTCCCCGCCGCATCCTCGAGGCTCTCGCCCAGAACCATGTAGCCGCCGCATTCGCCATGCACCGGGCGCGTCTCGGCAAAACGCCGCAGCCCTGCGGAAAATCTCCGCGCGGCGGCGAGCGCCTCGGCGTGCAGCTCCGGATATCCGCCGGGCAGCCAGCAGCTATCCGCGCTGTCCGGCGGCGGTTCGTCAGCCAGCGGCGAAAATGCAAAAATCTCGGCGCCGGCGCGACGCCACGCCTCAATGAGGTGCGGATAAACGAAGCTGAAGGCTTGATCGCTGGCCAGCGCGATGCGCTGGCCAGGCGGCGGCAGGGCAGGGACATATATCGGTCGCGCCGTCGCTCCGGCCGTCATGACCGGCGTTGCACGCGCAACAATAGCGTTGAGATCGAGATGGCGCTCCGCCGCCGCGGCGAGGCGATCGATCAGCGCGGCTAGTTCGCTGTGCTCACGGGCTTGAACCAAGCCGAGGTGGCGCTCCGGCAACGCCAGCGCGGCCTCGCGCGGCAGCGCGCCGAGGACGGGAACATCAAGCACGGCGATGGCGTCGGCGACCAGCGCGCGGTGGTGTTCGCTGCCGACGCGGTTGAGGATCACGCCCGCGACCTTCACCGCCGGATCGTGCGCGGCAAAGCCTCGCACCAAGGCCGCGGCCGACTGTGCTTGCCGCGCGACATCGAGCACGAGCAGGACCGGCAGGCCAAAATGCGCAGCGAGGTCGGCCGTCGCGCCACGTTGCCCGGCAGCTGTCGCGGCGCCGTCGAACAGGCCCATGACGCCTTCGATCACGACGATATCGGCGCCGTCCGCCGCTTGCCCGGCAAGCGCATCGAGAAGTCCGCGCGACATCGCCCAGCTATCCAGATTGACGCTCGGCGAACCGGTGACGGCGGTGTGGAACGCGGGATCGATGTAATCGGGTCCCGCTTTCGCCGCCCGCACGACCAGCCCGCGCCGCCGCAGCGCCGCCATGAGCGCGAGCGCCACTGTGGTCTTGCCGGCGCCGGAATGCGGTGCCGCGATGATGAGTCCGCGGGCCGTCACTCTCGCTCCTTTTCTTTGTTCTCGGCCGATGGCTCCTCGCCGACCAGCAGCGCGCGAAAATTCACGATCTCGCCGATCGCTACGATCGCCGGGGGTTCGAATTTCCGCTCGCGCGCATCGGCGGAAAGCCTTTCCAGCGTCGAGACCAGAACCCGCTGTTTCGGCGTAGCCGCCGAAGCGATGATGGCGGCGGGCGTCGGCCCCGGGAGTCCCGCTGCCAGCAAGGCGGCGGCGATCTGTTCGAGATTGTGCATCACCATGTAGAGCACGATCGGCTGTCCGGCGCGGGCGAGCGGCGCCCAATCGAAATCCTCGTCGGCGCCGTGGCCGGCGGCGAAGATGACCGCGCGGTTGACGCCGCGCAGCGTTGCTGGGATCGACGCCGCGGCGAGTGCTGCCAGCCCGGCGGTGACGCCGGGGATGACGCGGAAGGGAACGCCGGCGGCCGCGAGTGCCTTCGCCTCCTCGCCGCCGCGTCCGAAGACGAACGGATCGCCGCCCTTGAGCCGCAGCACGCGTTGGCCGGCGCGCGCCAGCTCGACCAGGCGCCGCGTGATGTCGCCCTGGGTCGCGGACGGCTTGCCGCCGCGCTTGCCGGCGAATTCGAGCCGCGCTTGCGGCCCGGCGAGCGCCAAGACGCGCGGATCGACAAGGGCATCGTGCACGACCACATCGGCCTGGTTGAGGCCGGCCAGCGCATCGAGCGTGAGCAGGCCGGGATCGCCCGGACCCGCGCCCGCGAGCCAGACGTGGCCGGGAGCCAGGACCGGCATGCCGGCGCGTTGCGATGCCATTGCATCCCAGGCCGTCATGGCGGCGTGCTCCCGTGGTGACGATCGCACCGTGCCGCACTAAAGGGAGAAGCATGGAGAGGCAACAACGCCCGTTGCGCCGGGGATGGACCACCGGCACGTGCGCCGCTGCGGCGGCGAAGGCGGCGTTTGCGGCGCTCATAACCGGCGAATTTCCCGACCCGGTCGAGGTGACGCTGCCGCGCGGCGAGCGCCCAAGCTTCGCGCTCGCTTTGACGCGAAGGGACGAAGGCTCGGCAACCGCCGGCGTGATCAAGGACGCCGGCGACGATCCCGACGTGACGCATGGCGCGCTCGTCCTCGCGACGGTGCGTGCCGGCCCGCTTGGCGACGGCGTGACGTTTCGCGCGGGCGAGGGCGTCGGCACGGTGACGCGGGCCGGCCTTCCGATCCCGCCGGGCGAACCCGCCATCAATCCGGTACCGCGGCGCATGATCAGTGATGCCATCGCCGAAGTCGCCGCCGCGGCCGGACGCGCCGCCGACGCCGAGGTCGAGATCGCCATTCCCGGCGGCGAAGCGCTGGCGGCAAAAACTCTCAACGGACGGCTCGGCATCGTCGGCGGGTTGTCGATCCTCGGCACCACCGGGATCGTCGTGCCTTATTCGTGCTCGGCGTGGATCCACTCGATTCACCGCGGCATCGATGTCGCGCGCGCCGCCGGTCTCACCCACATCGCCGGCGCCACCGGCTCGAGCTCGGAAGCCGCGGTGCAAAAGCTCTACGATTTGCCCGAGGTCGCGCTGATCGACATGGGCGACTTTGTCGGCGGCATGCTCAAATATCTGCGTGCGCATCCGCTGCCGCGCGTCACCATCGCCGGCGGCGTCGCCAAGATCACCAAGCTGGCGCAGGGTCTTACCGATCTTCATTCCAAGCGCGGCATTGTCGACCGCGCGCTGCTCGGCGCGCTGGCGCAGGCGGCCGGCGGCTCCGCACGCCTGTGCACGCGTATCGTCATCGCCAACACCGCGGCGGAAGTTTTTGCGCTGGCGCAAGCCGAAGGCGTCGCGCTCGGCGACGCGGTCGCGCATGCCGCGCAGCAGACGGCCGAACGCGTTGTGGCCGGGCGCGACATTGCCGTCGAGATCGTCACGTTCGATCGCGACGGGCGTCTCGTCGGCCGCGCGCCGTTCAAGACTGCTTAAGGGTCCGCTCAACTGCCGCCTCCACGGAACCGCCGGCGATAATCGGCGTCATAGAGCGCGCTGTCGCGAAAATCCTGCGCGGCAAGCGCGCGGCCGACAAGGATGAGCGCCGTGCGCTCGATCCGCGCGTCGGCAACCTTTGCGGCGATGTCGGCGAGCGTGCCGCGGAGGATGCGCTGAGTCGGCGAGCTTGCCTGCACCACGACCGCGACCGGACAGTCGGCTCCGTAAATTGGCGTCAGTTCGTTGACGATGGTCGCGATTGCGTGGATCGCAAGGTGGATGACGAGCGTGGCGCCGCTTGCGGCGAATGTCGCGAGCTTTTCGGGTTCCGGCATGCGTGAGGCGCGGCCGGGCATACGGGTGAGCACCACGCTTTGCGCGATCTCAGGCACGGTCAACTCGCATTCCAACGCCGCCGCCGCCGCGGCAAAGGCCGGCACGCCCGGCGTCAGCGTATAGGGAACGCCGCGCCGTTGAAGCCGGCGCAGTTGCTCGGCGAGCGCCGAGTAGATCGAAAGATCGCCGGAGTGAAGCCGCGCCACGTCGAGGCCGTTGGCGTGGGCTGCGGCGAATTCGGCGTCGATCTCGTCAAGCGACAGCGGCGCGGTGTCGACGATGCGCGCGCCGCGCGGGCAGTACGCGAGCAGTTCAGGCGGCACGATCGAGCCGGTGTAGAGGCAGACCGGACAGCGCGCGATGAGATCGCGGCCGCGCACGGTGATAAGGTCCGCCGCGCCCGGTCCGGCGCCGATGAAATGCACGGTCATCAGGCACCTCTTGGCATTTGTCCCGAAGCGGCCAGTGCGCACGTGGCGGCGCCGACGACCAGTCGCGGGCTGATGAGACGCGCGTCGGGCCCGGCGGCGGCGAGCGCGGCGGCTTCCGCCACCGACGGTACGCCGGTGAGCGCGAGCACACGTTCGGATCGGGTTTCCGTGCGGTCGGTTGCGGTTTGCAGATCCGCGTCCGAGACTACGATGACGGAGACGCCGAGTTTTTCCGCCGCTGCTTGAATGCCCGCCTCGCCGCGCTTGACCGCGATCGTCGCGATGACATCAAGTGCCCCCGCGGTGATATTCGCGCGCGCCAGCGCCGCGCGGACGGCCGCTTCGATATCGGGCGCCGGCGCGCCTCGTCTGCATCCGACGCCGGCGACGATCATGGTTTTATCCAAACCCATTGCGTGACCGGCATCGCCGCGCGCCAGCCGGTTTTTTCGCCGACGGCACCGGCGCGGGCAATCGCGATGTGAATGAGCTCGCCGCCCAGCGCGGCGTAGCGGGCGAGCAGGAGCGCCTCAGTTTCCAGGGTGACGGCGTTGACGACGAGGCGGCCGCCGGCACGCAAAGCTGCGATCGCGGCGTTGAGTACGCCCGGATAGGTGGCGCCGCCGCCGACGAAGATCGCATCGGGGGGCGCGAGGCCGGCGAGCGCTGAAGGCACAGCGTCTTCCACGATCTCGAGCCCCGGCACGCCGAAGGCGGCGGCGTTGCGGCGGATGCGCGCAGCGCGGTCCGCTCGTTGTTCGATCGCGATCGCGCGCATTGTCGGGTCGGCCAGCATCCATTCGATCGCGACCGAGCCGGCGCCGGCGCCGATGTCCCAGAGCAATTCGCCGCGGCGCGGCGCCAGCGCCGACAACGTCAGCGCGCGCACCTCGCGTTTGGTGATCTGACCGTCATGCTCGAAAAGCTCGTCGGCGAGCCCAGGCGACCGCGCGATGATGCGCGCATCCGGCGCGGCCGCGACCTCGATCGCAACCGTATTGAGCGGATCGACCATCCCGAACTCGAAAGCCCCAGCGGTCGTCGCGCGAATCTGCTCGCGCGGCCCGCCGAGCGCTTCCAGCACCGTCACACGCGAGGCGCCGAAGCCGGATTCCGCGAGCAGCCGCGCCAATGCCGCCGGCCCATCGCCGTCGGAGGTCAGTGCCAGAATGCGCGCGGCGGGTTGCAGGTGCGGGCGTATGAGATCAAGGGTGCGGCCGTGCACCGAAAGGAGCACCGTCTGCGGCAGCGACCAGCCGAGCCGTGCCGTCGCCAGACTGAACGCCGACGGCGCCGGCAGCACGATCATCTCGCGCGCATCGATCCTTCGCGCCAATACCGTGCCGACGCCGTAGTGGAACGGGTCACCCGAGGCTAGCACGCAGATTTGGCGCCCGCGGTGAAGCAGCACTTCGTCGCCGGCGCCGTCGAACGGGCTCGGCCACGGCCTCGCCGCGCCGCGAATGAGCGGCGCCGCGAGGCTGAGATGGCGGCGACCGCCGAACACGATCTCCGCCGCGCCGATCAGTCCGCGCGCCGTCGCGCTCAGGCCATCGACGCCATCCTCGCCGATTCCGACGATGGACAGCCAGCGCGGCGATGCGGCACTGTCATGCTCGATCGCGTCAGGAAGCGGCATGCCAAAAATCCTGGGAAAAATCCTCATTCTTGGCGGCACCACGGAAGCGCGGCTGCTGGCCGAACGGCTGGCTGGGCGCAGCGACCTTGATGTCACGCTTTCGCTGGCCGGCCGCACCGCTTCGCCCGCGCGCCAAAGCGTGCCGGTTCGCAGCGGCGGTTTCGGCGGCGCCACGGGGCTTGCGGACTACCTCGTCAACGAGCGCATCGACGTCCTGATCGACGCGACGCATCCCTACGCCAGCGTCATCTCGGCGAACGCTGTCGAGGCCGCGCGCAAAACCGATGTACGGCTCGTGGCGCTGCGGCGTCCGCCCTGGGTTGCAGTCGCCGGCGACCGCTGGAGCGAGGTCAGCAATGTGCGCGAGGCGGTGCGGACGCTGGGGCAAGCGCCTCGCCGCGTTTTCGTCGCGCTCGGCCGCAACGAACTCGCGCCATTCAAGGATGCGCCGCAGCATCACTATCTCATCCGCAGCGTCGATCCGGTCGATCCGCCGCTCCCTTTGCCGCATGTCGTCTACGTGACCGGCCGCGGGCCGTTCAGTGAAGCCAACGACCGCGCGCTCATGACTGCGCATGGGATCGAAGTCGTGATTGCGAAGAACAGCGGCGGCAGCGCCACCTACGGCAAGATCGCAACGGCGCGCGCGCTCGACATCGGCGTCATCATGGTGCAGCGGCCGCCCGCGCCGGTGGCGCCCGCGGTCGCAACCGTGGAGGATGCGCTCGCCTGGCTCGATCATGCGCTCACCTCGGCGACGGCCCGCGATGTGTAGACCAGCGGCGAACCCCCGGGGCGTTCGATCACGCGGGTCTCGCGCGAGCCGACGATGACGAGCGTTGCCATGTCGGCTTGCGTCGCGTCGGTGGCATCCAGCGTGACGACGCTGAGCTGCTCGTCCGGCCGGCCGACGGCGCGGCCGAATACGACCGGCGTCGACGGCGGCAAATGCCGCCGCAGGCGATCGATCGCGGCAGCAAATTGCCACGGCCGCGCCCGCGAAACTGGATTGTAAAGCGCGAGCACGAAGCCGGCGCCCGCTGCCGCGTCGAGCCGCCGCTCGATCAGTTCCCACGGCTTGAGATTGTCGGAGAGCGAGAGCGCGCAAAAATCGTGGCCGAGCGGCGCGCCAATCCGCGCCGCGACGGCGAGCATCGCGGTGATCCCGGGCACGACGGTGATATCGAGCGCACGCCAGCTTTCCGCACCGGATTCGATCTCTTCGCAGATCGCGGCCGCCATAGCGAAGACGCCGGGGTCGCCGCCGGAGACGACGGCAACGCGCGCGCCTTGCGCCGCGTGAACGAGCGCGGCGGCGGCGCGGGCACGTTCCTCGCGATTGTCGGACGCGTGGCGGCTCTGGCCCGGGCGTATCGGCACGCGATCGAGATAGGGACCATAGCCGTAAAGCGCCTGCGCGACAGCCAGCACCTCGACCGCCTCCGCCGTGAGATAGCGGGCGTCGCCAGGTCCCAATCCGACGATTGCGAGATGCCCGCTCACGGCCGCTCCTCCCAGCCCGGCACCAACACCACCGCAAAGTACGGCGCGTCGTCGTCGGTCTTGGCGGCGAGGGGGATCATCACCGCGTCCGCCATGGTGCCGCGCTCGACATAGATCGCGCGCGGCAGCCGGCCGCTTACTTCGAGTGCGCGACGCAGTTTCGGCAGATGCCGCCCGACCTTCATCACCACCGCGGCATCGGCGTCGGCGAGCCGCCGGGCGAGTTCGCCTTCCGGCAGCGTAGCGGGAAGCACGGTGAATACGTCATCGCCTTGCGCGATCGGCATGCCGGCTGCCGACCAGCAGCCCGACATGCCGGTGACGCCGGCGACGATCTCGGTCGAGAAACGCGGCGCCAGCCGCGCATGCAGGTGCATGTAGGAGCCGTAGAACAGCGGGTCGCCCTCGCAGATCACGGCGACGACGCGGCCGGCATCGAGGTGCGCGGCGATTGTTTCGGCCGCCTGATCGTAGAAGTCGCGGATGATGTCGCGATAGCCGTTGCTGCATTTCGGCAGCTCGGTCGTCACGGGATAGAGGAGCGGTAGCTCGGTCACGCCGGCGCGCAGGTGCCGCGCCGCGATGGCGCGCGAATGGCTGGCGTTTCCGGCTTTGGCGAAATGTGCGATCACGTCGGCCTCGCCGAGCGCGCGCATTGCCTTGAGCGTCATCAGCTCGGGGTCGCCCGGCCCGACGCCGACGCCCAAAAGCTTTCCGCTGAGTTTGGCGTCGCTCATAGCCCGACCCTCGCCAGTGCATTGACCGCGGCGGCGGTCATGGCGCTGCCGCCCATGCGCCCGCGCACGATCACGAACGGCACGCCGCGCGGGTCGGCGGCGAGCTCCTCCTTGGCTTCGGCGGCGCCGACAAAGCCGACCGGGATGCCGAGGATCGCCGCCGGCTTCGGCGCGCCGGCGTCGATGAGCTCGAGCAACCGGAACAATGCCGTCGGCGCATTGCCGATGGCGACCACGCTGCCGGCGAGGCGGTCGACCCAAAGATCGAGCGCCGCCGCCGACCGCGTGGTGCCGAGTTTTTCAGCGAGGGCCTGCACACGCGGATCGCGCAGCGTGCAAATCACCTCGTTATGTGCAGGCAATCGCGCGCGCGTAATCCCGTGCGCCACCATCTCGGCGTCGCAGAAGATCGGCGCGCCGGCAACGAGCGCGGCCCGCGCCGCAGCGACCAGATTGGGGCCGAACACGATGTTCTGGGCCGCCTCGACCGCACCGCAAGCGTGGATCATGCGGATCGCAACGTCGGCTTCCTCGGCGGAAAAGCGCGACAGGTCAGCTTCGGCGCGGATGATGGCGAACGAGCGCTCGTAGATCGCCGTCCCGTCACGCAGGTAGGCCGCGCGCTCAGACATGGCTGGCCTCACGCTCACGCGCGAAATTCGCAATGGCGGCCGGCAATTCATTGGCCGGGACGAGCGCGTATGGGACATCGCGCGTCGAGCCATCGGCAATGAGCGCGCATCCGCTCGGCGTGCCGACGATGGTCAGCGCCGCGGGCGCCGGATGGGCGCAGCCTTTGGCGCAGCCGGAAATGTGAATTGTCAACGAGCGATCGAGAAACGGCGCGGACACTTGCGCAATCGCAGGCGCGATGGCGCGAGCGGCAATGTGCGCGGAAGAACAGATCGGCGCACCGGCGCAAGCGACGACGTGCCGGCGCGGGTCGTCGGCGCGCACGATAAAGCCAAGCCTCTCAGCGGCGGCGATCAAAGAGGAAGACATCTCTTGTTTGAGGCC
>JBEKJZ010000060.1:0-22112 GCA_050010955.1 Xanthobacteraceae bacterium | reverse complement strand
GGGCGTTAGTGTGAGATAGGCGCAGTGGTCGGAATCCTTTGACCCGAGGCCACCCACTCGTCCCACGTCTGCATGTGCAGACCCAGCCGATCATAATTCACCCACAGATAGCCATCGCGGTCTTGCGGCTCAGAGGCTGCCTTGACGCATTCGGTATTTCTATTATGATAGAAGGATCGAATGATAAGCGGGGAGATGAGGGGTCGAAATGGCTGCGGCGGATGTTGACGCGCACATCGCGCGCTATGCGGATATGTTCTCGGCGATGGGCACCGAGGCGAGGCTGCGCATCATGCGGCTGCTGTTGTCAGCCCATCCCGATGGAATGGTTGTCGGCGACATCGGGGCCGAATTGGGGATTCCAGCGTCGACCCTGTCGCACCATCTCGACAAGCTGAAAAACGAAGGTCTGGTCGGGGTGCGGCGCGAAGGCACGTTTCTTCGCTATTCAGCAAACGCGGAAGCGTTGCGGGAGATTTTGGCGTTTCTTTACGCGGAATGCTGCACCCGCAACAAAGCTGTTCGGCCGGAAAAAATAACGCGATCTGCATAGGGGAGGGCTGCTTATGAGCACTACCGATGTGAAAGACGCCGTCAGAGAAAAGTATGCGCAGGCGGCCTTACGCGTGCGTACGGCGGAAACCTCATGCTGCGGGGCGGCGTCGGCCCGCGACCGCGGCAATCCCATCACCTCGAACCTTTACAATACCGGCGAGGCCGCTTCGGTCCCTGAAGGCGCGGTGCTCGCTTCACTCGGATGCGGCAATCCGACCGCACTGGCGCAACTCAGACCGGGCGAAACGGTGCTCGATCTCGGATCGGGCGGCGGTATCGACGTTCTGCTGTCGGCGCGGCGTGTGGCGCCGACCGGCAAAGCTTACGGACTGGATATGACGGATGAGATGCTGGCGCTTGGCCGGGAAAATCAGCGCAAGGCCGGAATCGAGAATGTCGAATTTCTCAAGGGCGAGATCGAAAACATTCCGCTGCCGGACAATTCGGTCGATGTGATCATTTCCAACTGCGTCATCAACCTGTCAGGCGACAAGGATCGGGTTTTGAGCGAGGCGTTTCGCGTGCTCAAACCGGGCGGCCGTTTGGCGGTATCCGACGTGGTCACGCGCGGCGAGGTGACCGACCTCATACGGCGCGACATGCTGTTGTGGGTCGGCTGCATCGCCGGCGCCCTTGAGGATACGGAATACGCCGCCAAGCTCGCAAAGGCGGGATTTGAAGCGATCAGCATCGAGCCAACCCGAATTTACGATGTCGAGGACGCGCGGGCGTTTCTGGCCGACAAGGGCGTCGATGTGGACGCCATCGCGCCGCAAGTCGAAGGCAAGTTCATGAGCGGCTTCGTGCGCGCGGTGAAACCGAAAGATCGCGAGGTGAAATGATGCGGGATGCGCGGTCGCGTCTGCGGCTGTTTCCCGCTCATTCCCGCGCAGGCGGCAATCCAGACCGGCGGCAGCCGTTATGGTAACGTCCGGGGTCCTGCTTTCGCGGGGACGAGCGGCGCGCTAGATCATGACCATGAACGAGCGTCCAGCCGATCGTTTGACCATTGCGGTAGCGCAGCTCAATCCCATTGTCGGCGATGTCTCCGGCAATTTGGAGCGCGCCCGGGCCGCGCGTGAGCAAGCGGGCCGCGACGGCGCCGAAATCGTCGCTTTTTCCGAGCTTTTCATCGCCGGCTACCCGCCGGAGGATTTGGTGCTCAAGCCGGCGTTCCAGTCCGCCTGCCGCGCCGCCGTGGAGACGCTGGCGCGCGAGACCGGCGACGGCGGGCCGGCGGTGCTGATCGGCACGCCCTGGGTCGAGGACGGCAAGCTCTACAACGCCTATGCGCTGCTCGCAGACGGGCGCATCGACGCCATGCGCTTCAAAGTCAACCTGCCGAACTACGGCGTGTTTGACGAGAAGCGCGTTTTCGCGACGGGACCGGTGCCGGGGCCGGTCAACTTCCGCGGCGTGCGGCTTGGCCTGCCGATCTGCGAGGATACCTGGACCGACTGGGGGGACTACGAGAATGTGGTGGAATGCCTGGCCGAGACCGGGGCCGAACTCCTCGTCGTGCCCAACGGCTCGCCGTACTGGCGCGACAAGGCCGACGTCCGCCTCAACGTCTCGGTCGCGCGCGTCACCGAGGCCGGTTTGCCGCTTCTTTACATCAACCAGGTCGGCGGCCAGGACGAATTGGTCTTCGACGGTGCCTCCTTCATTCTCAATGCCGACCGTTCGATCGCATTGCAGCTGTCGGCCTTCCACGAAGCGGTGGTGACGACGCACTGGTCGCGGATCGACGGCGTTTGGCGATGCGCGCGTGGGCCGGCCTGCATGCTCGGTTTGCGCGATTACGTCGACAAGAACCGCTTCCGCGGCGTCGTGCTCGGCCTGTCCGGCGGCGTCGATTCGGCGATATGCGCGGCGCTGGCGGTCGACGCGCTCGGAGCCGACCGCGTGCGCTGCATCATGCTGCCGTACCGCTTCACCTCGCAGGAATCGCGCGACGATGCCGAGGCCGTCGCCCGTGCGCTCGGCGTCCACTACGACATCGTCCCGATCGAAAGCGCGGTGCGCGGGCTCGAAGAAGGGCTGGCGGGTATTTTTGTCGGCGCGCCGCGCGATGTCACCGAGGAGAATTTGCAGGCGCGCGCACGCGGCGTTATCTTAATGGCGATCTCCAACAAATTCGGCTTGATGGTGGTGACGACTGGCAACAAGTCGGAAATGTCGGTCGGCTACGCCACGCTCTACGGCGACATGAACGGCGGCTTCAATCCGATCAAGGATCTCTACAAGACCGAGGTCTATCGCCTGGCGCGGCTGCGCAATCACTGGAGGCCGGAGGGCGCGCTCGGCCCCGACGGGCCGGTCATTCCGGAGAACGTGATGACGCGGGCGCCGAGCGCGGAGCTGCGCGAGGACCAGACCGACCAGGATACGCTGCCGCCTTACGACGTGCTCGACCAGATTCTCGAGCGCCTGGTCGAGCGCGAGGAGCCGCTGGCCAGCATCGTCGCGGCCGGCTTCGATCGTGAGACGGTGATGAAGGTCGAGCGCATGCTCAACCTCGCCGAATACAAGCGCCGGCAAGCGGCGCCGGGCGTCAAAGTGACGCTGAAGAACTTCGGCCGCGACCGGCGCTATCCGATCACCAGCCGGTTCCGCGATCCCGGCACCGAGCTGCCCGCGCCCGACCGCACCCTGGTCAAAGGCGCGGCCGACGCCAAGGCCGGCGCGGCGGATTTTTGAGGACGATTACCTAGGTCAATGTGCCGAGACGAACGGCGGCCCGACGGTGCGCACGGTGCGGGGTGACGCGTTGGCATCGGGAGCGCTCGTGTCTGCCGCGGCAGGCGGTGCGCTCGGGTCGGGTTGGCTCGCGCCGCCGTCTTTGGCCGGCGGCTTGCCCGGCAGCGCCTGCTGCGGCACTTGCGAGAGGGCTTTCGCCTTCTGATCGGTCACGACGATATCGCCGCTCTCGAGCGTGGTTGAGTCGTCGGCGTTCTTGAGCGCATCGGCCCAGCTCTGACCCGGCCGGCGGCAAGAACAGCTGGCGACGAAGTCTTTGCGATAGTGAAAGGCACTCGGCAACTCGGTATACGGCTGACCGTTGATCGACACCGCCTGGTTGATGTCCTCGCCCGGATTGCGATAGCTGTAGAGCACCGCTTGGGCGGCGGGGCACAGGCGCTGGCAAGCGCGCTGGTCGTCGGCGAAGCGGTTCGGCACCGTCGAGTACGAGATCGGGAAATAATAGCCGTCGCAGGCGCGCACGCAGACCGTACGATACGTTCCGGACGGCGCGCCGTCGCCGCCTGGATTGATGATCGTGCCGCCGCCGAACAGCGCGTCAAGGAAACTGCCCGGTCCGGCCGCCGCTGCGGCGGCGTGATATTGAGCGCCGCAATTGTTTTGCGCCAATTGTCCGATGAGCGCCCGGCGCTGGCCGTCCTGATCGTTGTGGCCGCTCTTGAGGTACTCCAGATCGGTCATCGTGCGGTCGAGATTGTCGCGCATCTGCTGGATCTGCGCGTTGAGCGGCCCGCATTGCGGTGACCTTCCGGTGAACAACGCAAAAAATCCGCCGCCCTCGCAGCCTTGCTTTTTCGATTGCGCCAAGATGCGGTCGAGATCCGCCTGTTGCTTGGCGACGGCGTCTTCGTAGCGCTTGATCTGGTCGGCGCGGGCAGGATCGACGGCACCGCGGTTGATCATCGCCAGCTGGGCTTCAAGGCGCACGCAGATTGGATTGGACGCCGCCGGCTGCTCCGGGGCGGTTTGAGCGGCGGCGCCGGCGCAGAATGCGCCAGCGGCAAGGGCAAAAAGGCCGAGGCCGCGCAACAGCTTGATCGTCATCCAGTCCCGGCCTTTGTTCCCGCGAGGTGGCGCGATGAAGCGATGCAATGGTGACCAAAGTGTGAAGAGCGGGGCTACTCCGCGTCCGGCTGGTTTTCCGGGCGTGCCCGGTCGAAGGCGGGGAGCGTGAGGCAAGCGGTGTCGATGGCGACGATCTTGGGAAACTTGTCGAGCGGCACCTTGAGCCGCCGGGCATTGTAGACCTGCGGCACCAGGCAGAGATCGGCCACTGTGACGGCGCCGCCGCAGGCATAGGGTCCGGGGCGAACCAGCGCCTCCAAGGCCTCGAAGCCGGTGAGCACCCAGTGATGATACCAGGCGTCGATCGCAGCCTGCTCCTGGTGCAGTTCGCGCTTCAGGTAACGCAGCGAGCCGATATTGTTGAGCGGATGGATGTCGCAGGCGACGATTTCGGCGAGAGCGCGCGCCTGCGCCCGCGCGATCGAGTCCTTCGGCAGCAGCGGCGGTTCGGGGTGCGTCTCGTCGAGATATTCGATGATCGCGAGCGACTGGATCAACACGTCGCCGGTCGGCACAACCAAAGTCGGCACGCGCATCTGCGGGTTGATGGCGCGGAATTCCGGCCGCCGGTTATGGCCGCCTTCCTTGACCAAGTGGACCGGCACCGTCTCGTAGGCGAGGCCCTTGAGATTGAGCGCGATGCGCAGGCGATAAGCCGCCGACGAGCGGAAATACGAATAGAGTTTCACGTCAGTCCGCCTCGTCGTCTTCGCCGTGCTGTCCGGCTTCGGCGGCGAGTTGCGCGGAGCGCGCGGTCAGCTGGCTCAAGGCGCGATTGAAGGCGTCGCGGTCGGCCGGCGTCAAAGTCTCCGTCAGCCGGCGCGCGAAGTCGAGCGCGTGGGGTGCCACTTCCTCGTACATGGCCCGTCCGGCGGCGGTGAGCGACAGGAAGGCTTCGCGCATGTCGTCGCGGTTGGTGCGGCGCGCCAGCAACCGGCGCCTTTCCATCAGCGCCACCGCGCGCGACACCTTGGTCTTGTGCATGTGCGTGTGCGCGCCGATGGCTTTTGCCGTCATCGCCTCGTACTGACCCAGCGTGACCAAGACGCGCCATTCCGGCACGCCGATGCCGTAGCGTCGCGAATAGATGCGGGAGAGCGCCTGCGAGACGAGGCTCGCCACCACATTGAGCTGATAAGGCAGAAAATTCTCGAGCTTCAGCGGCACCTCGTCGCCGAGCTTGGCAGAGCATGCGGTCACAACGGCCTTGATTTCGCCTTCCATCGCCCGCTGACCAGCCATGGCATCACCTGAGGCGCCGTCTAAGGCGTGCCTTTCGCGCTGGCGGCCCTTTGCGTTTGCGGCACAACGGCGGGAACATGGACGAAGTTGCGGTGCCGCGCAACGGTGGTGCGGCCTTGCTCGAATTGATCCAGTTCCTTAGGTGATGCAGAGGGTTTCGTGGAGGAAAAGACGATGAGCGCGGATTTCGCCTCGACCGCGGATCTGACCGACAAGACGATTACTTTCGACGCCATCGGGCTCGACCTTTATGCCTTCACCGCCGAAGGCGATCCCAATTCCGGGGTCATTGTCGGCGACGACGGCGTGATGGTGATCGACGCCCAGGCCACGCCGGTGATGGCGCGGCAAGTGATCGGGCGAGTCGCCAAGGTCACCGACAAGCCGATCAAATATTTGCTGCTCACGCACTATCACGCCGTGCGGGTGCTCGGTGCTTCGGCCTATGCCGGCGCCGAAATCCTGGCCTCGGCGGCGACGCGCGCCCTGATCGCCGAGCGCGGCAAGGCGGATATGGATTCCGAGATCGGCCGCTTCCCGCGGCTGTTTCGCGCCGTCGAAAGCATTCCCGGCCTGACCTGGCCCTCGATCACGTTTCCCGACCAGATGTCGGTGTGGCTCGGCCGCCGCGAGGTGCGCATCATGCATATCGGCCGCGGTCATACGGCGGGCGACGTCGTCGCCTTCGTGCCGGACGCGGACGTCGTGTTTTCCGGGGACCTCGTCGAATACCGTTCGGCCTGCTATTGCGGCGATGCGCATTTCACCGACTGGCCGGCGACGCTCGACCGGTTGGCCGAGTTTTCCGCCAAGGCCCTGGTGCCGGGCCGCGGCGCGGCGCTGAAGACGCCCGGCGAGGTCGCCGACGGCATCGCTTTGACCGAAGACTTTCTTACCACGCTCTACGGCGCGGTGATCGAGAGCGTCGGCAAGGGGCGCTCGCTCAAGGAGACCTACGACGCCACGTGCCGCGTCATGGATCCAAAGTTTGCGAGCTTCGCCATCTACGAGCACTGCATGCCGTTCAACGTCGCCCGCGCCTATGACGAAGCCAAGGGCATCGACCATCCGGTCATCTGGACCGCCGCGCGCGACCGCGCCATGTGGGCGGCGCTGCGCGGCTGAGCACCGCGTGCAAGTCAGGCATGACGTTTTATAACTCAGCGTCGCTGGTACTCGTTCAGCGCGAGCACTCGATGGCGACGAACTCGTCGCAATGGGCGCCATGGCAGGAGCCGGGCGCGCTCGCCGGGATCGCGCCGGTAATGTCGTCGCGATCGACCTTGCGGTAAGACAGCGCGTGGCCGAACTCGTGGGTGCGGCAGTAGGAATTTGCCGCCGCTTCGCCGCAGGCCGCGCCCGATGCCAGGCAAAGGTCGACGCCGTAGCCGTCGCCGTTGTTGGCGATGATGAAGACGCGCTTTTCCGCCTGCGCGGCGGCTGCACCAAACAGCACAGCGGCAAAAGCGGTCGCCGCGATCATGGAACGCATGAAACCCCCAGCCAGCGCCGGAACGCCGCAATCCGCGTTGCTATAAACAGGAAGAATGCGACGACGGAGTTAAGGCTGTGTTAACCCCGCGATCCGCCCTGTCATCGGCCGCGCCGGCGCCGCGATTCGGTGCGGTGCGAAGGCGTGTAGCCACTCGGGTTGGTCGAGGCTATATGGGCTGGCGTAGCCGCAGGCCGATGCTGGAGAGGGTCCAAAGTTGATTGCGGAATCAATCCTGACTTGTCCGAAGTGCGGGCACCAGGCGACCGAAATAATGCCGGCGGATGCCTGCCAGTACTTCTATGACTGCAAGGGCTGCGGTGCGCGGCTCAAGCCTCTCC
The DNA here is from genome assembly GCA_050010955.1 of Xanthobacteraceae bacterium. Taxonomy (GTDB): domain Bacteria; phylum Pseudomonadota; class Alphaproteobacteria; order Rhizobiales; family Xanthobacteraceae; genus BOG-931. Next base: position 14,654 of record JBEKJZ010000060.1, on the reverse strand, counting down.
CGGGCGACTGCTGTGTGTTCTGCTCCTATGGCTCCGTGCCGTGCCCGCCTGTTCAGGTCAACGCCAAACCCTTGACGCAATGACCGTCCTCGCCCATTGTGCGCCCATGAACGGCGGCTTTAACTCGATCTGCGGCATTTGCCGGGAGATTATTCGCTAGCGACAACGCTGGCTGCGGCCGTCTTTTCTCATGATCGAGACCATGGACGCGCGGCCAGCAGGCCTCAAGGCGCGTGGTTCGATCCGATGGAACTCAAGCTCTACGATACGTTGACGCGCGAGAAGCAGGTTTTTAGCCCGCTCGATCCGGCGAACGTGCGCATGTATGTGTGCGGGCCGACGGTCTACGACTTCGCCCATATCGGCAATGCGCGGCCGGTGATCGTCTTCGACGTGTTGTTCCGCTTGCTGCGCCACCTCTATGGCGAGAAGCACGTCACATACGTTCGCAACATCACCGACGTCGACGACAAGATCAACGCGCGGGCGGCTGAAGAATATCCCAACCTGCCGCTCAACGAAGCGATCCGCCAGGTCACGGAGAAGACCGACAAGCAATTCCACGAGGACGTCGCCGCGCTCGGCTGCCTACCGCCGACCGTCGAGCCGCGGGCGACCGAGCATATCGACGAGATGAAGGAGCTAATTGAGCGCATCATTGAGCACAAGCGCGCCTATGTCCTCGATGACCATGTTCTCTTTCAAGTGAAACGACTGGCGAGCTACGGCAAACTTTCGCATCGATCTCTGGAGGACATGAGATCAACTGCGCGCGGCGAAGTCGCGCCCAAGCGCGATCCGATGGATTTCGTGCTTTGGAAGCCGTCCAAATCCGGCGAACCGGCTTGGCCATCGCCCGCCAAGATCAAGGCGCCCGGCCGACCCGGCTGGCATATCGAATGCTCTGCCATGAGTTGGAAGTACCTGGGTGAGCGATTTGACATCCACGGTGGCGGCATCGATCTCTTGTTCCCCCACCATGAGAACGAGCGTGCACAATCGTGTCGAGCCTTCAACCGGCTAAAGATGGCGCAGGTATGGATGCATAACGGGTTCCTGCAGGTCGAAGGCGAGAAGATGGCGAAGAGCCTGGGTAACTTTGTTACGATTCGCGAATTACTCCGCGGTTGGAAAGGCCGCGCTTGGCCAGGTGCTGCTATACGCTGGGCAATGCTGCAAAAAAATTATCGCGAACCAATTGATTGGACTCTTGATTTACTGACGCGCAGCGTGATCGAAATGCAAGAATTCCTAAACTTGCTCAGAGGGTACCATCGCGACCCTCAGTCGGGTCGAGTCAATTTCGAAAGCATACATTCAGCAGTCGGAAAAGACACACCAAGCGGTGAGGTAATTAATGCTCTATGCGATGACTTAAATACATCGGAAGCAGTTACCGCAATTCGCGCGATGAAGGGTGGTGGTAGTAAGGAAAGAATTGTGCAAGCGACAAGAGATCTCATTTTCCTGGGAATCTTAAAGCCGAGCGATATTCGCTACTATTCCATGTTTCATGGTGTGCAAAGCGATGTAAAAGACAGAGAACAGGCACTACAGCTTGCAACTGATTATCAGTTTGCGAGATCAAATGGCGATGTTTTGTTCGCGTCTTCAATAATGTCTGACATGAACAAGATGGGATTGCAAATTCTAGAAAACGAACCCTCATCAATCGTTATCTCTACCGGGTTAGAAAAGCAAGATTTCGAGGAAGTAGTTCGAGCGCAAATCACGCTTCGCAATGCTGCACGTGAACGAAAGGATTGGGAGGAATCCGACCGCATCCGCGACGAACTGGCCAAAATGGGCGTCGTGCTCAAAGACACCAAGGACGGCACCACCTGGGAGATCGCGCGATGAACGCCAGCGCGCAACCTAAGCTCGCCATGCGGCCGCTCTTGCCTACGGACGTACCGCTCCTGGCGGAGATTTTTCGTGCCAGTATCGAGGAACTGACCGCCGACGATTACAGCGAGGCGCAGCAGGAAGCGTGGGCGGCGACCGCCGGCGACGAGGAAGAATTCGGCGCGCGGCTTTCCGCCGCGCTGACGCTGGTCGCGACCCTCGGCGGCGCGGCGGTGGGCTTCGCGTCGCTCGCCGACAATAGGCGCATCGACATGCTTTACGTGCATCCAGCGGCGGTCGGGCAGGGCGCCGGCGCCATGCTGTGCGACGCGCTGGAAAAACTCGCCGCCGCCCGCGGCAGCAAAGAGATCGAAGTCGAAGCGAGCGACAGCGCCCGCGGTTTCTTCGAGAAGCGCGGCTTTGTCGCCAAAACCCGCAACACGATCTCGCTGGGCGGCGAATGGCTCGCCAACACCACGATGGTCAAGCCGCTCGCCGCCGCCAAAGGGAGCGCGTGATGAAACGTACAGACGTGCCGTTCCAGCGCCATTGGCTCTATTATCTGGTGCTGAAATACGTGCTGATCGCTGCCGCCGTGGCGGTTACCTTCTACACGGCCTATCGGCTTTATTCGGGGTAACACCATGCCACGCCAAGGCTCGTCCCAAGGCTCGTCGTTTTTCGGCCTGCGCACCCATCACGTCGCGATTGCGCTCGTCGCTATCCTGATCGCGGTGGCGCTGGCGTCGAACTATTATCTCTGGTGAGGGTGAGGCGATGCCGCGCGAGCGACTTTATTTGTTCGATACCACGCTGCGCGACGGCGCGCAGACGAACGGCGTCGATTTCACGCTCGCCGACAAGCTCACCATCGCGCACATGCTCGACGAGCTGGGCATCGACTATGTCGAGGCCGGCTATCCGGGCGCCAATCCGACCGATACCAATCTTTTCGCCGAGCGGCGGCCGCTGCGCGCCTGTCTGACCGCGTTCGGCATGACTCGGCGGCCCGGCCGTTCGGCGTCCAACGATCCAGGCCTTGCCGCGCTGTTGGCGGCGCAGGCCGACGCCATCTGCTTCGTCGCCAAGTCCTGGGATTATCACGTGCGGGTGGCGCTGGAGACCACCGAGGAAGAGAACCTCGCCTCGATCCGCGACAGCGTGCGCGCCGCCAAGGCCAAAGGCCGCGAGGTGCTGCTCGATTGCGAGCATTTCTTCGACGGCTACAAGGCCAATCCGGCCTATGCGCTCGCCTGTGCCAAGGCGGCCCACGAGGAAGGCGCGCGCTGGGTGGTGCTGTGCGACACCAACGGCGGCACGCTGCCGCACGAGGTGGAGAAAATCGTCGGCGAGGTCTGTAAAGAAATCCCCGGCGACCATGTCGGCATTCACGCGCATAACGATACCGAGCAGGCCGTGGCAAACAGCTTTGCCGCGGTGCGCGCGGGCGCCCGGCAAATCCAAGGCACGCTCAACGGCCTGGGCGAGCGCTGCGGCAACGCCAATCTCGTCTCCATCATTCCGACGCTGAAGCTCAAGCCGGATTATGCCGAAAAATTCGACATCGGCGTGTCGGACGAGGCGCTCAAGAAAATCACGCGCGTTTCCCGTATGTTGGAAGAAGTCCTCAATCGCGCGCCGAACCGCTATGCGCCGTACGTAGGCGAAAGCGCGTTCGCCACCAAGGCCGGAATTCATGCTTCCGCGATCATGAAGGAATTGAACGCCGGCGTTGACGAACCGGCGAGCTACGAGCATGTGGCGCCGGATACCGTCGGCAACAAGCGCAAGCTTTTGGTGTCCGACCAGGCCGGAAAGGCGAACCTCTTGGCCGAACTCGACCGCATCGGTTTCGCCGTCGACAAGGACGATCCGCGGCTCGCCCGCCTGCTCGAGGAAGTCAAGGAACGCGAAGCGATCGGCTACGCCTATGAAACGGCGGATGCTTCCTTCGAGCTGCTCGCCCGGCGCCTTCTTGGCAAGGTGCCGCGCTACTTCGACGTGGAAAAATTCGACGTCAGCGTCGAGCAGCGCATCAACGCCAAGGGCGAGCGCGTTACCGTGAGCATGGCCGTGGTGAAAGTTAGGGTCGGCGACGAGCTGTTGATTTCCGCCGCCGAAGGCATCGGTCCGGTCAACGCGCTCGACCTCGCGCTGCGCAAGGACCTCGGCAAATATCAGAGCTACATCACCGGGCTCGAACTCACCGATTACCGCGTGCGTATCCTCAACGCCGGCACCGAGGCGGTCACGCGGGTGTTGATCGAGAGCGCCGACGAGACCGGCGATCACTGGACGACGATCGGCGTCTCGGCGAACATCATCGACGCGTCGTTCCAGGCGCTGATGGATTCGATCGTCTACAAGCTCTTGAAGTCGGGCGCGCCGGGGTGAGGCAGGAGAGGCCCGCTATGATCGACCACGTCTCCATCGCAGTGCGCGATCTCGGCAAGGCCCAGGCGTTCTACGCCGCGGTGCTGGCGCCGCTTGGCTTCGCCAAGCTGCGGGAGTGGCCGGATGCGGCGGTCGGTTTCGGCAAGAAACATCCAGAATTCTGGCTAAACCAGCGAAACGCCATGGACGAAGTGGCGTCGGATAGCGGCGTGCATATTTGCCTGCGCGCGCCGGACACAGCCGCGGTCGATGCCTTCCATGCCGCGGCGCTCAAAGCCGGCGGCAGGTCCGATGGCGCACCGGGGCTGCGGCCGCAATACCACGCCACCTATTACGCTGCCTTCATCCGTGATCTGGACGGCAACCGCATCGAGGCGGTGACCTTTGTGCGGGAAGGGGCAGAGTAGCCGTTACAACCGCTCCGCCGGAACCGCCATTTGCTTCTCCGCCTCGCTCACCGCGCGCACGGCTTTGCGCAGCTTCGGCAGGATGTCTTCGATGCGGTCGGCGACCAATAGATCGACGCCGTCCACCGGCGGCGGAACCAGGCCGAGCGCGCGCATGTGCGCCATCAGCCCGAGCAGCGGGTCCCAGAAGCCGTTGATATTGGCGACCAGGATCGGTTTCTTGTGGCGGCCGAGCTGCGCCCAGGTAAGCTGCTCGACCAGCTCCTCAAGCGTGCCGAGACCGCCCGGCAAGGCGACGAAGGCATCGGCGCGCTCGAACATCGTGCGCTTGCGCTCGTGCATGTCGCCGGTGACGATCAGTTCCTGGCCGCGCCGCCGCGGCCGCTCTTGCTCGGTCAGGAACTCCGGAATGATGCCGGTCGCCGCGCCGCCGTGCTTCATCATCGCGCCGGCGACCGCTCCCATCAGACCGATGGAGCCGCCGCCATAGACCAGCCGAATGCCGTTTTCGGCGAGGATTTTGCCGAAGCCCTGCGCGGCCTTGACGAAGGCCGGGTCGGTGCCCGCATTCGATCCGCAATAGACGCAGATCGCATTGATTTTGCTCATGGAGTCAACACTCATGGAGGGATAGATGTGGCGTTGATTCGCGCCTCCTGCAAGCTGCGAATCAAAGAGGCGGGGCTGAAATCGGCCGCGAATGGCCTGCAACCCGGCCCGACCCGCGGGTGCAGGAGAGGGCGAAAGTCTCTATATGACGGCTAAAGGCGGCCGGCACGGGGTCGTCGAGGTCACGGCCTGGAATGCACGACATAAAACACCCTCCCCAGCCGCGCCGCGAAGTGTCCGCCCGCGGTGCGGCGCTGTTCTCGACGCTGTTCCATCTGTGGCCCTACATCTGGCCGGCAGATCGCCGCGACCTGAAGGCTCGCGTGGTGTTCGCGACGGTGCTGGTCTTCGCCGCCAAATTGGCGACCATCGCGGTGCCGTTTACCTTCAAATGGGCGACCGATGCGCTGGCCGGCCATGGCACCGCCCCGATCGGGGCCAACAATTGGCTGGCCTGGGCGATGGCGGCGCCGGTGGTGATGACGCTCGCCTACGGCGGCATCCGCATCCTGATGGGGGTGCTGACGCAATGGCGCGACGGCATTTTTGCCAAGGTGGCAATGAACGCGGTGCGGCGGCTTGCGCTGCTCACCTTCGAGCACATGCACCTGTTGTCACTGCGATACCATCTCGAGCGCAAAACCGGCGGCCTGACGCGCATCCTCGAGCGCGGGCGCAACGCCATCGAGACCATCGTGCGCATGGTGCTGCTGCAGCTTCTCCCGACCATCGTCGAACTGGCTTTGATCGTCTGGGTGCTGCTGTTCCATTTCGACTGGCGCTACGTGGTGGTGATCATGATCACCGTCGCGCTCTATGTCGGGTTCACCTTTTATGCCACCGAGTGGCGCATCGGCATCCGCCGCAAGATGAACGACAGCGACAACGACGCCAACACCAAGGCGATCGATTCGCTGCTCAACTACGAGACGGTCAAATATTTCTCCGCCGAGCAGCGCGAGGCCAAGCGTTACGACCGCTCGATGGCGCGCTACGAGGACGCCAGCGTCAAGGCCTATACCTCGCTGGCGGTGCTGAATGCCGGCCAGGCGGTTGTCTTCGCCATCGGGCTCGCGGCGGCGATGGTGCTCTGCGCCCGCGGCGTCGAGGCCGGCACTAATACGGTCGGCGACTTCGTCATGATCAACGCCATGATGATCCAGCTGTATCAGCCGCTGAACTTCATGGGCATGGTCTACCGCGAGATCAAGCAGGCGGTGATCGATATCGAGAACATGTTCGCGATCCTGGCGCGCAAGGCGGAGATCGAAGATCGGCCGGATGCCCGTCCGCTCAAGGTGCGCAGCGGCACGATCCGCTTCGAGAATGTCTCATTCGCCTATGAGCCGGCGCGGCCGATCCTCAAGGGACTGAACTTCGAGGTGGCGGCCGGGCGCACCGTCGCCATCGTCGGGCCTTCCGGCGCCGGCAAGTCGACGATTTCGCGGTTGCTGTTCCGCTTCTATGACGTGACCGGCGGCCGCATCCTCATCGACGGCGAGGATATCCGCGACGTCACGCAGGCCTCGCTGCGTGCCGCCATCGGCATGGTGCCGCAGGATACCGTGTTGTTCAACGACACCATCCGCTACAATATCAGCTACGGCCAATGGGATGCCAGCGATGCCGAGGTCGAAGAGGCGGCGCGTCTCGCACAGATCGACGGTTTCATCCGGCTGTCGCCGAAGGGTTACGAGACCGAGGTCGGCGAGCGCGGTCTGAAACTGTCCGGTGGCGAGAAGCAGCGCGTCGCCATCGCTCGCACCATCCTCAAGGCGCCGCCGATCCTGCTGCTCGACGAGGCGACTTCCGCGCTCGACAGCCACACCGAGCGCGACATCCAGGACGCGCTCGACCGCGTGTCAAAGAATCGGACCACGCTGGTGATCGCGCACCGGCTCTCGACCATCGTCAGCGCCGACGAGATTCTGGTGCTCGATCAGGGCGTGATCGTGGAGCGCGGCACCCACAATGATCTTCTCGCACACGGCGGTCTGTATGCCAGCATGTGGAACCGCCAGCGCGAGGCGCAGATGGCGCGCGAAATTCTCGCCGAGGTCGAGGAGGAAACCGCGGCACCCAATCGCAACCCGCCGGACGCAGAGGAGGAACTCCTGCCTGCCGCCGCAGACGCTGCGGAATGACTCCGCAATTCGTTATGATCAGCTAATGTCCGTCATCAACTCCATCCGCTCGCAGCTCGCGCCGATCAACCGGGAAGGCTATCCCTTCATCGGCGGCTTCGCGCTGGCGAGCCTCGTACTTTTCTGGCTGTGGCCGCCGCTCGGTTGGCTGGGCGTCGTCGCCACGCTGTGGTGCGTCTATTTTTTCCGCGACCCGGCCCGGGTCACGCCGGCGCGGAATGGCGTCGTGGTGGCGCCGGCGGATGGCCGCATCAGCCGCATCGCCGACGCCGTGCCGCCAGAGGAGCTCGAGCTCGGCGGCCTGCCGTTGCCGCGCATTTCCATCTTCATGAGCGTATTCGATTGCCATGTGAACAGGAGCCCGCTCGCCGGGCGGATCGAACGCATGGTCTACCGGGCCGGCGCCTTCATCAGCGCCGATCTCGACAAGGCAAGCGAGAGCAACGAGCGCAATTCCTTCGTCATCGCCACCGGCAGCGGCGTGCGCATCGCCGTGATCCAGATCGCGGGTCTGGTCGCGCGGCGCATTGTGCCGTTCGTGCGTGCGGGCGAGGCGGTCGGCGCCGGTCAACGCATCGGCATGATCCGCTTCGGGTCGCGGGTCGATGTTTATCTGCCGGCGGCTACGCGGCCGCTGGTCGCCGAGGGCCAGACCGCCATCGCCGGCGAGACCGTGCTCGCCGAGATCAAGCCTTTGCCGGAGGGCCAGGCGTTCGACGTGAGCTGAGAAAGCATTAACGCGACGGGCAACTAGTTTGCCACAGCGCATGGCGGTGCCATGGCGGAAACGCTATATTGCCGGCATGGCAGATCTGTCCCCGCTTGAGAACCGGCGGCTGCGCCGGCGGCGATTCCGCCGCATTCCGGTTCGTACGCTGGCGCCGAATCTCGTGACATTGCTGGCATTGTGCGCCGGCCTGACCGCGATCCGCCTGGCATTCGAGAACCGCTATGGGTTGGCGCTCGCGGCCATCGTGTTTGCCGCCATCCTCGACGGCATCGACGGCCGCCTGGCGCGGTTGTTGAAAGGAACGTCGCGGTTTGGCGCCGAACTGGACAGCCTGTCCGACTTCGTCAATTTCGGCGTTGCTCCGGCGCTGATCCTCTATTTCTGGGGCCTGCACGATCTGAAATCGGGCGGCTGGATCGCGGCGATGGTGTTTGCCATTTGCGCAGGGCTGCGGCTCGCCCGCTTCAATGTGATGATCGACAATCCGGAGCGGCCCGCCTGGGCCAGCAATTTCTTTGTCGGCGTGCCGGCGCCGGCCGGCGCCATCATCGTGCTGCTGCCGATCTATGCGGCGTTTCTCGGCGTTCCGCGATCGCCATTTTTGACCTGGCTGACGCTCGCTTACACGCTGGCCGTCGCCTGCCTCATGGTGTCGCGGCTGCCGGTCTTTTCCGGCAAGCGCGTCGGCCAGCGGGTGCCACCGGAAATGGTGGGGCCGCTGGTCGTGGTGATGGTGCTGGCCGTGGCGCTGCTCATTGCCTATCCGTGGGTGCTGCTCACCGCCGGGACGCTCGCCTATCTCGTGAGCTTGCCGTTCGGCTGGTTGTCCTATCGTGGTTACGAGCAACGGTCGCGCGAGAGCAAGGTGGAAGCGGCGACGCAAGCTGCCGCCGCACCGTCGACGCCGGCGCCTCCCGGCATTGCCCACTCCGCCGAAAACGAAGAGCGACCCTCGCGCCTCAATTGAGCCGCATCGCTCGAGCTTGTGAGCGTTCGAGGGGACCATGCAACTTGCCCGCCGCACGCTTCTGGCCTCGATGATCGCGTCCGCGGCATCGCCCGCCGTGCTCCGGCTGGCGCGGGCCGACGCGCCGCAAGTGACGCTCAAGCTGCATCACTTCTTCTCGGCGGTATCGAGCGGGCACAACAAGTTTCTCGCGCCCTGGGCGCGCAAGGTCGAAGCAGAATCGGCCGGGCGCATCCGCATCGACATCTTTCCCTCGATGCAGCTCGGCGGCGCTCCGGCGCAACTGTTCGACCAGGCGCGCGACGGGCTCGCCGATATCGTCTGGGCGGTGCCCGGCAGCACGCCCGGACGCTTCGCCAGGATCGAAGCCTTCGAGCTGCCGTTCGTGCCGTCGCACCGCGCGCTGGTCAATTCCAAGGCGATCCAGGATTACGCGTCGGCAAATCTGCAGGACGAATTCCGCGAGGTTCATCCGATCTGCTTCTCGTGCCGCGACCATGGTGTCCTGCACGCTAACCGCACCATCCAGTCCGTCGGCGATCTGAAAGGGCTCAAGCTGCACGTGCCGAACCGCCTCGCCGGCGAGACGGTGCGCGCCCTCGGCGGGCAGGGCGTGACCGCACCGATCCCGCAGGTGCCGACGGCGATCGCCGCGCACGCGATCGACGGTTGTCTCGATCCGTGGGATGTCGTGCCGGGCTTGAGGCTGCACGATCTGCTCAAGACCCACACCGATTTCGCCGAGTCGTCGTTGAGCACGACGGCGTTCGTGCTGGCGATGAACAAAGCGGCCTATGACCGGTTGCCGCAGGAGCTCAAGTCGGTGATCAACAATAATTCGCGGCAAACCGCGGCCGGCATGGCGGGCGCAATGTGGGATCTCGACGCCGCCGCCGTCGCCGATATGGTGCGGCAGCGCGGCGATGCGGTGACAACGCTGACTGCGGAACAGATCGCGCCTTGGCGCAAGGCCACCGAGCCGGTGATCGCGACATGGCTGCGGCAAATGCGGGAACGCAAAGTCAACGGCGGCAAGCTCGTCGCCGACGCCCGGGCGCTTGTGGCCAAATACGCCAACGAGCCGGAGCCGCAGCCGCCGCCGCCGCCTGAGCCGAAGATCGCAGCGCAGCCGGAGCAGCCGCCGCAAGTCAAGGCCGCGACGCCGAAAGTGGAGACACCCGCCGCGCCAGCGGCAAAAATTGCCCCCGCTGCGAAACCTGTCCCGCCCAAGGAGCTGGACATCCCCCTGTAACGAAGCGGGTCTTAGTGGCGCATGATCTTTTCGACTCGAGGAACTTTTGCGCGGTTGTGATGCGTTCTAATCGCCCGACGCGGCGGATCATTGCGGCAGCGGATAACCGGGCATCAGATCGTAGGGATGCGCCCAGCCGGGCAGGGCCTTGATGCGCTCAAGCCAGGCGCCGATGTTTTTGTATTCGGCGGCCATGTCGAAGCCGAATTCCTCCCGCGGATAATAAAGATATCCGACCAGCGAGAGATCGGCGATGGTCGGCTCCAGCCCGAGCACGTAGGCGCGAGGGGCGAGGCGCTTGTCGAGAATGCCGAGCGCATTGTCGATCCGGGCCTTGAGGAAGGCGAGCACGGCCGGATCACCTTTCGGCTTCGCAAGACTGTACAGGTAGCGGTACGAGGCAAGAGAGCCGTTGAGCTTCTGGTTGTCGAAAATGATCCAGCGCAGAGCTTCGAGCCGCTCGTCTTCGCCGGGTGGCAGGAATTTTCCCGAGTGCTCGGCGAGATAGGTCAGGATCACGCCGGACTGGCTGAGTTTCTTGGTTCCGTGAACGAGCACCGGGGCCTCGCCCATTTCGTTGACGGTTGAGCGGTATTCCGCCGTGCGCGTTTCACCCTTGAAGAAGTCGACGAAGATCGGCTGCCAGTCGGCGCCGACAAGATTGAGCATCAGCGCGGCGCGATAGGCGTTGCCGGACTGGGCGAAACAGTAGAGCTGATATTCAGACATGGATCGATCAGCCTAACGCGACAGCGATATTTCTCCTCCGGCAGTCGCTTGCCCGACGAAGCGGCCGTCGGAGAACGAAACCTGCGCCAGCGGCTGGCCCTTATGGTCGTGGATGGTCAGTGCGCCGTGCTCGAAAGTCCACTTGCGGCTGGTGAAGAAATTGCCGGGGCAGCCGCCTTCGGGCGCGATGGTGCCTTGGACGGCGCCGGGGGCATTGCCGAAAGTCATGAAGCAGGCGCCGCCGCCGGCTGCCGCAAGCCGCCAGCGGCCGGCCAGATCGACCGGAGGCGGCGGGGGAGGAGGCGGGGGCGGTGGCGGAGCCGCCGCGACCGGCGGTTCGGGCGGAGGTTTGCTGGCGCAGCCGGCAAGCGTGGCAAACGCGGTAAGCGCCAGCAATGCGGCGGCGACCTTTGCCGCGCGTGCTCTCCTAAGCCTCAACTCAATCAATGTGCTCATCGCCAATTAGAAAACCGGAAATGCGGCCGCAAAAGAAGCCCCCAAAGCCGTTTACCGAGGCCCAATACCCCTTTTGCGGCAATATTCCTGACCGACATCAACCCTTTTGTGGGACCCGTGTCGAAGAAGGCACACTGGCAGCCCTGGCTCGCGCGCGCCAGGCGGCGCGTATCGCCGCAGAGGTGGTGCCTGAGCCGTCCGGCTTCCAGCCGGGCGGGCCGAACACGTAGCCGAGCCGTTCGCGCCAATTGCCGGCCGCGCGTACGTCGTGGACGATCCCGGCCCATTCATGGAAGGCGATGCGTAATGGATTGAATGTGCCGAGGTTCTTGACGATGCCGTAACGGCACGGCTCGGTGTCGTCTTCCGGCACGAAAGTGCCGAACAGCTTGTCCCAGATGATCAAGATGCCGGCGTAATTGCGGTCGAGATAGCGGGGATTGGTCGCATGATGCACGCGGTGGTGCGACGGCGTGTTGAACACGGCCTCGAACCAACGCGGCAGCCGGTGCACCTGCTCGGTGTGGATCCAGAACTGATAAATGAGGCTGATGCCTTTTTCGAAAATGATCAACGCCGGCGGAAAGCCGATCAGCGCCAGCGGCAGCCAGACCACCCAGGTCAGCGCCAGATTCCCGGTCCAGGTCTGGCGCAGCGCGGTCGAGAGGTTGTAATGCTGCGACGAATGGTGGTTGACGTGGGCCGCCCACCAGATGCGGTGCTCGTGGCTAAGGCGATGGAACCAGTAATAGCAAAGGTCCTCGGCCAGGAAGATCGCGAGAAACGCCCACCAGGTGTAGCCGATCTCGAACAACCGAAATTGCCACACCCAGGCGGTGGCCAAATACAATAACCCGGCGGTGGCGAGCCCCTGCGCGAAGTTGCCGAGACCCATCAGCAGCGAGGCGGTCGTGTCGCGCAGCTCGTAGCTGACGCTGTTGCGCATGCGGGCAATGACGATCTCGGCGATCACCAAGACGATGAACGCCGGCACCGCGAGCGCAACGGGATCGGGAAGAGTCGTGATGCAAGCGCGGCCGCGCTGCGGCCTGCCTGTGTTTCGGTCGACCGGATCAGCAACCGCTCCAACCGCGCCGCCCAGGCCTGGGCCGCTTCCGCATCGCCGAGCCGCAAAATGAGCCGGCGCGCGCCGAGATCGGTGAGCGTGAGGACGAGGTCGCCGCCATGAGCCGTAACGCCGGCGAGATCGCCCGGCGCGACGATGCGGATGGTGACGCGGTCGCCCAGCGCGAACAGGGCGGCGATACGGCGCTCGACCCGATCGACGGCGAGCGCGCTGCGCTTGTCCGCCGCCAGCCGCAGCTCGCCGGGCTCGAATTCCGGATGGTCGAGCGCAAGGTGGCGGCGAACGGTATCGGCGTCGTCGATGCTGGCATTTCTCAGCCCGCCGACGAGCCAGACGACCAGGACGATCAGGGCAATTCCGCCGACCGGCAAGATCAAGTCCAACGGGCTCACGACAGCGGCACCTCATAGCCGGCGAATGCCGAGATCGGCCGAATTTCGCGAACAATAAGGCCGGGCGCGGCCGGCGGCAACCTCACAAGCATGTACCGGCTGCCATCAATCCCCGGTATAAGCCCGCAAAACCGACCTTCGGGGGAGGGGGCGATGCAGGCTTCCACATTCACGCTGGCGACGGCGGACGGCGTGTCGCTCTTTGTCTATCGCTGGCTTCCCGACGGGCCGCCGAAGGCGGTGGTGCAGATCGCGCATGGGCTCGCCGAGCATGCGGTGCGGTATGCCCGCGTGGCGGAGGCGCTCACCCGCGCCGGCTACGCGGTCTATGCCGACGACCATCGCGGCCATGGCCGCACCGCGCAAACACCGGATGATCTCGGGTTTTTCGCCGAGCGCGACGGCTGGCAGAAATGCATCGACGATCTTTGGCTCATTAACCGCCGCATCGCCGCCGACCATCCGGGCGTTGCGATCGTGCTGCTCGGTCACTCGCTCGGCTCGTTCATGGTGCAATATTTCATCAGCGAACACGGCGACGCGCTCGCCGGCGCGGTGCTCTCGGCCTCGAACGGCAAGCCGCCGCCGATCGCGCCGATCGGGCTTTTGCTGGCGCGGCTGGAGCGGCTCCGCCTCGGGCAACGCGGCCACAGCCCGGTGATGCAGGCGCTGTTCTTCGGCGCGTTCAACAAGCCGTTCAAGCCGGCGCGCACGGCGTTCGACTGGCTGTCACGCGACACCGCCGAAGTCGACAAATACATCGCCGACCCGTTATGCGGTTTTGAATCGACTGTGCAACTCTATATCGACCTGCTGGAAGGGCTGCGCGAAACCGCCCAGCCGTCGCGGCAGGCGCGGATCCCGAAAGACCTGCCGATCTACATCTTCAACGGCAGCCGCGATCCGGTGAGCGACAACATCGGTCAGCTGATCGAGGCCTATCGGGCCGCCGGCATCAGACAGGTGGTGCACAAGGTCTACCCGGACGCGCGCCACGAAACCTTGAACGAAACCAATCGCGACGCAGTGACGCGCGATCTGATCGCCTGGCTCGACGGCGCGGTCGGGCGGCGCCGCTCGGCTACTTCATCGTCGGGATGACGAAGTCGGCGCCGTCCTTGATGCCCGAGGGCCAGCGCGCGGTCACCGTCTTGGTCTTGGTATAGAAACGCACCGCATCGGGGCCGTGCTGGTTGAGGTCGCCGAAGCCGGAGCGCTTCCAGCCGCCGAAGGTGTAATAGGCGAGCGGCACGGGGATCGCGAAATTCACGCCCACCATTCCGACCTCGACGCGGCTGACGAAATCGCGTGCGGCGTCGCCGTCGCGGGTGAAAATGGCGACGCCGTTGCCGTAATCGTGTTCGGACGGCAGCCGCACCGCCTCTTCGTAGTCTTTGGCGCGCACCACCGAGAGCACCGGGCCAAAAATCTCGTCCTTGTAGATGCGCATGTCGGGCGTGACGTGATCGAACAGGCAGCCGCCCATGAAGTTGCCGTGCTCATAGCCCTGCAGCTTGAAATTACGGCCGTCGACCACGAGCTTGGCGCCTTCCTTGACACCGAGGTCGACGTAGCTTTTGACCTTGTCGAGATGTGCCTTGGTGATCATCGGACCGTAATCGGCCTGGGTGTCGGTCGACGG
>JBEKJZ010000059.1:0-31408 GCA_050010955.1 Xanthobacteraceae bacterium | reverse complement strand
CTGCTGCGCGCCAAAGATCCGGAAATGCTGTCGTTCATTCTGTTCTTCGGCCTGTCGCAGGTGATCGAGGCGGTGACCACCATCGCCTTCGGCACCAGCGAGAGATCGATACCCGGCGACCAGCTCGGCCGCGCGGTTGCCGCGGTCGCCGGTTTCTTTGCCGGTCGTAAGGTCGACACCGGTCCGGTCGAGCTGCTGGGCCAGACTTTTCCGGCATCGTGGGTGGCGAGCGGGGTCGCCAGCGGCTGCGCCGTACTGCTGGTCTATGTTTATCTGTACCGCACCCGTCTCGGTTATCTCACCCGCGCGGTCATGGACAACCGCGACGAGGCGATCGCGACCGGCATCAACGTCCACCGCGTATCCGCCGTCGCCTTCGGCATCGGCCTCGGTTTAGCGGCCGCCGCCGGCGTCTTCGCCCCCT
This sequence comes from Xanthobacteraceae bacterium, assembly GCA_050010955.1. Taxonomy (GTDB): domain Bacteria; phylum Pseudomonadota; class Alphaproteobacteria; order Rhizobiales; family Xanthobacteraceae; genus BOG-931. Next base: position 30,984 of record JBEKJZ010000059.1, on the reverse strand, counting down.
TCATGCTCGGCAGCATAACCCCGGCCATGGGGGGCGAAGTGACCGTGACGGCGTTCGCCGTCATCGTCATCGGCTCGCTCGGCAATCCGCTCGGCACGGTGCTGGGAGGAATAGTCTACGGCATCTCCTACATGTTCATGCAGAGTTTCTACAGCTCCTGGGCCAATCTCCTGCCCTACGTTCTGCTCATCGCGATCCTCCTGGTTCGGCCCAGCGGTCTGCTCGGAAGGCGGGTGCGCCGTGCCTAGGATCGTGCGTCATGTTTTGCTGATTTTGCTGCCGGTCGTCGCGGCCTTCGCGATCCTGCCGAGCGTCTACGGCAATCAGCTGTTGCTGTTCAATTTCATGATTTTCATGACGCTGACGCAGGGTCTCAATGTCATTTACGGTTTTACCGGTTACCTGCCGTTCGGCTATGTCGGATTTTTCGGCGCCGGCGCCTACGGCTTCTCGCTGATGGTGATCCATCTGCACGCGCCACCGCTCATCGCGCTGCCGGTTGGCGGCGGCGCCGCCGTGGCGTTGGCGGTTTTGTCGACGCCGCTGTTTCGTCTGTCGGGCGCCTATTTCTCCATCGCCAATCTCGCCGCCGCGCTGGCGGTGTTCCAGGTGGTGTCGAATCCAAACCTGGAAAGCATCACCAAGGGTCCTTACGGCATCAGCCTGAGCGGCGTGTTCGATCCGGCGCTCGCCTACGGCACGGCGCTCGCGGTGCTGGCGGCGACCATCGGTCTGGTGATCTACCTGCGCAATTCGCATTTCGGCATGGCGCTGAAGGCCATTCGCGAGGATCCGATCAGCGCCGGAATGGCGGGGATCAATGTGGTGCGCGAGCGCATCATCGCTTGGCTGTTGAGCGCCCTGGTCGCCGGCCTCGCCGGCGGCGTCTTCGCCTGGTACGTGTCGGTGTTTTATCCGGAGACGGTCTTCAGCGTCGAGTTTACGATTTTCGCCATCGTGTTCGCGCTTTTCGGCGGCAACGCCACGGTGACCGGGCCGATACTCGGCGTGATTATTCTCTACGGCATCTACAACGCGGTGGGAATTTCGACACCGCAGTACTTTCAGCTGCTGTACGGCGCCCTGATCATGGGCCTGGTGATGTTCCTGCCGAACGGGCTCGCCTCGTTGCTGCAACGATGGGGGATCGATGTCCCCTGAGCCCGCGCCCCTGCTCGCCGTCGACGGTCTGGTCAAGCGCTTTGGCGGCTTTCGCGCGCTCGATGCGCTGAGCCTTCGCGTCGGCGCCGGCGAAATTCTCGGTCTGGTCGGACCGAACGGGTCGGGCAAGACCACCTGCATCAATGTCGTTTCCGGCCTCTATCGGCCCGACGGCGGCACGATCCGTTTCGAAGGGCGCTCGATCGGCGGCTTGGCATCGCACCGGCTCGTGCACGTGGGAATCAATCGCACCTTCCAGGTGCCGCGGCCGTTTCTCACCCTGACCGTGCGCGAGAACGTCGAGATCGCGATCGCTTACGGAGCTAGCCGCGAACGCCCTCGCGACGCCGAGACGCTGCTTTCCTCGCTCGATCTTGCCGCATTCGCCGATCAGCCCGCCGGCCAGCTCAACAGCGCGCATCAAAAGATGCTCGACCTGGCGCGCGCCTTGGCGACCGGCCCACGGCTTCTGCTGGTCGACGAGCTTGCCGCGGGCCTTAATCCCGCGGAGCTCGAGCGCGTGGCGATCAAGCTGAAGGAGCTGGCGCGCTCCGGAATTGCGCTTCTCGTCGTCGAGCACCTGATGGGATTCATCGATCAGATCACGGACCGCATCATCGTCATGAACGCAGGCAAGGAAATCTTCGAAGGCCGGCTGGCGGACGCCTCGCGCAATCCGCAGGTCGTTGAGGTGTTCCTCGGAGACGAGAATGCCACCTGACGCGCCACGGCCGCTGCTCGAGGTCGCCGGCATCGCCGCCGGCTATCGGCGCCTGCAGGTGTTGTGGGACGTCGATCTGCGGATTCACGAGCACGAATCGGTGGTGCTGCTCGGCGCCAACGGCGCGGGCAAGACGACCTTGTTGAAAGCGATCATGAGCCTGGTCGAGGTGTGGGCGGGCCGCATCGATTTCGCCGGCGAAGACATCACCCGGCTGCGCACCGATCAGCGAGTACGGCGCGGCATCGTCTTCATGTCGGAAACTTCCGGATTTCCCGGCCTCACCGTTGAAGAGAATATCCTGATCGGCGCGCAGTTCTTGCCGAAGCACCGCGCCCGGGAGCGGATTGACGAACTCTATGCGGTATTCCCGGCCCTGGCCGAGCGCCGGCGCGCGCCCGCCGGCAGCCTGTCCGGCGGTCAGCGCAAGATGCTGGGGATCGCCAAGGCGCTGGTCGGCAATCCGCGCCTGCTCATCATGGACGAGCCTTCGGCCGGCCTTTCGCCACGCTATGTCAAGGAGGTGATCGGAGTGCTCGCGCAGTTTCGTGAAAAGCAGCTCGCTCTCCTGATTGCCGAGCAGAACGTGAAATTCCTCGTACTGGCCGATCGCGTCTACACGCTCGACAATGGCCAAATCGGTTTTGCCGGCACGGTCGCCGCGATGCAAGAAAACGACGCGCTGCGCCGCGCCTATTTCGGCTTGAAATAGGCCGCACCAGCCTGCGGCGGACTGCCGCACCTCGGTCGCAATTGGCCCATATCGGTTGAGCGATTGCGGCTACTCCATTGTGCCGAAGTCCAACCCGGAGCCCCACGCAATGCGCCCGCTCTTGATCGCCACGACCCTGATGCTCACCGCACTTGCGACGGCGACGTTGGTTCCCGAGTTCGGCCTCGCGCAAGGGCAGTCTGAGCAAGTGCCGCTGCCTCCGGGCGGCTTCAAGCCGCCGCCAATGCCGCCAGTGAAGCCCTACCAGGCGGTCGCGGTGACGCCGCCGGGCCGCTACGACGAGCCGAGCTTCGTGGCGTTCCGCAAGCAACTCGCCGACGTCGTCCAGCACAAGGACCGCGCCGCGCTGGCCAAGTTGGTCGTGTCCCAGGGCTTCTTTTGGATGCAGGACAAGGATTTGGCGGACAAGCGCAAATCCGGAATCGCCAATCTCGCCATGGCCATCGATCTCGATGCCAAGGACGGATCCGGCTGGGATGTCTTGGCCGGCTATGCCAACGATTCCACCGGTGCGCCCTTGCCCGAGCATCCGGGCGTGATCTGCGCTCCGGCGGACCCGAGCGTCGACCCGAAGGCCTTCGAAGCCCTCCTCCAGGCCACGCAGACCGAGCCGCCCGAGTGGGGCTATCCGATCTCCGACGGTGTTGAGATGCGCAGCGCAGCGCAGCCGAACGCGCCGGTTGTCGAGAAGCTCGGCCTGACGCTTGTGCGCGTGCTGCCCGACAGCGCCCCGCCGCAGGACCCGAGCCAGCCGGCGTTCCTGCATGTGGCGGCCCCCTCCGGCAAATCCGGCTTCGTGCCTGCGGATTCGTTCTCAGGCCTCGGCGGCGACCAGATGTGCTACGCCAAGGAAGCGAGCGGCTGGAAAATTGCCGGCTATTTCGGCGGCGCCACGCAGTAGGCCGCGATTTCATTGCTCCCCCGAGGGAGCTGTGCATTTCGGCTATTGAAAGCGCGCGGCTCCCGGTCAACAATATCGCCATGATGCGACCACGAATGATGAAGAGCGTAGCAAGGCGTGTCGGCTGTCTGGCATGGATCGGCGCGGCGTTCCTTTGGCTTCTGTCGGCGCCGGCTCCGGGCCAGCCGCAAACGCTGCTCAACTCCATTTTTCAGCCCACGATCGAGGATGTCCCGCCCGGCATCGACCACGGCAATTCTGACGACAATCTCGCCGAGCAATTTCAGCGCCAGGCGGTGTTCTATCGCTCGCAACATCCGGTCGGCACCATCATCATCGAAACTGGCGAGCGCCATCTCTATCTGATCGAGAGCGAGACGCGCGCGCTGCGGTACGGCATCGGCGTCGGCCGCGACGGCTTCACTTGGGCCGGTCTGTTGCAGATCGCGCGCAAGGCCGAGTGGCCGGATTGGGTGCCGCCGCCGGAGATGATCGAGCGCCAGCCTTATCTTCCGCGCTTCATGGCCGGCGGACCGGGCAATCCGCTCGGCGCCCGCGCCATGTATCTCGGCAAAACCGTGTACCGCATCCATGGCACCAACGCGCCGGAGACCATCGGGCACGCCGTTTCGTCCGGGTGTTTCCGCCTTGTCAACGACGATGTGATCGACCTCTACGATCGCGCGCCGCTCGGCACGCGTGTCATCGTGCGGCAGCACTAACCCTCCTGCCCCGCGCCAGCGTGGGCGGATAACAACTACCGCGACGCCATGCGCTCGATGGACTGCGCGGTCTGGCCGAACAGGATGGCGCGTTCCTCCGCGGTGCGAATCCCGCCCGGGTTCGGATTGACTTCCTTTGCTTTGGCGTAGGCGCGCTTGACGGCGTCGCGCGCGGCGATCGCCTCCAGCCAGCGCTTGAGGTGCGGGAAGTCGGCGATGTTCTGGCCTTGCCGTTCCCAGGGAACGACCCAGGGATAGCTCGCCATGTCGGCGATGGAATAATCCCCGGCGAGATATTGGCGGTCGGCGAGCCGTTTGTTCATCACGCCGAACAGGCGGTTGACCTCGTTGCGGTAGCGGTCGATGGCGTAGGGGATTTTCTCCGGCGCGTAATTGCCGAAATGGTTGTACTGTCCGGCCATGGGGCCGAGCCCGCCCATCTGCCAGAACAGCCATTGCATGGTTTCAGTCCGCGCGCGCAGGTCCTTGCCGATGAACTTGCCGGCCTTGTCGGCGAGATAGAGCAGGATCGCGCCGGACTCGAACACCGAGATCGGCTTGCCGCCGTCGGCGGGCGCCCGGTCGAGGATGGCGGGAATGCGGTTGTTCGGCGCGACCGCCAAAAATTCCGCCTGGAACTGCTCGCCCTTGCCGATATTGATCGGAACGATCTTGTACTGCAGTCCGGCTTCTTCGAGAAAAATCGTGATCTTGTGGCCGTTCGGCGTCGTCCAATAATACACGTCGATCATGGTAAGCCCGCGTTTTGGAGGGTGAATAACTGCGTATTTAGCGATCGCCCAGCGAATATTTAACCCCCCATCTCGCATGCCTGTCCGGTGCCGACAACCGCCAAAGTTCCCTGACTCACGACTGGATCGCTCTCATTGCAGGAGTCCGCCATGATCACCGAAATCGCGCAGATCGACGTCAAGCCCGGCATGGAGGAGGAGTTCGAAAGCGGCGTGAAAAAAGCCGCGCCGATCTTCCAACGCGCCAAAGGCTGCCGCGGCATGGAACTTCGCCGCTCGATCGAAAAGCCGATCCGCTACCGTTTGTTCGTCGCCTGGGAAACCGTCGAGAACCACAACGTCGACTTTCGCGGATCCCCCGATTTCCAGGAATGGCGGAAACTTGTCGGCCATTGCTTTGCCGCGCCGCCGGAAGTCGAGCACGTGCGGCAGGTCGTGTACGGATTTTGAGAGGTGGACCGCGGCCTTGCCGCGGCCCGGATTTGTTAAATCAATGTTAAAGCTGGCGGACCACGATGCGCGCCGAAACCAACCAGCCCGGCACGCATGTCGACGATCGGTCCTGCCTTACGCGTCGACTCCCTGTCACCGCTCAAGCTGCAAGAGTCGGGGAAACGATCACGTCTCGCATTCTATTTGCTTCGCCTGGGCGAGGCGCTGTCACTGGTGGCTTTTCTCAGCTTTTGCGTGATGTGGGTGCAGTGGCAGGCGGCCTCCCCCGGCGTTTCCAAGATATCGGGCGATTTCGTCAGCTTCTGGACCACCGGTCAGCTGGCGCTGGAAGGGCGCGCCGCGGATGCCTATCGCGAGCAGCCGCATTTCTTGGCGCAGCTCGCTCTGCATGGCGATCCGGGATGGGGATACCTGGCCTTCTTCTATCCGCCGTTCTTCCTGCTGCTGAGCGCCGGCTTCGCGTTGCTGGGTTATTTTCCGGCGCTGTGTCTGTGGTTGGCGGCGACCTGCGCCGGCTATATCGCGGCACTGCGCGCGCTGGTGCCAAAACGCCTGCGCGATGGCGGGCCGATCTGGGTGCTGTTCCTGGGTTACCCCGCAGTGATGATCAATGCCGGCTTCGGGCAGAACGGATTTTTGAGCACAGCGCTGCTGGGCGGTGCAGCAGTCTGGCTGGATCGGCGGCCAGCCCTCGCCGGCGTGTGTCTCGGTTGCCTGGCCTACAAGCCACAGCTCGGACTCATCGTGCCGCTCGCGCTGGTCGTGGCGGGGCGATGGCGCTGTTTCGCCGTCGCGGCGGCGACCGTCGCGATCTTGGCGGCGGTCGCGACATTGGCGTTCGGGACCGACATCTGGCCGGCATTCATGGCCGACATGGCGGTTGCGCGCCGCGATTGGTTGGAGCCGACCAACCCGCAATACCTGCAGTATTTCGCCACTGTCTACGGCGCGGTGCGCCTGCATGGCGGATCGCTGGCGCTGGCCTATGGAGCGCAGGCGGTCGTGAGCGTCGCGGCGGCGTTTCTGCTGGTGCGCGCGCTGCGGCAGCGCGCGCCCAAGCGGTCGGGCGGGGCGGAGGGAGCGGCGATCGCAGCCTGCGTGCCGTTCTGCTCGCCGTTCATGCTGGAATACGATTTGGTCGTCCTAGCGGTGCCGATGGTCTGGCTGCTCGGTGAGGCCTTGCGCGACGGCTTCCGGCGCGGAGAGGCGGTGGCTCTAGTGGGCGCTTTTCTGACCCCCGTCCTGTTCAAGGTCACGCCGTTCGACAGCGCGCTGCGGCTCGCTGTCATCGCCGCCGCGGCGCTGCTGTTCGCCGTGGTGCTGCGGCGGATGACGGAGAGGCCGCGTTATTTTCAGGCCGCGGCCGCTGTCGAGCGGACGGCCGTACTTTCCTGACTACCGGACTCGGCCCATATTGAGGCCATGGCGAAAAGCCCCGATCGAGGGAACGCGCCGAGAGGGCGCGATCCGGCAAAGCATTCGAAAAAAGACCCGGCCAAGCCGACGCGCGCCAAGGCGGCGCGTCCGGACACGGCGCCGCTCGATCCGGCGCTGGCGGATTTGCTCAATCCCGCCATCGGTCAGGGCCGCGCCGGCGTGGGATCGCAGACCGGCGTTCCCACCCCCAACCCTTCCCCACAAGGGGGAGGGAAGCAGCAAGAGTCTGGGCTCAAACCCCCGGCCGACAATTCCTTCGACCGCCGTGCCGACTTGGCCAATGCGCACCGCTCCCGCGCCTCGGTAGCGCGCGGCTTCGGCGAGGCGCCGCAGCAAGGTTATGTCGGCAAAACGCCGGTGCCGCCGGGCGAGCTCGATCCCGATCTGGCCCGCGCCCTTGGCATCGAGGAGCAAGGCGGCGAGACCGAAGAAGACGCCCGGAATGTGATCACGCCCGGCATGGGCCCTGCCCACTTGCGTTTGGCGCGGCGGGCCGCGGCCGATGTGGGAACCGTAGCCGGCCTCGCCAGTCAGCAATCGCTGGACAGATTGCTGCGCGAAGGCCGCCCGGAATTTCACGGCCAATTATGGACGCCGCACCGTCCGCCGCGGCCAGACAAGACCGAGGGCGGCCGCCGCCTCGTCATCAAATCCGATTTCGACCCGAAGGGCGATCAGCCGCAGGCGATCGCCGAACTGGTCGAAGGCGTGCGGCGCCACGACCGCACCCAGGTGCTGCTCGGCGTCACCGGCTCGGGCAAGACCTTCACCATGGCCAAGGTGATCGAGGAAACGCAGCGCCCGGCGCTCATCCTCGCGCCCAACAAGACGCTGGCGGCGCAGCTCTACGGCGAGTTCAAAAGCTTCTTCCCCGAGAACGCGGTCGAGTATTTCGTTTCCTATTACGACTACTACCAGCCGGAAGCCTATATCCCGCGCACCGACACCTATATCGAGAAGGATTCCTCGATTAACGAGCAGATCGACCGCATGCGGCACGCGGCGACGCGCGCGCTGTTGGAGCGCGACGACGTGATCATCGTCGCCTCGGTGTCCTGCATCTACGGCATCGGCTCGGTCGAGACCTATTCGGCGATGACGTTCTCGCTCAAACGCGGCGAACGCCTCGACCAGCGCGCGTTGCTCGCCGATCTGGTCGCTTTGCAATACAAACGCACGGCCGGCGATTTTTACCGCGGCTCGTTCCGCGTGCGCGGCGACGCCATCGAGATTTTTCCCGCCCACTACGAGGACCGCGCCTGGCGGGTATCGCTGTTCGGCGACGAGGTGGAATCGATTCACGAATTCGATCCGCTCACCGGGCAAAAGACCGACGAGCTGGAATTCGTGAAAATCTACGCCAACTCGCACTACGTGACGCCGCGGCCGACGCTGTTGCAGGCGATCGCCGGCATCAAGGTCGAGCTGCGGCAACGGCTCGACCAGCTCAACGCCGCCGGCCGCCTGCTGGAAGCGCAACGGCTCGAGCAGCGCACGCTCTACGACCTAGAAATGATGGAGGCGACCGGCGCCTGCGCGGGCATCGAGAACTATTCGCGTTATCTCACCGGCCGCAAGCCGGGCGAGCCGCCGCCGACTTTGTTCGAGTATGTGCCCGACAACGCGCTGGTCTTCGCCGACGAGAGCCACGTCACCATCCCGCAGCTCGGCGGCATGTTTCGCGGCGATTTTCGCCGCAAGGCGACGCTCGCCGAATACGGCTTCCGGCTGCCCTCGTGCATGGACAACCGGCCGCTGCGTTTCGAGGAATGGGATGCGATGCGGCCGCAGACCACGTGCGTCTCGGCCACGCCGGGGCCGTGGGAGCTCAATGAATCCGGCGGCGTGTTCACCGAGCAGGTGATCCGCCCGACCGGACTGATCGATCCGCCGGTCGACATCCGGCCGGCGCGCACGCAGGTCGACGACCTGGTCGGCGAGGTGCGCGCAGTAGCGCAGAAGGGCTACCGCAGTCTGGTCACCGTGCTCACCAAGCGCATGGCCGAGGATTTGACCGAATATCTGCACGAGCAGGGCATCCGCGTCCGCTACATGCATTCCGACATCGACACCATCGAACGCATCGAGATCATCCGCGATCTGCGGCTCGGCGCTTTCGACGCGCTGGTCGGCATCAACCTGTTGCGCGAGGGCCTCGACATTCCTGAATGCGCGTTGGTCGCCATCCTCGATGCCGACAAGGAAGGATTTTTGCGCAGCGAGACCAGTCTGGTGCAGACCATCGGCCGCGCCGCGCGCAACATCGACGGCCGCGTCATCCTCTACGCCGACGCCGTCACCGGCTCGATGGAGCGCGCCATGGCCGAGACCAATCGCCGGCGTGAGAAGCAGGAGGCGTACAATGCCGCCAACGGCATTACGCCGGAAAGCGTGCGCAAGGGCATCGCCGACATTCTGCAGAGCGTTTACGAGCGCGATCACGTGCTCATCGCCACCGGCGTCGGCGAAGGCGGCGAGTTCGAGGAGACCGCCACCATCGGCCACAATTTCGAGGCGGTGATCGCCGACCTCGAAACGCGCATGCGCGCCGCCGCCGCCGATCTCGACTTCGAGGAGGCGGCGCGGCTGCGCGACGAGATCAAGCGTTTACGCTCCACCGAGCTTGCCGTGATCGACGATCCGACAGCGAAAATTCTTCCCTCTCCCCTTGCGGGAGAGGGTCGCCGCGCTTCGCGCGGCGGGGTGAGGGGTCAGCAAAGCAAAGTCCACAAACCCGCGCTCGACGAGATGGGCATCGCGCTCCACCACGAAGTCGCCCCGCGTCGCCCGGGCGGACAAAAACGCGGCCCCCGCAAACCGACGCTCGACGAAATGGGCGCAGGCGTCGAATCTGTTCCGGCCAAATCGGCCGAACCCGCCGGCGGCCGCTCCGGCCCGCGCTCGACGCTCGGCCGGCCGGGCATGCGCGGCGGTTGGAAACCACGTCGACAATAGCTTTCCCGTCACAGAAATTACCAGAGCGCGTGTTAGACCGGCTGATCTCTTGCTGCTGGGATGGCGGCGGGCGGGCTGAGGATGGATGTCTTCGTTCCCTATGGCGGGCTGCACGCGCTCGCCGTCGCCGTCTGCGCGCTGCTGATTGCCGCGCCTACCTTGCTCGTTCGTGCATTACCTCGGGACGCCGAAGTGGTGTTTCGGCGGATGCTCGCCGCGCTCGCCGTCTGCTACTGGCTCGCCTACAACGCATGGTGGAATTGGCACGGCGTCGACCTCCGCACCGGGTTGCCGCTGCATATCTGCGACGTCAACGGGCTGATAGCACCGCTCGCTTTACTGACCGGCTGGCGCTGGGCGCGAGCGACCTTGTATTTCTGGACCACGGCGCTGACGCTGCAGGCGTTCATTCAGCCGGCGCTGGCCGCCGGACCCGGATCGCTGGTGTTCTGGGCGTTCTGGACCGCACACACGATCATCGCCGCCTGCGCCGTCTACCACCTCACCGTGTTAGGCTTTCGTCCAAGCTGGAACGATCTCGGCTACGCTCTTATCGTAAGCGCGGCCTATGTCGCGTTGATCGTGCCGGTGAACCTGTGGCTGGGCTCGGACTACGGCTTTATCGGCAACCCGCCAGCCGACATTAAAATCCCGCCGTTCGTCGGCGCACTGGGACCTTGGCCGCAACGCGCGATCATCCTCGTCGCGCTGGCGGCGTTCGGCTTTTTGGTTGTGCTATTGCCCTGGCGCATCGTGGCTCGCTCGACTCTCTGCCGACCGGGCATGCCCGGCGGCTGGAAGCCGCGCGGGCGTTAGGCCGAAGCTTTTCGCGGGCCTCTGATCACCTCGGCGACGCCCCGAACGCTACCACCAGCGGCAGTACCAATACGGCCGGTAATACGGGCCGTAATAATAGGGACGCGGATAATAATACGGGGCGTAACCCGGAGCGTAATAATAGCCGGGTGGCGGCGGGTAGCCCGGCGGCGGCGGATAGGGTCCTCCTGCGGAAGCGCCGGGCGGCGGACCTCCGGCGCCGGGGGGCGGCATGGGGCCTGCGGAGCCCGGTGGCGGGCCCTGTGCGCCGGACGGTGGCGGCGCGCCGCCGCCCAGGTCCAAGCGCGCGGCGATCGCATAGCCGCTCTGGCCGTGCCATGAGACCGAGCACCATTCGCCTTGGCAGCCGTTGACCTCGACGGTGCTGCCGCCGGGAATTGTGGTGATGACCGGATAGTTCGTGCCCGGTCCTTGCCGCATGTTGACGTTGTTGGTGGCGAGCGCGGGTGCCGCTTGAGCGCATGACGCCGACAATGCCGTCAGCGCGACGGCACACGTTGCGATCTGTGCAAGATTCATTGTGGCCCTCTTGCGTTGGAAGACGCTTCCCTCCTGGTCGCTTAAAACGAATGCGCGGAATTTAACTCAATTCGCGGTACGTTTCGAGGGCGCATGAGCGCCGTGGTGAACGGCTTCAGCGCGACAGCTTTTCCAGCTCGGGGAACGGCGCATAGGTCGCGCCCGCGCATGCTTCGTGCGCCGTCTCGGCAAAGCGGTCGAACCGGCCCGTCATAAAAATCGCTGCGGTCTCCTTGACGCCGGCATAATCGACACTGCCCTTTTTGGCGTCGAACCGCGTCTTGGCGTTGAACCGCAGACAGACCACGTAGCGTTTGCCACTTCCCACGGGCCTCAGCGCCGGGTCGGAAATGCCGGCGTCGCGGATCCCGGTTGGATCGTTCAGGTAGACGTGCATGGCGGCGAGAATATCGCCCTTGTAGTTGGTCGGATAGACATTGATCTCCTCATCGTCGCCACCCGCCGCGTCGCTTGAGTGGTGGCCGTGCGTGCAAGCGCCGAGGATAAGCCCCACGCCTAAGATCAGACCGACGAGCCGCCGGTAAACACCATTGACTTGCATCGATTGCCGCGCTCCGCCGTTGCGCCGGTGCCCTTCCGGGTTAATCTCGAATCGCCGTGAGCGCCCCTGCCCAGTCATGGAGGGTAGCCATAACAGAAAAACCCCCTATAAGGGTCGGCAGCCGGCGCCGTCGTCCGTCCATGGTTTTGTGGTCCCACGCAGCTTGATGCCCACTATTGCCCATCTCATTCACGTTTACGGCCTCGCTGTCGTCGCCGGAGTCATCGGTCTCGAGTGCATCGGTCTTCCCTTTCCGGGAGAGACGGTGTTGATTCTGGCCTCGATTTTTGCCGGCACCAAGCACGATCTCAATATCATCTCGGTGGTGCTGACCGCGGCGGGCGGAGCCATCGTCGGTCAAATGGTCGGATATGTCATCGGCCGGGAATTCGGCTATTGGCTGTTGCTGCGCTACGGCTCCTATCTGCGGATTACCGAAAGCCGCATCAAGCTCGGCGAATATCTGTTTCTGCGCCATGGCGGCAAGATCGTCATCGTCGCCCGCTTTATCCCGGTGTTGCGCAGCCTGGCCGGTATCCTGGCCGGAGCCAACCGCATGCCGTGGCGGCGTTTCTTGCTTGCCAATGTGGTGGGCGCGGTCATTTGGGCGTCTTTCTTTGGCTTCGCCGCCTATATGCTGGGGCGCCAGTTCGAGCGGCTAGCCGGCCCGATGGTCATCGTCCTCGGTGTTGCAACGGTTATCGTCATCATCGCCGGCGCGATCTTCGCGGCCCGGCATGAAGCGCAACTGACCGCCGAGGCCGAACGCGCCCTGCCGGGACCGCTGAAGTGGCCGTAGCTCTTCGCTGCGGACGGGTCGGGCGCCGCTTGCAGCGCTTGTCGCACGACGCCATATAGCTAGTGGACGGACCGATTTTCGACCGACAAGCCTGTCTAAAGGAACATAAGCTTTTCGGACAACCGGATTCCAGCTCTCCGGATCATGCTCTAGGGGCGCCATAAGGGCTCCACAAAGTCGCTGACCAAGGGCTTTGCGACCATGTCGAGGATTTCGTCGCTTTCAAGCCCCTTCCTGCTCGGCTTCGATGAGATCGAGCGCGTGCTCGATCGGGTAGCCAAAGCCGCCGACGGCTATCCGCCCTATAACATCGAGCGTATCGCGCGTGACGCCCATAACCCGGAACGGCTGCGCATCACGCTGGCCTTGGCGGGCTTCACCCGCGATCAGCTCGACGTGACGCTGGAAGAGAGCCAGCTTGTGATTCGCGGTCGGCAGCAGGACGACAAAAGCCGGCAATATCTTCACCGCGGCATCGCCGCGCGGCAGTTCCAGCGCAGCTTCGTGCTGGCGGAAGGGATGGAAGTGCTCAGCGCAGACCTAACGAACGGATTATTGTGCATCGATCTCGTGCGCCCGCAGCCGGAGCGCGTCGTCAAATCGATCGCTATCACGGAGTCGGAGTGAGCAAACCGAATAGGACTCCACCGCGTTATTGGAGCAGGAGCCAAGGGCCCATGCCATCGGAAGCGAGCGGTACCGCCATGACACAGATCGAAATATCCCCGGAAGCGCTGGCTCACCTCGGCGACGGGCAGATCGCCTATGTGAAGACGATCCGCTCCGAGGATGTCCACACGCTGTTTCCGCAGGTGCCGGACATCCAGCCCGGGCTGAAGCTGTTCGCGCTGCACGCGGCAGACGGCACGCCGATTATGCTCACCGACAGCCGCGAGGCCGCCATCGCCAACGCCGTGAGCCAACAGCTCGAGACGGTGAGCGTACACTGAGGCAGACGACGGAGGACGGACGATGATCTGTTCTCCGTCGCCCGTTTTCTGTCGTCTGATTACGCTGCACTTGCCGAAGGCATCGCCAGCACGGCGTACAGCGCCTCAGCGTCTTGCGAAGCGCGCAGCTTGTGGGCGACGGCGGCATCCCGCAGCAGCCGCGCTACCCGCGCCAGCGCCTTCAAGTGATCGGCACCGGCGCCCTCCGGCGCCAGCAAGAGAAAAATGAGATCGACCGGCTGCCCGTCGAGCGCCTCGAAATCGACCGGCCGATCGAGCCGCGCGAACAATCCGAACAGCCGGGTAAGATTGGGCATCTTGCCGTGGGGAATGGCGATGCCATTGCCGACCGCGGTCGAGCCGAGCTTCTCCCGCTGCATCAGGATTTCGAAGATCGCCCGCTCGTTCAGACCGGTGAGCACCGCCGCGCGCGCGGCAAGCTCCTGCAGGGCCTGCTTCTTGTTGTTGACCTTGAGCGCCGGGAGGATCGCGTTCGGGGCGACGAGATCGATGAGCGGCATGAGTGGGGACCTGGGGAGCGAGGCCGTAGCCCGACGCTGGCTTTCCTATTTGAGCACGATCTTTGCCGAAAACCGGTATCTGCTTTTCCGGATCATGCTCAAGGGCGGCGGACCATAAGAAGCGTGAGCAACCGCGTCAATGGGCATCCGGCGGAACAGTTGCAGCCGGATCGATCCAGCCGAAATGTCCGTCGGCGCGGCGATAGACGACATTGATGCCGCCATGTGCGGCGTGCCGAAAGACCAGCACGGGAGCGCCGGTCATGTCGAGTTCGATCACCGCATCGCTGACCGACATTTGCTTCAACTTGGTGGTCGATTCGGCGATGATGACGGGCGTAAAGCCGTCCAGCTCGGCGTCGCTCTCGTGTTCCGGGGCGGCGATGACATAGCTGGCCGCATCGACCGCGCCTCGACCATCGAGACGTTCGGGGTGATGGTCCTTGAGCCGGCGATGATAGCGGCGCAGCCGCTTCTCCACCCGCAGCGCGGCCTGGTCGGCGCTGGCATAAGCGTCGGCCGCGTGGCCTTCGGCATGCAGCGTGACCTTCGAGTCGAGATGGATGGCGCATTCGGTGCGAAAGCCGAAGCCCTCCCGCGCGACGGTCACGTGCCCGGAATAGCCCCCGTCGAAATACTTATCCACGGCTTGGGCGATCCGCGCGTTGACGCGCCCTCGCAGCGCATCGCCGACATCGAGATTTTTTCCGGAAACGCGAAATGGCATGGCTGCCTCCTAAGAGCACGATCGGGAAAAATGGGTACGGAATTTCGGACAAGATCATGCTCACGCAAAAAGCTCCTTCAGCCGCTCATCCGAGCTAGGTACTGGCAAGCGTGGAGTCAACGCGGCGCGGTGCCCGGCACCGTCCCGCCGCCGATACGATCAGGTGACCGCGGCGGCCTGCTTCTCCCGCCGTCGCTGCACCGAGGATGGAATGCGCATGGCCTCGCGATATTTCGCCACCGTCCGCCGCGCGATGTCGATGCCTGCCTCGCGCAGCTTGTCGACGATGGTATCGTCGGACAGCACGTCGCCGGCGCTCTCGGCATCGATCAGCTGCCTAATGCGGTGGCGCACCGCTTCGGCGGAATGCGCCTCCCCGCCGTGGGCGGCGGCGATCGCCGAAGTGAAAAAATATTTGAGCTCGAAGATGCCGCGGTTGGTTGCCATGTACTTGTTGGCGGTCACCCGGGAAACCGTCGACTCGTGCATACCGATGGCCTCGGCGACGGTCTTGAGGTTGAGCGGACGCAAGTGCTCGACGCCATGGGCGAAGAAGCCGTCTTGCTGGCGCACGATTTCGTTGGCGACCTTGAGGATGGTGCGTGCACGCTGGTCGAGCGCGCGCACCAGCCAAGTGGCACTTTGCAGGCATTCGGCCAGGTAGGATTTGTCGCCGTCCTGCCGCGCCGTGGCCGATACTTCGGCGTAATAGTTTTGATTCACCAGAACCTTCGGCAAGGTGTCGGAATTGAGCTCGACAATCCAGCCGCCGTCGGGACCGGGCCGCACGAAAACATCCGGCACGAGCGACTGCACGATCGCCGACCCGAAGGCGAGACCGGGCTTTGGATTGAGGTGCCGGATTTCGGCGATCATGTCGGCGAGGTCGTCGTCGCCGACGCCGCAGATCTTTTTCAGAGCGGCGAAATCGCGCTTCGCCAGAAGATCGAGACGGCTGATCAAGGCCTGCATCGCCGGATCGAAGCGGTCGAGTTCCTTGAGCTGAAGTGCCAGGCATTCGGCCAGATCGCGCGCGCAGACGCCGGGCGGATCCAGGCTCTGCAGAATGCCGAGCACGGCCTCGACTTCCTTGACGCTGGTGCCGAGCTTCTCGGCCGCCGCAGTCAAATCGCCGCTGAGATATCCGGCCTCGTCGACGAGATCGATCAAATATTGCCCGATCATCCGCCGCACCGGGTCCGCAACGGCGAGCGTGAGCTGTTCGCGCAACCAGTCCGCCAGCGTGGTTTCGGCGGAAATAAAGGCTTCGAGATTGTAGTCGCCGTCGTTGCGGCCACCGGGGCCGACGCCCGCCCATTCCGAGTATCCCGCCGGGCCTTCGGCCGCGCGGGGGCGAATCGGCTCGGCGTCATCGGGGAAGACATCTTCAAGGCGGGTATCGAGCCGGTCTTCGATCGTGTCGCCGGTCGGCTCACTCTCGCCGGCATTCCATGTCTCACCGTCCGTAGATGGGCTGTCCGCAGTTTGGGCGGTCTCGGGCTCGCCCGTCGCCTCGTCGTCCGCGCTGCGGTCGAGCAAGGGATTGCGCTCGAGTTCCCCTTCCACATAAGCGACCAGATCGAGATTGGAGAGCTGCAGCAGCTTGATCGCCTGCAACAGCTGCGGCGTCATCACCAGGGCTTGGCTCTGGCGGATTTGAAGTCTTTGGGTGAGTGCCATTGACGGTCGGCCGAACTGGTCCGTTTCTTGCTTGTAGCTGTTCTACAGCAAGTCGACCGGGGTGTCGTCAACCGAATTCGAACAGGCTTAAAGGTGGAATTCCTCGCCGAGGTAGAGGCGGCGCACGTCAGGGTTGTTGACGATGTCGGCGGCACGGCCCTCCATCAGCACTTCCCCGGAATAAATGATGTAGGCGCGATCGGTCAGGCCGAGGGTTTCGCGCACATTGTGGTCGGTGATCAGCACACCGATGCCGCGATTGGTGAGATGACGCACCAGCGCCTGGATGTCGCCGACGGCGATCGGGTCGATGCCGGCGAAAGGCTCGTCGAGCAGCATGTAATTCGGCCGTGTCGCCAGCGAGCGGGCGATTTCGACGCGTCGGCGTTCTCCGCCGGACAGCGCGATCGCCGGCGTTTTACGCAATCGCGCGATGTTGAACTCTTCAAGCAGCCCGTTGAGGTCGCGCTCGCGCCGTTTGGCGTCCGGCTCGACCACTTCGAGCACGGCGCGGATGTTCTCCTCGACGCTCAGCCCGCGGAAAATGGAGGCTTCCTGCGGCAAGTAGCCGATGCCCAGGCGGGCGCGCTGGTACATCGGCAGCGGCGTCACGTTGTAGCCGTCGAGTTCGATGCGTCCTTTATCGGCCTTGATGAGTCCCGTGATCATGTAGAAGACCGTCGTCTTGCCGGCGCCGTTGGGGCCGAGAAGACCCACAGCCTCACCTTTGCGCACGTAAAGACTGACACCCTTGACGACCTGACGCCCAACGAAGCTCTTCTCCACGCTGTGGACGGAAAGCACGTCCTTGCGGCCGGACGGCGCGGCGCCGTTGCCGCCGGCTCGGCGGCGCGGCCGGACCGGCGGCTGGGAAACGTCTTCCGCCAGCGGTTCGGGCTGCGGTCCGTTTTCTGGTTGCGGTCCGCGCTGCGGCCGCGGCGAACGCTTGCTGCGTGTTTTTCCCGCCGCCGCGGGCAGGCTCGCGATATCGACATAGGTGCCGTTGATCGCACCGCCGATGCTGGCGAGGTCGATAGCCTCATCTCCGGGGGCAACCGGGCGGCGCGACACCGGACTACGGCGCCGGCGGAAGTATGAGAAAATATCCAACACTCGGTCTCGGAATCTTCGGCTCGATGCGGGGACGGTCCCGCTTTGGGGAGGACTTTAACCGATTTCCCATGACGATGCTGCCGGCGCCTTAGTTCGATCGGCTCGGCCCGATGGACAGGACGTTCGAGGACCCGCCATCTGTATCCTTTTTCGGCAGAATGAGCGCGCGGACGCGATTCTGAGTGCTTGCGCCGGACTCGAAGTGGGCGTCTCCGGTCACGGTGTCGACGACGACACTGTCGCCGTGGAGGACGTTCTTGCCTTGGCTGACAACGACGTTTCCGGTCAGCGTCATCGTCTTCTTTTTCGGGTCGTAGACGCCAAGATCGCCGGTCGCAATTTGATCCTTGGTGGTGACGGTGACGCCGCCGCGGGCTTCTATCCGGCGGATGTCCTGGGCGCCCTGAGGAGCAAACGGCCCCTTCTGAGCGCGCGCCCCCGCGGTCGTGCCATCCCCTGACTGAGCTGCGGGCGCGACGGGCCGAGCCGCTCCGGGACCATGCTCCGCGCCGTAGAAGACGACGAGCGTTTGGCATTTGATCGTCGTGTCGCCCTGGACCACCACCACGTCGCCGGAGAAGGTCGCCATCTTGCTCTTGTCGCGCACTTCGAGCGTCGCGGATTCAATCTGGATCGGCTGGTCCTGGTTCTGGTCTTGAACGATGCTCTGGCTGGGGGACGTTGCAGCGGCGTGCGGACCTTGCGCTGCGGCGGAGCCCGGCGCAGCCAATGCCATAACCACGGCCCAGAGCGTAAGCCGCCGCGTCATCGATCGCTTGCCTGTGTGGAATCCTGGTCCGGGTGCATCGTCACCGCGACTCCGCCGCCGAAGCGGATCACGTCGCCACTGTCGGAGACTTCCATGCGCTTGGCGTTGACGATGCCGTTGGTGAGCTTCACCCAGACCGGCTTCTCCGAGACCACATGGCCCTTGTGCACGTCGACCATGGCCTCGCTCAGGCGCATCTCGTAGCCGGTCGAAGAGACGAGATAAACATTATCGATGAGGGTCAACAAATCGGCTTTCATGTCATAGATTCCCGAGTTCGACGTGATGTCGACCCTGCTGTTGTCCTCCATCTCGATTTTGGCCTGAATCTGCTCAAGCTCCATCACGTCGGGCTTGGTGATTTCCTGCGCCGCGGCCTTCGCGGTAAACTCATAGGGACGGGAAGCGGCAGTGAAGCCAGCGAGGCGCGGCTGCTCCATGGTGATCTTGGTGCCTTTGATGACCAGCTTGCCAAGCTCTCCCGGCAGCCGAAGGCCGCCGGTCGGCATATAATTGGCCACCACGACCACGAGCAGCGCCGCCGCAATGCCGACGGGCACGCTGACGCGAAGCCAACGCACGTACCGGCTGTGCCGCGTCGCGGCGCGATAGGTCTGTTCGGCATCGCCGCGAGCCGTCGCCGAAAACCCGGCTGTTCTTGCGGTGTCGACAGGATAGACGGTGGCCAGTGGCTTTCCCCTCGAACCGTGCCCCGACGCAGGCTGCGGGCCGCTTATCTCGGTCCGGCTTGCGGATTGTCGCCTGCGAATGTGGCTTGGACTGGGCGGGGCGGCTCCCGGAAAGCACACATTCGGCGTTCCGATTCCCAAGCGATACTAGCAAATTTATGATTCTAGGGGTGTTTTTTGATTGGAATTGCCGTCGGTTCTAGGAATGGGCGAAAATATCCTCGGCGGCAAAGCCCGCGAGGTCGAGCCGAACCCGGTGCGGCAGGAAACGAAAACACGCCGCGGCCAACTCGTCGCGGCCCTCCCGCACCAGCATGGCGTCCAGGCAATCTGCGCGTCGGTGAGTTCCGCCGCGCCCCAATCCGATAATTGCTGCTGTTTCGACAGGTCGTGCCCCAGAACCTCGCGCACCAGGTCCTTAAGGCCGTGCTTGTCGGTGTAGGTGCGCGCGAGCCGCGAGGCGATCTTGGTGCAGTAGACCGGTTCCGGCATCACGCCAAAGGCATTGCAAAGCATGGCAAGGTCGAACCGCGCAAAGTGAAAAATCTTGAGCAGTCCGGGGTCGGCCAAGAGCCGCTTGAGATTGGGCGCGGAATTGGACGCATCTTGGGCGTGCGCTGGGATCTGCACCACGTCCGCAGAGCCGTCGCCGGGCGAAAGCTGAACCAGGCATAGCCGGTCGCGGCCGAGAGTAAGCCCCATGGTTTCGGTGTCGATGGCGACCGCGCCGGTGTAGCGCGAAAGGTCCGGCAGATCGCCGCGATGCAGGCGGATGGTCATGCGGTCATGCGCTACGGTAGGGCCTCGGTGTGGCGCCTCGGAGAGATTTCGGATCGTTGGCGCAAGTCCTTGAATCAAGTCCCTGAATATCGCAACCGAAATGGCGCGTCAAAACGGCTCCGCCAAGCGCGCCGTCGGGACTGTCGCTACGGCAAGGGCCTGCCGAAGTGACAGCGAGGCGACGGTTCGGCTAACATCCCGGCAGTCTTGGGAAAAAGGGCGAGGGAGGAAGACGATCAGCGCGCAGCCCGCATCCGCGTTCGCAACGTTGCCGTTGCCGCCACCCCCGCGCCGGCAGATCCTGTCTGCGTTCTGGCGCGGGCGCTCGGTCCGCGTTCAGCTCCTGCTGGTGTTTGCGCTGATCGATCTTATCGCCGTGTTCGTCGCCGGCGGTGTCGCGATCTTGCGGGCCCGCACGCAGACGCGCGTCGAAATGGCTGCCTCGATGCGATTGGCGGAACTCCTCGTCGGCGACGCCGTCAATCTCGTGCAGCAGCAGCTTCCGGCCGAGCAATTCCTGGCGGCCTTGCCGGCGCAGTTGCGGTCGATGCGCCATGTGCGGATCGCGGTGAAGGATTTTGCGGGCGCTGCTATTGCCGCCGCACCGCTGCCGGCAAGGACCGACGGTCGACGCGCGGACGAGCGCGCGCCGGCGCCGGCTTGGTTCGCAGCCTTGATCGACCCGCCGATCGAGACGCTCGACGTGCCGGTGGTCGTCGGCGGCCGCCGCGTCGGTGAGGTCGAAATCATCGGCGAGCCCGCCGACGAGATCGCCGAGATCTGGGACAACGCGGTCGCGATGGGGATCGTAGCCGTCGCGCTCAATATCGCCATGATCGGCTTGCTTTATTTTCTGTTCGGCCGTGTGCTCGATCCGCTCGCTGTGCTCGCCGCCGGCCTCGCCGACCTCGAGCACCAGACCTATAACGTGCGCCTGCCGCAGCCGCATGCCCGCGAGTTGGCCGCCATCGCCGATCACTTCAATGCGCTCGCTCTTGCGCTCGAGACGGTGCGCGCGGAAAACCTTCGGCTCAATCGCCGGCTGATCACGGCGCAAGACGACGAGCGCCGGCGCACCGCGCTCGAACTGCATGATGAGGTCGGTCCTTGTCTGTTCGGGCTGAAAGCCAATGCATCGTCCATTGCCAGCGCGACCGGCGACCTGCCCCAGCAAGCCAGGCAAACCGTCTCCGCGCGCTTGCGCGACATCCTGGCCATCATCGAGCATTTGCAGACGATCAATCGCAGCATGCTCGACCGCCTACGGCCGATGGCGCTCGGCCACATCCCGCTCGAAGAGATGCTGGGCCAGCTCCTGCGCGAGCGCGCCCGCCAACATCCGCAGATTTCGTTCTCGTTCACGGCTAGCAAACTTCAGCGCAGCTATGGCGATTCGATCGACCTCACCGTCTATCGCTGCATTCAGGAAAGCCTGACCAATACTATCCGCCATGCGCAGGCGAAGCACGTCGGCGTCGATCTCCGCCATGCCGACGGCGAGCCCCGGATCGTACTGACGGTGCACGACGACGGCTGCGGAATGAATCCCGGCAAGCCGGCGGGCTTCGGCATTCGCGGCATGCAGGAACGCGTCGAAGGCTTGGGCGGCCGTTATAGTGTCGAAAGCGAAGCTGGCCGCGGCACCTGCGTGCATATCAGCATTCCGGTGGTCGAGCCGCGGAACACCGCGTCGGACGGCGGCGGCAGCGGTGCGAAGGCATGACCAGCGTCCTCATCATCGACGACCACCCGATCGTGCTGCAGGGCTGCCGGCGCATGCTGGAGGATGCGGGAGTTACAGTCGTGCTCGAGGCGCGCGATGCTGTCTCGGGGTACCGGCTCTACCGCCGGCATCGTCCCGACGTGGTGATCATCGACCTCGCCATCCAGGGCAGCGGGCTCGGCGGCCTGCCGCTGATCCGTCGCATCAGTGCGCACGATCGGCGCGTGCGCATTCTCGTCTTCAGCATGCACAGCGACCCCATTATCGTCGCACGCGCGCTTGAGGCAGGTGCCACCGGCTATGTGCTCAAGGACACCTCGTCCGAGGACTTGCTGGAGGCATTCGAAAAGGTGCGCGCCGGCAAGCCCTATTTGAGCGCCGACCTCGCCATGCAAGTCGCGTTGGTACACACGCCCGCGCGGCAGAATCCACTCGCCGAGCTGACGCCGCGGGAGTTGCAAACCCTGGCGCTCTTGGCCGAAGGCAAGCCCTATGGCCGCATCGCCGAGGAAATCAACGTCAGCTACAAGACCGTCGTCAACGTCAGCTCCCAGCTCAAGCAGAAGCTTGATGCGCGCAATCTGCCGGAGCTGATCCGCACTGCCGTGCAGTTGCTGTCGGCGACCTCCTAATCGGCGTGGCCCGCCTGAGGCGGAGCGGTTTCGGCCGCCGCCTATTGCCAAAACTTCCCGGTCCGATTTGGAACAACTTTCCTGACGCGAGCCCGCGGATGATGTCAGAGTCTCCCGGGGTGGGGGGACCTGTAGCCCATGCGAAGGGCTGTAAGCGTTGGCGGCGTAAGCGCGGCGGCGGTTCGGGCGGCATGTGGCGCCCTGCTCAGGGCAGCCTCTTGGGCCGCCGTCATGGCGCCCGGCATCGTCGCCGCACAGCAAGCTTCGAGCCCGACCACGGATTCGAGCGCGGCGACCCTTCCTGAAATCCGCGTCATCGGTACCACGCCGCTGCCGCCCCCTCGCCCGGCGGCGCGGCCGGCGGCCTCGGCCGCTACGCCCGCGGCAACCGTCGCGGCACCCGCCGAACCCGGCGCGATCGACCGCGACAAGGTCCCGTCCAACATCCAGACGCTTTCCGCCGCGGATTTTGATCCGGCGACGACACCGAGCCTGCTCGACGCCCTGGCGCGGGGACTGCCCGGCGTGGCGCTGAGCGACCAGACCGGAAATCAATTCCAGCTCGACCTCAATTACCGCGGCTTCATCGCCTCGCCGGTGATCGGCACGCCGCAGGGACTCGCCGTTTATCAGAACGGGGTGCGCATCAACGAAGTGTTCGGCGACATCGTCAATTGGGACTTCATCCCACAAAACGCCATCAGCCGGATGACGCTCGTTCCCAGCAATCCGATCTATGGGCTCAATGCGATCGGCGGCGCGCTGTCGTTCGAGATGAAGAACGGATTCACCTATCACGGCGTCGAGGGCGAAGTGAGCGGCGGTTCCTACGGGCGCATCGGTTCGTCGGTGCAGGCCGGCGGCCAGGTCGGCAACCTGTCCGGCTACATCGCTGCCGACGCCATCGACGACGCCGGTTGGCGCGATTACTCGGCGTCGTCGCTGCGGCGTGTCTACGTCGATCTCGGCGCGCGTGGCGATCAGACCGAGTTCCACGTCACCTTCACCGGCGCCGATAATAATTTCGGCGCCGCCGCCGCGACGCCGGTGCAGATGCTCGAGCAGAATTGGTCGAGCGTCTACACGCTGCCGCAAACGACGCAAAATCAACTCGCCTTCCTGACCGCAAGCGCGAGCTGGAAGCCGAGCGATACGTGGACATACCAGGCGAATGCTTATTTCCGCAATTTCAACCAGGCGCACGTCGACGGCAACGGCACGAACACGCAAAACACCGGATGCCCCGACCCGACCGTGCTGTGCTTTCCCAATCTCAATGGCACTGTGTCGAATCTCATAACCACAACGGGACAGACGGTGCCGGCCACCGGCTTGCTCGGGACGAGCGTGTTGGGCGAAATCGACCGCACCTGGACGACGACCAACAGCTTCGGCGGCACGGCGCAGGCCGCCTCCTCGGAAAAAGTGTTCGGCCATGACAACAATTTCGTGGTGGGGATGAGCATCGACCGCGGGCTGGTGCAATTCTCGACCACGAGCGAGCTGGGCACCATCAATCCCAATCAGTTTCCCTTCGTCCAGGGTTCGGGGCTCTTTATCGACCAGCCTTCCGGCGACGTAGCGCCGGTCGGACTGGGCGCCACGACGCTCTATACTGGCGTCTACACAACCGACACCTTCGATGTCACGCCGCGGCTGTCGGTGACGGCCGGCGCCCGTTTCAACTTCGCCCAGATCAACTTGATGGACCAGCTCGGTAACGACCCCCTGCTCAACGGCAGCCACGATTACAGCCATTTCAACCCCATGGTCGGCGCGACCTATAAGCTCACGCCCAATCTCACCCTCTACGGCGATTTTGCGGTGGCAAATCGGGCGCCGACGCCTTTGGAACTCGGCTGCTCCGATCCGTTGCGGCCCTGTCTGATCGACAACGCATTGGTCGGCGATCCTAATCTCAATCAGGTTGTTACCTACACCTTCGAGGCTGGCCTACGCGGACATTTCGACATCGCCAAAGGGCAGTTGAACTGGACCGTGGGCGCCTATCACGCGCTCAACACCGACGACATCATCAATGTCGCCAGTCCTATTCCCGGGCATGAATATTTTCAGAACGGCGGCGACACGCTGCGCCAGGGGATCGAAGCCAACGCTACGTATAAATGGGACCGCTGGAACGTCTATGCCAATTACACCTATGTCGACGCTACTTTCCTCAACGCCTTGACCTTGTCTTCGCCGTTCAATCCCTATGCCGACGCCAACGGTAATATCTTCGTCGTTCCCGGCGATCACCTGACTGGGATTCCGGACTTCCGCTTCAAGCTCGGCGCCGAGTATCGGATCACCGATCCGTGGAAGCTCGGCGCCGACCTCAACGTCGTCGGCAGTCAATATCTGGTCGGCGACGAATCAAATCAGAATCCGAGAATTCCGGCCTATTGGGTGGTGAACCTGCATTCGTCCTATCAAATATCGAAGAATTTCGAGGTGTTCGGTCTGGTGAAAAACCTCTTCAACCAGCATTACTACGTATATGGCACCTTTTTCGATACCACCTCGTTTCCCTACTTGAATCTGACCGACCCGCGCACATTCGTGCCCGGCATGCCGTTCGCCGCCTATATCGGAGCGCGGGCGACGTTTTAGCGTCGAGATGATTCGACGGATGCGGATGTTTTAGAGGACAAGCCGGAGAGCTCCAGGCTCAGCGTCTTAAGACGCTGCCGCGCGCCGGCGTCATAAGCCTGGGCATCCGCCCGCGCCTCGCGCTGTCCGTTGAAGAAAAGCCCGCTTCTGCCGTCCAGGGCGGCGGAGGTCGCCAGATTGAGGATGGCGTCGGCGCCCTGCTCGACACCGCTCATGGGCGTGACGCCGGATTGGCGCACCATGGTCGTGTTCATGTAGGTCGCGGGATGCAACGCATTGACCGTGACGCCGCTACCGTCGAGATCACGGGCGAGATCGATCGTAAACATGATCTGGGCAAGCTTGCTCTGGCACTAGGCGCGCGAGCCGCTGTAGCCGTGCGTCAACATCACGTCGGCAAAGTCGATCGCTTGTTGCCCGAGCGACGAGACGTTGACGATGCGCGCGGGCGTACTGGTCCTGACCAGCGGCAATAGCAGATGCGTGAGCAGAAAGCCGGAAAGATAGTTCACGGCGAAGCGCAGTTCGTAGCCGTCGGCGCTGGTCTGCCGCGTCCCTTGCGACCCGCCGCTGCCGATGCCGGCATTGTTGATGAGAAGATCGAGCCGCCTCGTGGCCTGCTGCACCGAACCGGCCAGCCGCCGTACCTCGGCAAGGGAACAAAGGGTCCGCAGCTAAAAAGTCCGCGGCGCCGCCGGCGTCTTTGATCCCGGCGACGACGCGCTCGCCGCGCCCGCGATCGCGGCCGTGCACCAGAACCCGCCAGCCTTGTTCGCCCAGCCGCTTCGCCACCACGCGGCCGACACCGTCCGTCGACCCGGTGACCAGCACCGTTTTTCCGTTCGGATTTGCCATGGCTGCACCTCTGTTACGCGTTAAGAACTTAGCGCCACCCTACGGTGAGTTTCCGGCGGATGTTGGTTGCCCGTCCAAGCTTGGCAGGCGTGCGGGAAGCGTCTCAGTTTGAAAACTAGCGGCTTGGATCAATGCAACGAAACCGTACATTGCTGAATTGAGGATCGCTGGCCGCAAAGAGGATGCGCGCCTGCTGGTTCAGACCGGCGCAAAAATCCTCCGCGGTGCGGATTGCGTAGGCGCGTGCCGAGGCCGCGTCGCCGAACCCGGTCAGGTCCGTATCGTAGAATTGATAAGTATCCGGGCCGATCTGGAACACGCCGCTGGACGCGCCGAAACCCGCCACCACAAACGCCGCCAAAATCCCAGCGATTGTCAAACGAGTCATGACCCTTCCTCCACGGGAGAAGCTTAGTCGAAAGGCTCTCGATGCTCCATCCCCCGGAATTTGTTCTGTCGACTGATTGGTGGAGCATAATCTTTTCGAAAAATCAGCCTCCACTTTTCCGGGTCATGCTGTAGAATGGTCCATAAAGCGAATGGATCTGGAATAGCAACGGACCAGTGCCGTGAATAAACCCCTTCGGCTGTTGCTGATCGCAAGCGCGGTGATGATTGCGGATGGCGCGAGCGCGGAGCAAGTCGCGACACAAGCCGCGGCGATTGACCAGTGCCGGCTCTACGGCTTCACGCCCGGCAGCCGGGACTATGCAGAGTGCCGTGTGGATGTCAGACGTTACTGGACAACAGGTCCCTGCGGCAGCGCCCGCTTCGCCGCGATCCATCGCGGCTATTGTCACTTGAATCCGCCACCCTTTATCTAGTCGGCCGCCTGGGGCAATAAAATCGCGTGGTGCCCAGGAGAGGACTGAACGCTCGTCGCCGCAAGCCCAATTGAATCAATATGTTATCTGGCTCCCGAAGTACCTCTGTGTACCACTCCGGTGTCCCCTTTGTCTAGACGCGTACTCATAAAACGCGATAGGCAATAGCTGCTTTCCGAAGAAGAGCAGACATCACAAATTGGAGCCGTCTCGTCCGCGTCCGGCCGTGCGTTGCAAGAGGTTTTCGTCGAGCCTGGACGGTGTCGACCCGCGGCCGGAGCCTATCGAGGTTCGCAAACGCACCCTCAGTAGGCTTTTACGCCGCCAGCATCGCGGTATCGCCTTCAACCGGGCTTTCTCGAGTGGAGGGCGCAATCGTCTACCGGCATGCCTGCGCGCTCGGCTGCGAGGGCATTGTGTCAAAGCGACGGGGATCGCCATACCGGCCCGGGCGGCATGCTGGGTCAAGGTCGAAGGTCGGGAGGCTTGGAGTGCAGAGGAGTGTTGTGCTCATCAGTGATCGGCCGGGCCGTTTTGCCGGGATCGCCAGAGCACGCATACTGATTAAATGGCTAGAGGCTGGATCATCATCGCGCATAGGAAGCAGGAGGACACTGGCGCTCCCTTGAAGGAGTGGTACGCAGTGGCGATATCCGATCGGGTGAAAGCTGTTGAAGCTCTACGTTTGCGACAG
This sequence comes from Xanthobacteraceae bacterium, assembly GCA_050010955.1. Lineage (GTDB taxonomy): Bacteria > Pseudomonadota > Alphaproteobacteria > Rhizobiales > Xanthobacteraceae > BOG-931. Next base: position 3,862 of record JBEKJZ010000059.1, on the reverse strand, counting down.
AATCTACTCGATGCCACGCTGGCGGTCGATAGCGAGGCTTCGCCCGAATATCTTGACCAGCTTGACGTGAAGGACGGCCAAATCCTCAGCATAGTGCCGCTCTAATAACCGGCCGGACCACCTTGGGACTCTTTGCAGAAACTATTATGGTCGGCCCATGTCCGCCGCCGTTTCCCGCCGCCCTGGACCATCGACGAGGCGAACAACGCCTGCTTCATCGTCCGCGACAGTGCCGGCGGGTGCTCGGCTATTTTTATTTCGAGGAAGAGGCCGGCAGGCGCGAGCAAGCCAAAAAGGCTGGCATCGCGAAAATCTGCAAAACGCAAAGGCAAAGGAAGGGTCATGAGCACCAACAACACTTATCTCGCTGTTTTCCTTGGCAGCAAAACCAGCCCAAAAATGACGGCATGGAATGCCCTTTCCGAAGCGCAACGGCAGGCAAAGGAACGCGATGGAATTGCTGCGTGGAAGGCATGGGTCGAAAGGCACCAGAGCGCGATTGTCGGCATGGGTGGACCGCTCGGCAAGACCAAGAAGATCACTCAACGCGGTATCGAAGATATAAGCAACGAGATGGGAGCCTTCACGGTCGTTCGTGCGGAGTCGCATGAAGCCGCCGCGAAGCTCTTCGAAAACCATCCGCACTTCGTAATCTTCCCAGGCGAATCCGTGGAGGTCATGCCGGTCCTGCCCATACCGGGCGCTTAATCAGCGGCCGCGCATGAGCAAATCGACGACCAAGGTGCTCGCTAAGGACGAGGCGCGAGTTGTTGCGTCGCCGCCGCGACTCGACTCCGGCGCCCGCAGATCTTAATTAACGGCCATGTCTGTATCGCGTGAGTTGAAGCGCCAAGTTCGGCGCTACGAGCCCTGTTTGCCAAGACCCGCCAAAATGCCGCCGGCCGGGCCCGGCTGGATCCACGAAATCAAGCACGACGGTTTCCGCATCCTGGCCGCACTTAACGGCGGCCGCGTAAAGCTAATCACTCGGAAAGGCTTTGACCTTGCCGAGCGCTTCCCGCTGGCGGTGGCAGCGATCGCGGCCTTGCCGGCGCGCTCCTGCATCGTCGATAGCGAGGCCATCGCCTGCGATGCCGACGGCCTTTCAGTGTTTGACCTCCTCCGGTACCGCCGCCAGGACGACGCGGTGACGCTCTGCGCCTTTGACCTCCTCGAGCTGGACGGCGTGGACCTTCGCCCCGAACCTATCGAGGTGCGCAAGCGCACCCTCAGCCGGCTTTTGCGCCACAAGCATGCGGGCATTGCCTTCAACCGGCACTTCGACATGGAGGGCGCGATCGTGTACCGGCACGCCTGCGCGCTAGGCTGCGAAGGCATCGTATCGAAGAGGCTCGGGTCACCCTACCGCCCAGGCCGGCAGGATTGCTGGGTCAAGGTCAAGAACCCGCACGCGCCGGCAGTACAGCGGCTTGAAGAACAAGACTGGGCGTAGTGGCCGATTGGTCAGACGAAGAAACCGACAATCCGCTCTATGCGGATGATCGCAACTTCTGCAAAGTCGAAAATCGCGTTCCGTCGAGCCGACGCCTTGATAGCTGGGACGCCCTTTTTCCAGCGTCGCCTCATCGATCGTCCAGGGCGGTGGAAAGCGGCGGGGGCCATTTTCAAATCAAAGATTCAACTGCTCTCAAAAGTTCAAACCCCAGGAAGGCAGCCCAAGCAACGCTGAGCATCAGACCACAAGCTACAGCCGTAATCGGCAAGAGGTTTCGCAACACTTGGACCCTCGGTGCCGCCCCCCAGTGCCCCGTTGTCCAAATTTATCGTTGCTCAAATGAACCCAAACTGAACGCCTACCCCGCTTTGCCTGCCGGCCTCGCATGTGCATTTATTCAACCTACCGGAATAGCCCAAGCACCCTGGCTATCACCGCCATCCGCTACGCCTCGTCGCGGCTGGAGCAAATTGGCCACCGGGGGCACGTCTTATCCGGTCACCTAGTCATTTGATAGCTAAAGGTCACTATTGCCAGCGCCAAGGTTGCAGCAGCGAGAATGATCGTGGCCCAGGCAATGATTTTTTGAGGTCCCGCTGCTTCCTGCTGCGCATTGGCAGCTTCGATTTGAGCCTGTGCTACGCGCCGTCGGATCTCAACTTCTGCCATCTGTGCGAGGGTTGAGCCAGGCTCCCTCGCAGCCGCAATTGCAATTTCGTTTAGTGTCATTTGGCCGAACGCTCGCAATCGCACTGCTGCATCTTCTGATAATTCAGCCATTCGTTACTCCCAAGCGTTTTTTTGAGTGAGCATCAAGCACGACGATATAAAGCATGTGTCAGTTCCCATCGGTCCAACGCGGCCGGAAGCGGCGCGCACCGGTGGAGTTCGCTGATCCGCCCAAAGGGTGCTGAACCTATCCTCCACTGTGGAAATCAAAACCAGCCAGCGCCCGGAAAGGTGAACAATTACGATATGCGAAGCGTTTGCCTGTGTCCGGCTCAGTAGGAGTACCGTGCCGAAATCCGGACGGGCGGCCTTGACCGCGATCCCTCCTGGCTCCGGTCTTGGCCGCTTCCGGGGGCACCATTAGCGCCAATCACCGCAGGTGCGCAGGCTATCGAACGACGTCGAGTTTGACCTTCGCAATACCCCGATCCGTAATTCCTAACCTTTCGGCGGCAGAATACGAAACGTCGACAACTCGTCCGGGAACGAACGGACCACGATCATTAATCCGCAGTGTCACAGACCGCCCATTGGCGACGTTTGTAACACGGACCCGCGTTCCGAATGGCAGTGTACGGTGAGCGGCGGTCAATTTGTGCCCATCAAGCTTCTCGCCGCTCGCGGTTTCTGACCCTTCTGTGTAGAAGCTGGCAATTCCGTACAGTGCATCCTGTGCCCCGGCTGCATGTTTGTTGGTCGCGAACGGAGTATGCTTTTTTGTACCCGCCGACGGCTTATTCGTCACCAATGATGCCGTCCGGTTGGGTGCCAGCGATGCCTGACGGCCGCTGGCGAGTGATGCGGATTTGTTGATAGCAACAGGAGACTGAGCGCAGGCCGCAAGCGTCGCCGCTGTCAGAGTGACGACAAACAGCCGACCACTATACAAAGATCTCTCGCAGCTAACTGAAAACATGCTGCCTCCCCGCCAAACCGAAATCCGACAGGCAAGCGGGGCGGAACCGTGGCAAGAAGAAGCCAAATTCGGACATCCTCCAATTTCGCTCAGGTGTGCTGATTTTGTCACAGCGGGAGCGCGGACCCAGCCGGCGGTGCTTCAGACAGTTTGCCCGAAGGAGCGACTCTTATTTTCCGCGGACCAAAAAATTGGCCTTTTCATCGCCCAGCGGTTAATGCCCGCCGCGCGGTCAGAAAAGGCGGTGTGAGAAGCCCCGCCCACGGCGGGGCTATGAGTAGCTGTGGCTTACCGCAACAGATTGTGGAGCCAAATTTCAGGCTCGCGAGTCGAGTGACAATCCGAGACTGAATGCCTTTTAGCGGGTAGCACCTTCCGTGCGCTTTAGGGCCCGGTTTGCTTTCCGACGTATCGTGGTTCAAATGAACGCACGATGTGAACACAGCAACGTGACGACAAAATAGCTTGGCGATGTTAGTAGCGATGCTGCGCGCTCGACCAACGCACACTCTACCAACGCAGAAATGGGGGCTCCCTCAGCTCCTCCCAGCGTCGAACGGTCAGGTGCTTCTTCACCGTTTTCTTTGGCGGAGGAGCGGCATCGTGAGTCGGTTCAATCGCGGGCGGGGCATCGGTCACTGCCGGTGCTTCGGCGAGCGCGCCCATGTTCGACGGCCGTTGCAAGGTTGCACTCGCGGCTGACTCGCTCGAAGCCGCGCTCAGGGCCGCATTCGCCGGTATCGGGGTAGCCGGCGTTGTGG
>JBEKJZ010000058.1:0-30505 GCA_050010955.1 Xanthobacteraceae bacterium | reverse complement strand
GGGTTGCTGTTGGGCGTATTGCGTCGGCAGTTGTTGGGTACGGTGTCCCATCAGCTGTGTATGGGCTATGCGGGCTTAACTTAAGCGGGGTTGCCGTATCGGTCAGGACGACCGAGCCGTCGGCTAGTCCGCCGCCTTCGATAACGGCAGCCAAGCAACGCGTGCCGCGCGGCTCACAGGACGAGGCGCGGCGGCCTAGCAGCGAACTTCGCCAAGCTGCCGCAGCGAACTTCGCCAAGCTGCCAAGTTGCGGCGGCAGCTTTGAGTGCGGCGCATTTGAGAACCCGCTCGGCTGGTGCTTCGCGACCACCCGACTTTCAGCGGTCAACTTTACGAAAGCTTCGACATTCTCGGTCACCCCAGAGCACCCTGAATTAGGTCACAGAACTCGGTATTGAGGTGTGTAATCCTTCCCCAAATTTCGGCGGGCAAATACTCGCCGTTGCGGCTACGGATTGTGGTGGAAGGTCATGATCCGGGCGCCGGACCCGGAGAGCTACGTTCCGCGGGTGGCGCGACCTTAAATGTCGGAGCTGCCAGGCCGCACGATCGTAAGTCGGAATGGCTGCGAGGCAGCTGCGCATCCGGCCCTCGGCCTTGAACAGGCCCCGGCGGACGCCGTCCGCGAAGTCTTACTCGGCATGAGACTTGGCCGACGATCCTGCACCGTCTTGTCCTAACGGTGAAGAAGCACTTTCCCTTCTGAGTTCGACTCTATCTTGTGCCAACGGGCTGTCGTTTTTGCCAATCGCGGAATTGCCGGAACAGCGCTTCGCGATCCTCAGTTCGTTCGGGATTGTTCTTGGCCTCAAAATCGAGAAATTGCTGGAACAGCGTCCGCAACACCGCTTCACGATCATCTGTTCGTTCGAGATCGTTCTTGGCTAACGGCGGCGCTGTCGCCTTGTTGCGGTCCAGCCACTCCTGTGCCGGCGGGAAGCGGGTCCAACCCGCGAGCGGAGCGGACAGCGCCACTTCCCGCCATTTTGGATGGTATGGCGGCCGTTGCAGCGCTTTGACTTTGGAGAAGAATGTCTCGACAAAAAGTACCAAGCGACGGTACCGTTCGGTCCGCGGCGCCCAGTTGTAGACGGCGAGAACGGCCGAGGCGGCGACGGTATCGACACTCTGTCCCGGCGCAATCAGGTTCGGGTAATCCTGCGACGTGAGCTGTGTCGGCAAATAGTCTTCCTGGAGCGCTTTCTCGTAATTAACCGGCACGAAATGCAAGTTGTCCCCAGCGATCTGCGCGATTTCCTGTAACGGCTTGCCTTCCACCGCGACAACTGCGTCGATCTCCCCTTTCTTGAGCTTCTCCAAGGCCACCCGCTGCTCGATATAGAGCAAGTGAGGCTTGATATTGAGGCGATCGAAGATTGTGATGGCAGTAACGAATGTGCCGCCATTCGCCGAGCCGACCGCGACCGTCTTGCCATCGAGATCCGCAAGGCTGCCGATCGATTTGGCGGCGACCACATGCATCTCCTCGTTGTAGAGTTTGGCGATGAAGTTGAATTGTTTCTTGATGCTGCTGGCATAGCCCTTCTTCTCAATATAATCGAGGGTGTCAGAGCGAACGATTCCAAGGTCGACGCCCCTGAGGAACAGGATGTCGGCAACGCCCTGGACCGATCCTCGGCCGACAATCGGCAGCAGCCGGAAATTGTCGCCATCGTCGAGCACCGAGGCGAGATCCGCGCCGAATTGCTCGTAGGTACCGCCGAACGCGCCCGTCATCATCGTCACGGTATTGGCGTTGAGCCGGTCGGCCGTCTTGTGGGTAGCCGTTCCGTATTGGAAGATCGCTCTAAGGCCTTCACTCACCGCTCCGGGATCGATGCCGCTCAGCACGGGACCGAACGGCTCCCAACGCTCGCCCGAGAATCGCATCATCTGCATCTGCTCGATCGGCGCGAAGTCGGTTGCACTAGTGTTAATAGCGATGCCCGGCAGCAGCATTCCGAGGCGCAGGCCCTTAAGATTTGATGCCTGCTTCATCACATTCTCGCGCGTGAGTTGATCGCCGCACTGCGTGAGCACCCGGACAAGGGTCTGAGCAACGGTATAGCCATAGACGCTCAGCGTGTTGTTCTTATCGCCTTCCGGGAAATAGCGATCCATGAAGTCGAGCCATTCGTTGTACGCCGGGTCATCCTTCCACAACGGATCGCCCGGCTCCTTCATGTAATTGGCAGCAAGGATGCCTTGGGCATTCTCGAACCCGGCCGGCTTGATCACTGAACCGACTGAGTTCGAGACGCTGTTGAGCATCTGCAGTGGTTTCCATCCGAGCTCTGCGCCCCGTCTTATGGCCTGGGCAGCGAATTTTGGGGTTGCCACGTTGAAGAAGATGTCGGCGTGTGAGGCCTTAAGCTTAACCATTTGCGCATCGACATTGGGATCGGTGGTCTCGTAACTGGCTTCGGCCACGACCGGAATGGCTTCGGCGAGCGAATCCTTCAAACCCTTCACATAGTCTTTGCCGTAATCGTCGTTTTGGTAGAGGATCGCGATCTTGCCTTGGGGGTGATTTTTCAACAGATATTGTCCGAAGATGTGGCCCTCGGTCTGATAGTTCGGTTGCCAACCCATGGTCCAGGGATAATCGCCGGGGTCATCCCATTTGCTCGCTCCGGAAGCGACGAAGAGCTGCGGCATCTTGCTGGCGTTCATGTATTTTTGAATTGCAGTATTCGACGGCGTTCCAAGACTTTGAAAGACCAGTAGAACTCGATCCTCCTCGACAAGCTTGCGCGCGGCCTCGATAGCCTTCGCTGGATTGTATGAGTCGTCATAAGAAATGAAAGTGATCTTCCGGCCATTGATGCCACCGTCGGCGTTGATCTTCTTGAAATAGGCGGCGATCGTCCTACCGATCAGGCCGTAGGCGGCGGCCGGGCCGGTATAAGGCATGATATTGCCAATCTTGATCTCGGTGTTGCTTGCGCCCGGATCGTACCTGGTTTGCGCGGGCACTGGCGTCGCCGCCAGACCGGCAATAGCGAATGCGAGTATCGGCATTAATTGCGGACGGTTGATTTTCACGACTGCCTCCCAATTTCGGCGTGCTGCTGCTGGGCCGGGCCGTATCACTGCATCAGGGCACTGAGTTGACCTGGGTCGCGAGTTGCTGAAGCCTTTGCGCCGCTTCGGCCGAACCCAATCGCGCGGCCCGCACGTACCACAGGCGAGCCATGGCGGCGTCTGCACCAAGTCCGTTGCCGAGCAGATTCGGGTCGAAGGTGCCGGCAAGCGCCAGTGCCGCATGGACATCGCCGGCTTCTGCCGCGCGCTGGAGCAGCAATCGTGCCGAAGCGAGATCGCCAGACATGATGAAGGTCTCGCCGCGCTTGACAAGCGACGTCACTTCATCGCCGTCTAGCTGCCTCGTAATCAAGTCTGGCGCAGTCGGCTGAGCCGATTCCGGCTGCTGGCGCGCAATCTCCGCTGGCGCCTGCTCGATCGCCGGGACTTCCACCAACATCAGAGAAGCCGGTCTCGTCGTATCGAGCCGTTCGCGTTCTGACGCCGACTTCTCAGCGATGCTGGCTGGCGCCTCAGGCTGCTCCGGTCGCGGCGACGTCGTGGTCAATAATGGCGCTACGCTGGCCAGTTGGTGGAAGTCCCGGCGATCAAGCATTTTGGTTGAAATCGAATTGCCTACAACGACAATACAACATGCGATGAATGCGGTAAATGCAACGCCGGTAAGGAGTGCCATGCTATCCGCCAGACGCGATCGCTTGCCGGAGGCCTCACGATCGCCGGTGAAGGCGCCGTCGTTTTCCTCGCGCGGACTCTCCAACGGCCATTCGATTGTCGTTACGGGTGGCATTATCGGCATCTGGCCGCGCTCATGCGGCGGCACGTATCCCAAGATGGGATCGAGAGTTTTGGCATCCTGGATCGGAGTATGTTGCTGGCCGACAAGCACTGCTTGAGCTATCTGGGTTGAAAGTCGGTCCAGCAATCGGTCACGTTCCTTACGGGCGTCGTGCGCGGCGTCGTCCAGGTCCTGCTCCATCGTTGCCACCTCGGCATTGAAACACTCGATCTCGGCCTTGAGCATTTCACACACGGCCGCCTCGCGCCAGGTCGACGGTATCGTCATCAGCTACTATCTTGTCGGGCTTTGGTTTCGGCTTCTCCTCGGACATCGGCGCGAATCCTGACGCCGCCATGGGGGTTTGTAATCAGCCCTTCCATCGGCCTTCAAAGTCGCTCAAGCCAAAAAGTTTATATTTTAAATTTGGAATGTTTGAATCGCACGCTCTCGCGCGACACGCTCCGCTCAGGACCGTTCACCGTCGGGAGGGCGGTGGCAAGACAAATGCCGATCCGCACAAGGAATTGGCCCATCGCCCCCGTCCTCGCCGGCCTCCGCGCAATGCTTCCGGCTTTAAACGCAAGCTTGTTAATCGCTGCTCCAAGGAAAGCAAGGTGTCAATATACCGAACGATATATGAGATAAGCCGCCAGATAATTGCCACGACGGGCGCTCGAAGGACAACGTCGGTCTGCATTCGTGAATGCGAGATAGTCAGTGTCTGGTCGCGGTTTTCCAGGAATTGTTCTCTTCCTGCGTCGCAAAAATCAACTCATCCAACTACTGCGATGCACACTTCACTTCCGCGTTGGGTCTTGTGTCACGAGTATCGCCGGTCCAAACGGCGATGCGTAACTGTACGAGAGATGAAGGTAGGTCCTTCGGGTTCGGCAATCAGGTGTTGATCTCAAGCCACCGCAAGCTGCTGTGGTCAAAAGCCATGGTGGTGAGCGTTGCGGAAAAGTCGGGACATGATCCCGTCAGGCATGGTTGAGGGAGGCGAGCGCCTGGCCGGTTGCATCCTTGACGACAAAGCTTTCTTGCAATTCCTCGATCGTCCAAGGCGGCGGGAAACGGCGCGGGTTTACTTGGGACGGCACTCGACGTTCTCCAACATCAGCACCAGGCGCAGCGCGATGACCGCATCGGCAGGATCGGCGGCGCCAGCGGCTGCCTCAGCGAGCTGTTGCGCGACGTAACGCCAGGTCGGTCGCGCCCGGCGATCTTCCGGCAGATGCCGCATCAGCTCGCGCAGGTCGGCAAGCGTCCTGAGCGTCATAACCGAGGGGATGACCAGCGGCTGCGGAAGACGGAGCGTCCAATCCAGGCGTCGCTGCTTTGGCTTCACGACGCGAATTAGCTGCGCCCAGTCTTTGTATGGAGCCGGACGTCGGAGACTGGAGCGCACCACGCGTGATGGCTGCTCTTACAGGCGTTGTTCATGACCGCCAGGGTGCTGCCGGCCCTGAGCACAACCACGGCCAGGACAATCAACAAGGGGGTCTTCATGGCGACCTCGCTAATGCGGACCCCCCCGACTTACCCCGATCCTCCGAACTATCGCCGCTCAAATGAACCCAACGTGAACGCGCCTGCCCCCGCTTTGCCGCCTGCGGGCCGCCCATGCGTTTCCGGGCCGGGATGGCCCGGGCATGGCGGGCAGGATGCAAAACGCGCTAGCGGGCTTCCTGCTTACCCGTTGCTTATCCGAGCCATCCTCTAAAACCGCCTTTGTGGCTAACTCGTTGATTTCTTTGGTGAGCCGGCTGGGACTCGAACCCAGGACCCCGTGATTAAAAGTCACGTGCTCTACCGACTGAGCTACCGGCTCGTGCGCGCACTGCATACTGAAAAGCCCCGGGCTTTGCCAGCCTCTCGCTCGCTTTGCGCGCATTGACGCCCATATTGCGAGAATCGTTCCAGAAATGAGGCTAACCGACAGCCGGGGAACGGGATCAAACCGCCAGATAGCGCTGCACAATCGCCTGGTCGGCCCGCAGCCCGGCGGCGGGACCGCGGTACACGATCTGGCCCTTGTCGATGATCGCGACGTCGCTCGCCACCTCGAGGCAGAAATCCGTGTTCTGCTCGGCCAGGAGGATGGTCGCGCCCATGTCGCGCAAGCGGTGCAGCAATCGGGCGATCTCGTCGACGATCAACGGCGACAAACCCTCCGAGGGTTCGTCGAGCAGGATGATCGCGGGATTGCCCATCAGGGTACGCGCGATCGCCAGCATCTGTTGCTCGCCGCCGGAGAGCCGCCCGGCATAGCGGGAACGCAGCCGCTCCAGCATCGGAAAGGTCTCGTAGACTCGCGCAAAGCTCCAATACGCTTCGCCGTGCGGCCCGGTCTTGGCGGCGACTTCGAGGTTCTCATGCACGGTGTGCTCGGGAAACACCTGGCGGTCCTCCGGCACGTAGCCGACCCCGGCGCGGGCGATCCGGTACGGCGCGATACCGGCGATATCCTTGCCGGCGAGGAGCATGCGGCCCGCTCGCGGCGGCGCCAGGCCCGCCACCGCCTTGAAGGTCGTGCTCTTGCCGGCGCCGTTGCGTCCCATCAAGGCCATGATGGCGCCGGTCTCGACTTCGATATCGACGCCGAACAGGATTTGGCTGGCGCCGTAAAATACGTCGATGCCTTGGAGCGCGAGTTGCGGTGCCGCGCTCATGACGCCGCTCCGCGACGACCGAGTCCGAGGTAGGCGGCCACGACCGCGGGATTGGCGCGAATCTCCTGCGGCGCGCCTTCCGCGAGCACTCCGCCGTAGCGCAACACACGCACCGACTGGGCCACCCGGAAGACGATGTCCATGTCGTGCTCGATGAAGATCAGCGTCATTTTCTCGTGGACCCAGAGTTGCCGCACCCGCTCGATCATCTGCTGGCGCTCGTCCCGTCCCATGCCAGCCGTCGGCTCGTCGAGCAGCAGGACTTGCGGCTCCATCGCCAAAGCGAGCGCGATGTCGAGCAGCTTCTGGTCGCCATGGGAGAGATGCGCCGACACCTGCTTGGCGCTGGCACTCAGCCCGACCAGCTCCATGATTTGTCGCGCGCGCTGGCCGTCCTCCGACAGGGGAAAGCGTCGGAACAGAAGGTGGTTTTGCCGGCGGTGCGACTGCACAGCGTAGACCAGCGACTGTTCGACGGTGAAGCGCGGAAACAGGCTCGCGACCTGGAACGCGCGCGCGATGCCGGCGCGGACGATCGCGGCCTCGTCGAGGCCGGTAATATCCCGGCCGTCGAGCAGCACCGTTCCGCGGTCGGGCTTGAGGCGGCCGGTGATGAGGTTGAACAGCGTGGTCTTGCCGGCGCCATTGGGGCCGATCACTGCCGACAGCGAGCCGGCTGCGAAATCGAGAGTGATGTTGTCGGCGGCCACGACGCCGCCGAACCGCTTGATCAGCCCGGTCACGGTGAGCCGCGCGGTCATTCCGGTGCAGCCGAAGTGACATGATGCGCCGGCATGGTCAGACGGGTGTTTCGGTCGTGACCGAGGCGGGTCGGACGGGAGCCCCGGCCATCAGACGGATGACGACGTCGAGGAGCCCCGCGCGCAGGCCGAGCACCACACAGAGCAGAACGATGCCGAGGACGAGCCCGTTATATTCGGTGAAACGCGTGATCGTGTCGTTGAGCAGCAGGAACACCGCCGCACCGACGATGGGTCCGAGGAAAACCGAGATCCCGCCTAGCATGATCATAAAAATCGCATCGCCCGACTGGGTCCAGAACGCGAAGTTCGGATAGGCGCCGGAGACATAGAGGCTCATGAGAATGCCCGCCACGGCGGCGAAGACGCCGGCGAACACGAAAGCGGCAAGCTTATAGCGTTGCACCGGAACGCCGAGAGCCCGCGCCCGATCGGCGTTGTCGCGGATCACCCGCAACGTATAGCCGAACGGCGCCTCCAGAATCTGCCGGATGAGAAAGATCGAGGCGAAAGCGACGACACAGGCGAAGACGAAGAAGTGCCGAGGATCGGCGAGGTTGACGCCAAGGAAGACCGGCCGCGGGATGCCGCCGCGCAGGCCCTGATCGCCGCCGGTCAGCGACACCCAGCTGAGAATGATCGCATGCACCAGCATCTGAAAAGCCAGCGTCAGGAAAGCGAAATAGATTGCGGTCAGCCGGACACAGAGCGCGCCGACAACCACCGCCAGCGCGGCGGTCGCCAACACGGCGATGGCGAAGGCCACCGGAATCGACACGCCCCGGGCCTGCATCAGCAGGCCGAATGCATAAGCGCCGAAGCCAAAGAACATGGCATGGCCGAAGGAGATGAGGCCGGTATAGCCGATCAGGATGTTGAGCGAGAGCGCGAACAGGCCGAAAATCGCCAGCCGCAGCACGATGTCCATCAGCGGCTTGCTGCCCAACGCGAGGCAGAGCGTCGTGACCGCGAGGCAAGCGACCGCTGTCAGCGCGGCTTCGAGAAGCGCGGAACGACGCATCATGTCAGCCCGGCCTCCGGCCGAATAGCCCAGTCGGCTTGATCAGCAGCACCAGCACCATGAAGACGAACATCGTGCCGTCGGTGAAGAGCGGGAAGCCGATGCTGCCGAAGGAGCGCGTGATGCCGACCAGAATCGCGGCGACAAAGGCGCCGGCGATCGAGCCCATGCCGCCGATTACCGTGACGATGAAGGATTCGATCAGGATAGAGAACCCCATCCCCGGCACCACCGAGCGTACCGGCGCGGCTAGCGCGCCGGCGATGCCCGCCAGCGCCGATCCCAGCGCGAAGACCGCGGCGTAGAGGAGCGCAGTGTTGATGCCGAGAACGCCGACCATTTGCCGGTTGGCGGCGGCGGCGCGCACGATCTTGCCGAAGCGGGTCTTGGCGATGACGACGCCAAGCGTGATCGCGATCGCCACGGTGACGGCGGCGAGGAACAGATAGAACGGCGGCAGAAAACCGCCGGCCACGCGTAACGGTGGCAGGACGAACGCCTCCGGCATGCCCATGGCGCGAAAATCCGCGCCCCAAACGATCTTGGCCACGTCGTCGAGGATCAGAATAAAGGCGTAGCAGACGAGAAGCTGCATGAGCACGTCCGCGCCGTAGACGCGAGCCATGAAAAACCGCTCGAAGATGACGCCAAACAGCGCCACCCCCAAGGTGCTGGCGAGTACGGCCAGCGCGTAGCTGCCCGTCGTCTGGAAAGTGGTGAGCGCGATATAGGCGCCCATCATGTAGAAGGAGCCGTGGGTGAAATTGATGACGCCGAGCACGCCGAAGATCAGCGTCAGACCACAGGCCACCAGAAACAACAGCATGCCGATGATCAACCCGGCCGAAATCTGCGTCACCAGGCAGGATGAGGCCGCGACGCAATCGAGCAAGGCGTCAAGGTTCACCACGACCTCCGCGGAGCGCGCGTCGCCGGCTTAAGCTTGCGTCCGTGCGCTGTCAGGCGTAGCCCTTGCGCTTCTTCCACTCCGCCTCGCGTTCGACGATAAAGCCCCAATCGGCGGCTTGCATATCCGTCACATACGGCTGGGTCGGGATGGTGGTGCCCCAGCCGATGGCGTACCCGACGATGGTCTGATCCTCGGCGCGCATGGTGATCTTGCCGTCGGCGCCGAACGGCGACTCGATGACCATGCCGCGCAACGCCTGCGCCAGCACCTTGGCGTCGTCGCTTCCGGTCTTCTTCATGGCCTCGGTGAGAAACTGCATGCCGACGGCGTTTTCCCAGGACCAGTTGATCGGCAAGACGTCGTATTTCTTGCGGTAGCGCTCGCCCCACTCGGCATTGGCCTTGGTGGCAGGGAAGGTGGTGAGATAACGGTTCGCCGAATGGATGCCTTTGGGCAGCTTCTTGATTTCGCGCAGCGTGGTGTAATCGGCCATGTTGACGGCGAAGACGTTAGCTTGCGCGAACAGATCGTAGAGGTTGCCCTGATCGATGAAGGTCACGAGATCGCCGCCGTAGAGACAGGTATAAAGCGCCTGCGGCTTGACCTGGAGGATCTTGGTGATGTTCTCGGTGTAGTCGGCGGCGAACAGCTTCGGCCAGGTCTCTCCGGCCAGCTCAACCGAGGGCTCGAAAATCTTGAGGTATTCGAGAAATTCTCCGCTGGTGTCGCGACCGTAGGCATAGTCCGGCGAGCAGATCATCCAGCGTTTGAGGCCCTGTGCTTTGGCGATTTCGGCGGCATATTTTCCGGCGAACGATGAATCATGAATGCCCTGGCGCGCGGCGCGAAAGGCGTTGGCGGTGCGGATCTTCGAGTCGGCCGAGAGTGACGATGTCTCTGACACCGTATGGATGCTCAAATGCCCGGTTTCGCGGACGACCTCCTGAACCGCGAAGGAGGCGCTCGAGGCCTCGGCATCAAGGATGATGGTACAGCCATCGCTGTTGATCAGTTCGCGCACCACGCGCGCCGCCTCGTCGGGCTTGCCCTTCGAATCCCGGACGACGAGCTCGATCATGCGACCGTCGAGGCCGCCGGCGGCATTGAAGTCGTCGACCGTCATCTGCGCTGCGTTGCGCGAGGAGATGCCGATCTGGGCGACCCGGCCCGACAGGATCGTCGGCATCCCGATCTTGATCGGGGCTTTCGACTGGCCGCGCGCCACCATGGGAAAGCCGGCGACGGCGAGCCCGGTTGCTGCAGTAGCCGCAAGAAAACTGCGCCGCGATCCCGCGCGATTGGCAGGTTTTTCCACGTTGCCCTCCCCGTTCGGTTGCCGCGATCGGCCAAGCCGGTGCTGTTGACGTCAGCCGACATTGTCGCGCATGTTTTTTGCAGATTAGCATTTTTCGGGGGTCTTCGGAAGGCCGTCGCGCCGGGGCTGCGATTTTTGCTAGACTGTGTCCTACGGAGCCGGGGCGGCTATCAACGAGGACTGAAACGATGCCGATCGTCAACAGCGTCGCCAACTTGCAGGCCGAGATCACCACTTGGCGGCGGGACATCCACGCCCACCCGGAGCTCCTTTACGACGTGCACCGCACGGCGGCGTCCGTTGCCGCCAAGCTCAAAACCTTCGGCTGCGACGAAGTGGTCACCGGCCTCGGCAAAACGGGGGTGGTTGGCGTCATCCGCGGCCGCAAGGCCGGCGCCAAGGTGGTCGGGCTGCGCGCCGACATGGATGCGCTGCCGATCGAAGAGGCGACGGGCGTGTCTTATCGATCGACGGTACCGGGCAAGATGCACGCCTGCGGCCACGACGGGCATACCGCCATGCTGCTCGGCGCCGCCAAATATCTCGCCGACACGCGCAATTTTGCCGGCACCGCGATCGTCATCTTCCAGCCGGCCGAGGAGGGCGGTGCCGGCGCGCGGGCGATGATGCGCGACGGCCTGTTCGATCGGTTCGGTATCCAGGAAGTTTTCGGCATGCACAACGCTCCCGGCCTGCCGGTCGGTGAATTCGCCATCCGTCCGGGCCCGATGATGGCGTCGACCGACACGATCCGGATTGAGCTCGAAGGCGTCGGCGGGCATGCGGCTTGGCCGCACCGCGGCGCCGATACCGTCCTGGTCGGCGCGCAAATCGTCAATCAGCTGCAGTCGATCGTGGCCCGCAATGTCGATCCGCTGCAAGCCGCTGTCGTCTCGATCTGCGTGTTCCAGGCCGGGCACACCGAAAACGTCATCCCGCAATACGCGCAGCTGCGAGGTACGGCGCGCAGCTTGTCTCCCGAAGTCCGCGATCTGCTGCAGAAACGGGTGCGGGAGATTGTAGAAGGAACCGCGCGCCTCTACGGCGCCAGAGCCGAAGTCACCTACACGAGCGGGTATCCGGTGCTGGTAAACGAACCAAACAGAACCGCATTTGCCGTCGACGTCGCTGGCGAGATCGCCGGCAAAGACAAGGTGCATAACGAGGCTCCGCCGATCATGGGGGCGGAGGATTTTGCCTATATGCTGGAGGAGCGGCCGGGCGCATTTATTTGGCTTGGCAACGGCGACAGCGCCGGGCTGCATCACCCGGCGTACGATTTCAACGACGAGGCGATCCCGCTCGGGACCTCGTATTGGGTGCGGCTCGCGGAAACCGCGCTGGCGGGATAGCGCATGATCCCGAAAAAGCCTGCCCTCGGACTTGGTCCGGGGGTGGCTGCCGGTTTTCGGGAAAGATCATGCGCAAATAAAATCCGGCGCTACTGCGCCGCTTCGACGCGGTTTTCGGCGGGCAGTTTCGGCGGCTCGGCGATGACCTTGGAGCGCGGCAGCAACTCCAGCACCCGCGCTTCGATGCCGCGCCAGTAGGCGAACGAGTTGAGGCGGCTATCTTCGATCAACCCGATGGCGACGGCCGACAGGAACGGCAGGCTCTGCACCACGAGTACGACCGCGAAGATATTGATCTCGTGGACCTGCTTGTAATTGGTGACGACGAGAGTCAGCGCCCCGAGCAGGAGAAGCCCGGCGATCACGGCCTCCCAGAAGGCCGGGAAATCCTGACCCTTGCGGCTATTGCCGCCCTTCGCCGTGCGCAGGAAGGGCAGGCGCTCCTTGAACAGACCGATGCCGACGGCGCGCGCCACGGTCCATTGCACCGACATGGCCGCGCACACGGCGCCCAACATCTGCCCCGGCGTCGCCCGCACCCGCAGCCGATACAGTGCGACAAAGTGAGCGACCGCAACCGCGAAAGCCGCCAGGATCGGGACGGTCAGAATGCGATCCGGCACGGCGATATTGGCGAAGGCGACGATCGGCACCCAAAGGATATTAAGCAGAGCGACCACCACGCCGATGCTCTCGGCACCCAGCCAGTTGAGCCAGCCGAGGCCATATTCGCGCTTCTGCTCGCGCGACAGGCCGTCGGACCACGGCAGCAGCTGTTGCCAGTGCTTGCGCAGGATTTGCAGTCCGCCGAAGGCCCAGCGGTTGCGCTGGCGCTTGTAGGCGTCGAAGGTATCGGGCAGCAGCCCGTAGCCGTAGCGGCGGTTGGTGTAGTGCGCGGTCCAGCCGTGTTCGAGCAGCGTCAGCCCGAGATCGGCGTCCTCGACGATGGTCTCGCTCGACCAGCCGCCGATGGCGTCGATCGCCGCGCGCCTGATCAGACACATCGTGCCGTGGACGATGATGGCGTTGACTTCGTTGCGCTGGACCATGCCGATATCGAAGAACCCGGCATATTCCGCGTTCATCGCATGGTGCATGACCGAGCGGTCGCCGTCGCGATGATCCTGCGGCGATTGAACGAGCCCGACGCGCGGGTCGGCAAACAGCGGCACCAAGTCCTTCAGCCAATCCGGTTGCACGACGTAGTCGGCGTCGAGAACGCCGATGATTTCCGCGTCCGCCGCGGTGTGCGATAGCGCCAAGCGCAACGCTCCGGCTTTGAAGCCGGGAAGGTTCTCGACCCTGACGAATTTGAAGCGCTCGCCGAGTTCACGACAATGCTCTTCGACCGGCCGCCACAGCGCCGGATCGGGGGTGTTGTTGATCACCACCACGCATTCGAGGTTGGGATAGTCGAGCCGGGCCACGGCATCGAGGGTGGCTTTGAGCATGTCCGGCGGCTCGCAATGGGCCGGAATGTGGATCGACACTTTGGGGGCGATGGCGTCCGGCACCAGCGGCGGGGAAACGGCAAGCCGGCGCGGCGGCCGGCCGAAGGCGATGGCGGCGATCTCCTCGATGCGCGCCAGCGCGATGGCGACCAGCGGCACCAAGAGGATCACGCCTAACGCGAGCGCAAAGGCGGCGCCGGGCACGAAGTAATGGCCCTTCCAGAACGCGACGATCGCGGCGAACCAGGCTCCGACCGCGTTGGCGGATACCGCGAGCAACAGCGCTTGCGTGGCGGTCGCGCCGCCAATGGTCAGGATCGGCAAGGATAGCAATAGCCCAAGCAGCACGGCGAGGCCGGCGCGCTTGATATAGTCCGGATCGGTAATAGGCCCGGTCCAGGAAAACTTCGCCTGGCGGGAGGCATCGAACAGACCCCAATAGGGTCCGACGCCGCCTTCGAAGGTCTTCCACGGCTGGTCGATCGCCTCGACGATGTTGTAATCGATGCCATAGGCTTGGGCGCGGGCGACGAAATCGCGGATCACCATCGCCTGCTCGACGCGGCCGGGATTGGCGTTATGGAAATTGTATCCGGCGCTCGGCCAGCCGAATTCGGCGATGACGATGCGCTTGCCGGGATGTACGCGGCGCAGTTTGTCGTAAAATTCGATAGAGTGGTCGACCGCGTGCGAGACATCGAAGCCCTCCCAGTAGGGCAAAATGTGCGCGGCGATGAAATCCACGGCCGAGGCCAGCTCGGGATGGTCGATCCAGACGGTCCAGATTTCTCCTGTTGTTACAGGTACTGGGCTCGATCGTTTCACGCGTTGGATGAGCTTGATCAGGTCGTCAACGCTCATTTCCGCGCGCAGCGTGGTTTCGTTGCCGACCACGATGGCGTTGACGTTGCTGTTGTGGCTCGCGAGATCGAGCGCGGAGCGAATTTCCCGCTCGTTGCGAGCCTTGTCCTTGTCGATCCAGGCCCCGACCGTGACCTTGAGGCCGAATTCGGCGGCGATCGGCGGAATAAGCTCGGCGCCGCCGGTCGCCGAGTAGGTACGAATGGCGTGGGTATAGGGGGCAATGGCCTTGAGGTCGGCGCGGATCTGCTCGACGGTCGGCCGGTCACCAAAGTCCGGATGCTGCGACGCGACGAACGGCGCGTAGGAAATGCTGGCGAGCTGACCGGTAAAGTCCGGAGCCGTTTCCTTGGTTCGTAGCGAAGCCCACAGGCCGGCATGCACGCACGCCACAAGCGCGAGCACGGCAGCGACGGTGCGCATCGAAATTCAACCACACGGGGAGAGGATACAACGGCCGAACCTGTCCCCAAGGTTCGACAATGGGCGATATGGGGCAACCTGCGAGCGGTACGGCACAGGTAGCCTGCGGAGGTGGCAAATTCAAGACAACGAAGCTCGTTCCGCAAATTTTTTAGGCTGTCACCGGATGCCGGCTTCGCCAGCCGACGTTAACGGTTGGTGGTGGGGCTTGGCGCGGCGGCGGCTGCGGGCGGCACCGGCGGCGTCGCAGGATTGATCCAGCAGGCTTGGACCCGGGCGTTAAGGCTGTCGGCAGCCTTCGGATCGATGTTGCTTCCGTGCAAGATCAGGCAGCGGAACGACGCCTGGATGTGAGCGCTCGGACAGCCGAATCGATCGTAGAGGTCGAGATGGCGGAAGGCGGTGTCGAGATCGTCGCGCCACAGCAGGCTGACGACGCGGCGGCCGAGCCACACACATTCGGGATGGCCGGCCGGGCCGCTGAGCGCCTGCTGCGCTTCGGCAAACTCGTCGATCTTCTGCGGCTCCTTGCCGGTTTCCTGACCCGGCGCGCCAGCCGCCGGGGCCGGCTTGTCCGCCGGTTTGGCGTCATTGTTTTGGGCAAAAGCGGACGGCGCGAATGGAACGAGCGCAGCCGAGAGGAGCCAAAGCGCCGCGCACAGCCCGCCGGCAAGGGTGAACGAACGATGCAGCATGGGTCAACTTTGTTGGGCCGATTCTCGAACCGAGAAGAGGGGCGTTTCCCTGGCCGCCGGATTGGGCCGCCATTACGGCATCTTCCAGGCGCAGCCAGAGTCACAACAGCCCAACTGCGCCGCTTTGTCCAGCGGCGGATCGCGGCAGCGCGCTCGACCTTGGCATGAGCCGGTCGCAAGGCTAATGGCAGAGCGTGTCCCGCACGCCAGACCTCCCCACGATCGGCCCGGCGCTCGCCTCGTTTGCCGTCACCGCGCTTGCCGTCGGCGCGACGTGGTGGTGGCTCGGCGCGCCAATTGAGTTGCCGCCATCCCCGCTTGCGGCCGGGCAAAAGCTTTATTGCGTATCCTATACGCCGTTCCGCGGCGGGCAGAGCCCGCTGGTAGAGGGGACCCGCGCCGAGCCCCGGCAGATCGAAGAGGATCTGGCGCTGTTGTCCAAATACACGGGCTGCGTCCGCACCTATTCGGTGGGGGAAGGCCTCGACAACGTGCTTGCTATTGCCCAGCGGCATGGACTGAAAGTGCTGGAAGGGATTTGGCTCTCTAACAATGCGGAGAAGACCCGCCGCCAGATCGCGACCGGGATCGCGCTCGCCAAACAGTATCCGGACGTCATCACTGGTGTCATCGTCGGCAATGAAGTGCTGCTCCGCGGCGAAATCTCGGTGCCGGACCTCATCGCCATCACTCGCGAAGTCAAGGCCCAGGTATCGGTGCCGGTCACTTATGCCGATGTGTGGGAGTATTGGCTGCGCTATCCCGAGGTGCAGAATGCGGTCGATTTTGTCACCATTCACATCCTGCCGTATTGGGAGGACTTTCCGATCCCGGCTTCGATCGCGGCCGCCCACGTCGGCGACATCCGGCGGAAGGTCGCTGACGCCATGCCGGGAAAGGAGATCGTCATCGGCGAATTCGGTTGGCCGAGCGCCGGCCGGATGCGGGAGAGCGCGCGACCCTCACGGTCGAACCAGGCGCGGGCGGTCGCCGAGACGCTGGCATTGGCGCAGCGCGAGAATTTTCGGGTCAACGTCATCGAGGCATTCGACCAGCCGTGGAAGCCCGCACTTGAAGGGGCGGTGGGCGGTTATTGGGGGATTTTCGACCGCGCCACCGGCGCCCCGAAATTCAGCTTCTCAGGCTCGGTCTCCGATCACCCGCATTGGCCGCTGCAGGCGCTCGCCGGCATTGTGCTGACGGCCCTGACATTCGGCTGTGCGCTCATCTTCGGCCGCAAAAAAGGCCTCGCCATATCGTTGTGGCCCAGGATCGCCGCGCTGTCGTTTCTTCCCGCCGTCTTGTTCGGCTGGACGATCGAGACGGTCCCGATGGAAAGCTTCAGTTTCGGGAGCTGGCTGCGCTCGCTCGCCTTCGCCGCGACGGCAGCCGCCGCTCCGATCGTCTGCGCGGTCGCTTGCGCCGCCGGTCGTGCGCCGCCGCGCTTCGCGTCGCTCCTTGGCCGGAGCGGCGAACGCCGCGATGGCATCGACTGGGCGCTCGGTGGCACGCTGGTAGCGCTGATGCTGGTGTCGATCGAAGCCGCGCTCGGGCTGGTGTTCGATCCGCGCTACCGCGACATTCCGTTCGCGCCGCTGACGGCAGCAGCCGTGCCGTTCTTGGTCTTGCTGGCCTCGACGCCGCGTCCAACGGGCTCGCGCGCGACCGCCGAGACCGTTGCCGCCGCCGTGCTCGCCTTATCGGCGGTCTACATCGTGTTCAACGAGCGGTTTTCCAATTGGCAGTCGGTCTGGTTCTGTGCGGGATTGATCGGCTTGGCTTTCATCCTTGAGCGGGCGCGGGGCGCGCCAAGCTCAGGATAAGCACGCCGGCCGCGAGTGCCGAGAGGTCGGCGTTATGCAGCACGACGCCGAAGCCGGCCGCCGCGAGTGCCAGCGCCACCAGCGCCAGGGACGGACGCAGCAGGTTCAATACGGCCGCGGCGAGGGCTATGCCGCCGAATACCTGGTAGGTGAACAGAACGATGGTCAGCCGAAACGTGGTGCACAGCCAGGTATCGAGCCCGGCCTGACAAGCGAGCGAGACATTACTGTTCTCGATCGCCAGATAGCGCAGATAGAGCGCCTCACCGAGCGAAAGGGAGCCGACCACCAGGAGCCAGTTCAGCTGGCGTGCTGTCGGCAGGAAGAGGGGGCGGTGCATGATCAATGTCGGCACGTCGTCATTTCGGGGGCGCGCCAACGGGTCAGGCCCGAAGTGGCCGACCCGATGATAGGCTCCACGCGAGCCGGAATCCATAACCACAGAATTGGCAGATTTGTCACGACCGGATCTGCCTCAAGAATCGTGGTTATGGATTCCGGCTCTCGCTGGCGATGCCCGCTCGGCCGGAATGACTTTCGGTGACTCAGCGGCTCGGCTATGAGAGCCGCTGAGGAGGTTGTTTTGATGGAAGCTCGGAGCTGTCTTGCCATCGTGCTTGCGGCCGGCGAGGGCACGCGCATGCGTTCGGCGCGGCCCAAAGTGCTGCATTCCATCGCCGGGCGCTCGCTGCTGGCTCATGTCCTTGCCGCCATCGGCGAAGCCGGCGTCACGGCGACAGCCGTTGTCGTTGGGCCGGGGCAAGAGGCTGTCGCCGCGGAGGCTTTGCGCATTTCACCCGGCGCCCAATGTTTCGTGCAGGGCGAGCGGCGGGGAACGGCACATGCGGTGCTGGCGGCGAAATCCGCGATCGAACGGCAGCCGGACGATATTCTGATCGTTTACGGGGATACGCCCTTCATTCGCCCGGCGACGCTTAAGCGGCTGCGGGCGGCCTCGGCTGCGAACGCCGCAGTGGCGGTGCTGGGATTCCGGCCTGCCGATCCGGCAGGCTATGGCAGACTGATCGTCGCTGGCGGTAAGCTCATTGCCATTCGCGAGGAGGCCCACGCCAGCGCCAGCGAACGCGCCATCGATCTGTGCAACGGCGGCATCATGGCGCTCTCAGGCGCGCAGGCGCTTGCCATCCTGGAGCGGATCGGCGCCCACAATCGCAAGGGCGAATATTATTTGACCGATGCGGTCGCAATCGCGCGCGACATGAAGCTCAACGCGGTCGCGGTCGAAGTCGAGGAGGACGAAGTGCGCGGCATCAACACCAAGAGCCAGCTTGCCGAAGCGGAAGCGGTTGCGCAGCAGCGCCTGCGCAAGGCCGCGCTCGACGCCGGCGTCACCTTCGTTGCGCCGGAGACCGTCTTTTTGTGCGCCGACACTAAGTTCGGCAAGGACATCGTGGTCGAGCCCTATGTCGTGTTTGGCGAAAAGGTGACGGTGGAGGATGGCGCGGTCATCCATTCGTTTTCCCACCTGGTCGGCGCCCATATCGGCAAAGGGGCGTCGGTCGGGCCGTTTGCCCGGCTGCGGCCGGGCACTCGGCTCGGCGACGGCGCCCGCGTCGGCAATTTCGTCGAGGTCAAGCAAGCCGTGATCGAAGCCGGCGCCAAGGCCAAACATCTGAGCTATATCGGCGACGCCGTCGTCGGCGCCAACGCCAATGTCGGAGCCGGCACCATTACCTGCAATTTCGACGGCAGCGCTAAGCATCGCACCACCATCGGCGAGGGGGCATTCATCGGTTCGAATTCGGCCCTGGTGGCGCCGGTGGAGATCGGCGCGCGCGCCTATATCGGCTCCGGCTCGGTGATCACCGAGGACGTGCCGGCGGACGCACTGGCTGTGGCGCGGGGCAAGCAGGTCATTAAGGAAGGTTGGGCGGCGCGCTTGCGCGGGCTGAAATCGCTCGGCAAAAAGAAAGCGCATTCAGGCGATTAAGCTCCGATATTCGGCATATTCTGCTTACCGCCGGCTCTGTTACGGGGCGAAACGTTTTTTTATTTTGTATCCGGTACAAATGCCCCTAACGGTTAATGCCTTGGCGGGTTCCGCTGCAACGACGGTCGAGGAGTCTAGCGAGACGGATGTGCGGCATTATCGGAATCATCGGCGGTGAGCCGGTCGCACCGCAGCTGATCGACGCGCTCAAGCGCCTCGAATACCGCGGCTACGATTCCGCCGGCGTCGCCACGCTCGAGCACGGCTCCCTGACGCGACGGCGTGCCGAGGGCAAGCTCAAGAATCTGGAATTGAAGCTTGCGCGCGAGCCGCTGTCGGGAACGATCGGCATCGGTCACACCCGCTGGGCGACGCACGGCCGGCCGACCGAGAACAACGCGCATCCGCACGCCACCGACCGGCTTGCGGTCGTGCACAACGGCATCATCGAGAATTTCAGCGAATTGCGGCGCGAGCTGGAGGGCAAGGGCGCCAAGTTCGCTACCGAAACCGATAGCGAAGTGGTGGCGCATCTCGTCACCGAGGAACTCAAGCACGGGCTGTCCCCGGTCGAAGCGGTGAAGGCGGCGTTGCCGCGGCTGCGCGGCGCTTTCGCGCTCGCCTTTTTGTTTGCCGGCGAAGAGAACCTCTTGATCGGCGCGCGCAAAGGCTCGCCGCTGGCGATCGGCTTCGGCGACGGCGCGATGTACATCGGCTCCGATGCGATTGCGCTTGCCCCGTTCACCGATACCGTCAGTTATCTGGAGGACGGCGACTGCGCCGTCATCAGCCGCACCAGCGCGGAAATCTACGACGCCAAGGGCGCGGTCGTGCACCGCGCCGTGCTCAAGTCGTTGGCTTCGGTGATGCTCATCGACAAGGGCAACCATCGCCATTTCATGGCCAAGGAGATTCACGAGCAGCCGGAAGTCGTCGGCCATACGCTGGCGAATTATCTCGACATGGTAGCCGAGCGCGTCGCGCTGCCGATGGCGCTGCCGTTCGATTTACGCGCGCTCAAGCGCGTCTCGATCGCCGCCTGCGGCACCGCGCATTATGCCGGTATGATCGCGCGCTACTGGTTCGAACGCTTTGCGCATTTGTCGGTCGATGTCGACATCGCCTCCGAGTTTCGCTACCGCGACGTGCCGTTCGAGGCCGGCGAGCTGGCGATCTTCATTTCGCAGTCCGGCGAAACCGCCGACACGCTGGCGTCGCTGCGCTGTGCGCGCGAGCACAAGCAACACGTTCTCTCCATCGTCAACGTGCCGACCTCGACCATTGCCCGCGAAAGCGAGGTCGTGATGCAGACGCTTGCCGGCCCGGAAATCGGCGTTGCCTCGACCAAGGCCTTCACCTGCCAGCTGGCGGCGCTGGCGGTGCTTTCGATCGCGGCCGGCCGCGCCCGCGGCGTACTCAGCGAGAGCGACGAAAAGCGGCTGGTGCATGCCCTCATCGAGGTGCCGCGGCACCTGACCGAGGCGCTGACGCTCGAGCCGCAGATCGAGCAACTCGCCCGCGATCTGGCGAAATGCCGCGACGTCCTTTATCGAAGGCGCGCTGAAGCTCAAGGAAATCTCCTACATTCATGCCGAAGGCTACGCCGCCGGCGAGCTCAAGCACGGCCCGATCGCGCTGATCGACGAGAACATGCCCGTGATCGTGATCGCGCCGTATGACCGGGTGTTCGACAAGACCGTTTCCAACATGCAGGAAGTTGCCGCCCGCGGCGGGCGGTTGATCTTGATGACCGACGCCAAGGGCGCGGCTGCCGCCGCAGGCCAATCGCTGGTGACGCTGACGCTCCCGACCATGCCGGCGACGGTGGATCCGCTGGTCTATGCCGTGCCCGTGCAACTGCTCGCCTATCACACTGCGGTCGCCCTGGGCACCGATGTCGATCAGCCGCGCAACTTGGCCAAATCGGTGACGGTCGAATAGCCGCGCCGCGCCGCCGCGCTACCTCTGTGCGAGTGCGCCGCGTCGCTATATAGATGCAGTTGTGAAGCGGGCAGATTCGGCCGAACCATGATCGGCGACAGCGATCACAGCGCGACGCTTTCCCCCGGCGCGGCCAAGCCTGCGGCCGCCATCGTCAGCCGGCTGCGTAATTATTTTTTGACCGGATTGGTCGTGGCCGGGCCGGTGGCAGTGACGTTGTGGCTGATCTGGTGGTTCGTCACCTGGGTCGACAATCTGGTGCGGCCGCTTTTTCCTGTGGCGGTCCGTCCTGAGACCTATCTGCCGGTCAACATTCCGGGTCTCGGCCTGATCATCGTGCTGGTGGCGCTGACGCTGCTTGGCTTTCTGACCGCCAATTTGGTCGGCAGCAAACTCGTCAGCTTTGGCGAGAGCCTGGTGAACCGCATGCCGATCGTGCGGCCGATCTACCGCACCACCAAGCAGATCTTCCAGACGCTGTTTTCCAGCTCGGACTCGAGCTTCCGGCACGTCGGGCTGGTCGAGTTTCCGGCGCCGGGCATGTGGTCGCTGGTGTTTCTGACCCAGCCGCCGACCGCGGAGATTGCCGCGCACCTGCCGCAGACCGAGCACGTATCGGCGTTTTTGCCTTGCACGCCGAACCCGACCACGGGCTTCTTCTTCTACGTGCCGCGCCGCGACGTGATCGACCTCGACATCACCGTCGAGCAGGCGATGACGCTTCTGGTCTCCGCCGGTATCATTCAGCCCGGCAGCGACCCGCAGAACAAGCTGGCCACGCTTGCCGAAACCGCCCGCGCCGCACAGCTGGCGCGCAAGGCCGAATCCAGCCTGGCAAAGTAGCGCGCTATTCGCCGGAACGGCGTTGCGGCGGCGTGCTATGATGGCGCTACGGGAACAGCGCGTGCATCGGAGGGGGAGGGTATGAACTTCGGCCAGGCTATTTCATCGGGATTCTCGAACTATGTGAACTTCTCCGACCGGGCCTGCCGGTCCGAGTACTGGTACTGGTTCCTCTTCGTCGTCCTCGGCCAATTGGTCACGGCGATTGTCGATAGTGTGATCGGGATACAATTGACGACCGGTATCTTTTCTCTGGTCGTGCTTCTACCGGGCATTGCCGTCGGCGTGCGGCGGCTGCACGATCTCGATCGCAGCGGCTGGTGGCTGTTGCTGGTTTTTGTCCCGCTGGTCGGCACCATTATCCTGATCGTCTGGTTCTGCACGAGGGGCACGCCGGGCCCGAACCGGTTCGGCCCGGATCCGTTGGCCGGCTTCGAACAAATCAGCCCGCGCCCAGTAGCCTGATCGCTTCGTCGCGCGCGAACAGATAGAGCAGGTGGCGCAGCGCGGCGCCGCGGGCGGAGCCGAGCTTGGGGTCGCGGGCCAGCACCAGCGCCGCATCGTCGCGCGCGGCGGAGAGGAGCTTGCCGTGCACCTCGATGCGGGCAAGGCGGAAGCCGGGCATGCCGCTCTGCCGGGTGCCGAGCACGTCGCCTTCGCCGCGCAAGCGCAGATCCTCCTCGGCGATGCGGAAGCCGTCGTCGGTCTCGCGCAGGATGGCGAGGCGCGCCTTCGCCGTCTCGCCGAGCGGAGCTTTGTAGAGCAGGAGACAGGTCGAGCGTTCGGTGCCGCGGCCGATGCGGCCGCGCAATTGATGCAGTTGCGCCAGCCCGAAACGCTCGGCGTGCTCGATGACCATGACGCTCGCTTCGGGCACGTCGACGCCGACCTCGATCACCGTGGTGGCGACCAGGATGCGGGCCGAGCCTTCGGCAAAGCGCGCCATGGCGCGGTCCTTTTCCCGGCCGCGCATGCGGCCATGAATGAGCTCGACGGTATCGCCGAAACGCTTTTGCAGCGCCGCGTAGCGCTCCTCGGCGGCGGCGAGGTCGACGCTTTCGGATTCCTCGACCAGCGGGCACACCCAGTAGACGCGCCGGCCGTCGGCGAGCGCCCGCTTGACCGCCTCGATCACTTCGCCAAGCCGCTCCAGCGGCACGGCGCGGGTATCGATCTTCTGCCGGCCGGCCGGCTTTTCGCGCAGCTCGGAGACATCCATGTCGCCGAAATAAGTCAGCACCAATGTGCGCGGAATCGGCGTCGCCGTGAGCACCAGAAGGTCAACCGCCTCGCCCTTGCGCGCCAGCGCCAGCCGCTGGTGCACGCCGAAGCGGTGCTGCTCGTCGACAATGGCCAGCGCCAGATCGTGGAACGCCACGTCTTCCTGAAAGAGCGCATGCGTGCCGACGATGAGATCGATATCGCCCGCCGCCAGCGCGGAGAGAATCTCCGCGCGCTCGCGCCCGCGCTCGCGGCCGGTGAGGATGGCAAGCCGGATGCCGGCGGCGCGGGCGAGCGGCGCGATGGTGGCAAAATGCTGGCGCGCCAGAATTTCCGTCGGCGCCATGAAGGCGGCCTGGCGGCCGGCCTCGATCACGGTCGCGGCGGCGAGCAAAGCGACGAGCGTCTTGCCGGAACCGACATCACCGTGCAGCAACCGCAGCATGCGGTTGGGCTGCGCCAGATCGGCGACGATGTCGGCGACCGCGCGTTGCTGCGACGGCGTGAGCGAATAGGGGAGCGAAGCGATGATGCGCTCGCGTAAGCATCCCTCGGCGGCGCTGCCGCGGCCCGCGCGTACGCGCTGGTGAGCGCGGAGAAGCGCGAGCGCCAGCTGACCGGCGAGCAATTCGTCGTAAGCGAGCCGCGACCAGGCCGGACCTTCCGGCCTGAGATCGTCGGGCGACGCCGGACGATGCACACTGCGCAGCGCCTGCGCAAAGCTCGGAAAGGCGTTGCGCTTGAGCCAGGCCGCGTCCTGCCATTCCGGCAACGCCGGCACGCGATTGAGCGCGAGGTCGAGCGCCTTGCGCAGCTGATTGGGGTGCAGCCCTTCGGTGAGCGGATAGACCGGGTCGATCAGCGGCAGGGTGGCAAAGCCGGCTGCATCGACCACGCGGTCGGGATGCAGCATCTGCAGATGGCCGTCGTACAACGTCGCGGTGCCTGACACATAACGCAGCGCGCCCTCGGGAAGAAGTTTTTGCAGATAGTCGCGCCGCGCGTTGAAACAGGTGATGGTGAGCGTGTTGGTCTCGTCGCTGGCGTCGATGTTGTAGGGCGCCCGCGGGCGGTTCGGCGGCGGCGGCCGGTGGCGGTCGATGGTGACGGCGACGGTGACCACCGTATCCGGCTTGACCTCGGAGAGCTTGGGCTGGTGGCGCCGATCGACGAAACCGGTCGGCAGGTGAAACAGCAGATCGACGACCCGCGCTCGTTCACCGTCGCGCGCCAGCAGGCGCCCGAATAGCTGTTCCAGTCGGGGCCCGATCCCGGACAGCGCCGACAGTGGAGCAAAAAGCGGATTGAGTACCGACGGACGCATCTAAATCCTTGCGCCACCTGCTGACATCATCTGCCTCGCCCTCTATATACGCCCTTGCCCGGCCGCGTCCGGGCTTTTGCCGTTGGGCGCGCATGATCCCGGAAAAGTGGCTACCGGTTTTCCGAAAGGATCATGCGCCATCGTGAAACGGGGCGAAGCCATGACCGAGCGATCGAGCGAGGGACTGGACGTGCGGCGGCGCAAGCTCTTGTTCCGGGCCTGGCGCCGCGGCGTCCGCGAGATGGATCTGATCATCGGCCGCTTCGCCGATGTCCATATCGACACCCTCGACGACACCGGGCTCGACGATTTCGAGCACCTGATCGAAGCGCCCAACGCCGCGCTCTACGCCTGGGTGGTCGGCGCCAAGACCATCCCGGCGGACTACGACACCGCCGTGCTGACGAAGCTCAAGGAATTTCACCGGCACGCCGGCAAAATGCGCGCCCAGGAGGATCGGTGACCGCTTCGTTGCGATGCTCGGCGTCATCGCCGGCGCGGCGTCTGCATCCCGGCCAGCCGCTTCTGCTCGCCGGCATCGCCGACGGCGCCGAAGGGCTGGTGCTCGCCGATCTGGCGCGCACGATTGCGGCGGGTGCCGCGGCGCCGGCGATCAGTCTCGCGGTCATTTGCCGCGACGGCACGCGCATGGCGATGCTGTCGCGCGCGCTCGGCTTCTTCGCGCCGGACATCGAGACGATCGAATTCCCGGCCTGGGACTGCCTGCCCTACGACCGGGTGTCGCCACATGCGGACGTGGTGGCGCAGCGCATGGCGGCGCAGGCGCGGCTTGCCCGCGCCAAGGACCGCGCCAAGGGCGACGACCGCCCGGCCATCGTGCTGACGACGGTCAATGCCGCCCTCCAGCGCGTGGTGCCGCGCGAGATCGTCGCCAAGCAATCGCTGTCGGCTGCCGCCGGCACATTGCTGCCGATGGCGCGCGTGACGCAATGGCTCGAGCTCAACGGCTTCACCCGCGCCGCCACGGTGCGGTGCGCGGCGGCATCGTCGATCTGTTCGCGCCCGGCATGGACGCGCCGGTGCGGCTCGATTTCTTCGGCGACACGCTGGAATCGATCCGCCGCTTCGATCCGGAAACCCAGCGCACCACCGACGAGCTGCGCACGCTCGAGCTGGTTCCCATGGCGGAGTTCCAGCTCACCCCGGAAACGATCCGGCAGTTTCGCACCGGCTATGTCGCGGCGTTCGGCGCCGCCGGTCCCGACGACATGCTCTATGAGGCGGTGAGCGATGGCCGCCGCACCGCCGGCGTCGAGCATTGGCTGCCGCTGTTTCATCCGCGCCTCGACACGCTGTTCGATTATATCGACGGAACGCCGATCGCGATCGAGCCGCTGGCGGAAGAAGCCGCGCACGAGCGGCTGGCGCAGATCGCCGATTATTATCAGGCGCGCAAGGACGCGCTCGATCAAGCCGGTGCCGGCGCGCCCTATAAGCCGTTGCCGCCCGACCGGCTCTATCTGCCCGAAGCCGAATGGAAAGAACGCCTCGATCGCGCGGCGCTGGCGCGGCTGTCGCCGTTCGCGGCGCCCGAAGGCACGGCCGATGCGATCGAGATCGGCGCCCGCGCCGGCCACAACTTCGCCGCCGAACGGAGCGAGCCGGGCACCAATGTCTTCGAGGCGGTGAGAAAGCACGTCGAGGCGCTGCAAGCGGCCGGCAAGCGCGTCGTCATCGCGCTGTGGAGCGAAGGCTCGCGCGAAAGAATGGCGCACGTCCTCGCCGAGCATGGCCTGTTCAATCTCACGCCGGTCGCCTCATGGCCGCAGGCACTGGCGCTCTCCCGCGCCGAGACCGCGCTCGCGGTGCTCGGCCTCGATGCCGGCTTCGCGACCGCCGACGTCGCGCTGATCACCGAAGAAGACATTTTGGGCGAGCGGCTCGTTCGCCCGCGCCGCCAGTCGAAGCGGGCGGAGAATTTCATCGCCGAGGTGACGAGCCTGTCCGCCGGCGATGTCGTCGTCCACGTCGATCACGGCATCGGCCGCTTCGTCGGCTTGCGCGCCATCGAGGCCGCCGGCGCGCCGCACGACTGCCTGGAAATCCATTATGCCGGCGGCGACAAGCTGTTCCTGCCGGTCGAGAACATCGAGCTTCTGTCGCGCTACGGCTCGGAAGAAGCCGGCGTCGAGCTCGACCGGCTCGGCTCGACCGCCTGGCAGTCGCGCAAGGCGCGGATGAAGAACCGCATCCGCGAGATGGCGGGCGAATTGATCAAGATCGCCGCCGAGCGGCAATTGCGCGAGGCGCCGCGGCTCACCGTCGACAGCGGCCTTTACGACGAGTTCTGCGCCGGCTTTCCCTATGAGGAGACCGACGACCAGCAGGCCGCCATCGCCGCGGTCCTCGCCGACCTTGCTTCCGGCAAGCCGATGGACCGGCTGATCTGCGGCGACGTCGGCTTCGGCAAGACCGAAGTGGCGCTGCGCGCCGCCTTCATCACGGCGATGAACGGCAAGCAGGTCGCGGTCGTGGTGCCGACCACGCTGCTCGCGCGCCAGCACTTCAAGACCTTTTCCGACCGGCTGCGCGGCTATCCGGTGCATATCGGCCAGGCCTCGCGGCTTGTTTCCTCAGCCGAACTCGCCCGGGTGAAGAAGGGCGTCGCCGACGGCCAAATCGACATCGTCATCGGCACCCACGCGCTCCTCGGCAAGACGGTGAAGTTCAAGGACCTCGGCCTCATCGTCGTCGACGAGGAGCAGCATTTCGGCGTCGCCCACAAGGAAAAGCTGAAATCGCTGCGCGCCGAGGTGCACGTCTTGACGCTGACCGCGACGCCGATCCCGCGCACCCTTCAGCTTGCATTGAGCGGCGTGCGCGAAATGTCGATCATCGCCACGCCGCCGGTCGATCGGCTGGCGGTGCGCACCTTCGTCGCGCCGTTCGATCCGATCGTGGTGCGCGAGGCGCTGTTGCGCGAGCGCTATCGCGGCGGCCAGTCCTTCTATGTCTGTCCGCGCATCGAGGATCTGGCCGAGACCAAAGCGTTCCTCGACAAGAACGTGCCCGAGGTGCGGGTCGCCGTCGCCCACGGGCAGATGCCGTCGACCGTGCTCGAGGACGTGATGGCGGCGTTTTATGACGGCAAGTTCAACGTGCTCCTCTCCACCTCGATCGTCGAATCCGGCCTCGACATCCCCACCGCCAATACGCTGATCGTGCACCGCGCCGACATGTTCGGGCTTTCGCAAATCTACCAGCTGCGCGGCCGCGTCGGCCGCGCCAAACTGCGCGCTTACGCGCTGCTGACGCTGCCGGCCAAGCGGCGGATCACGCCGCAGGCCGAGCGCCGCCTCAAGGTGCTGCAATCGCTCGACACGCTTGGCGCCGGCTTCCAGCTCGCCTCGCACGATCTCGACATCCGCGGCGCCGGCAATCTCCTTGGCGAGGAGCAGTCCGGCCACATCAAGGAAGTCGGCTACGAGCTTTACCAGCAGATGCTGGAAGAGGCGGTGTTGAGCCTCAAAGCCGGCATCAGCGGTCCGGTCGCCGACAAGTGGTCGCCGCAGATCACCATCGGCACGCCGGTGCTGATCCCGGAGGAATACGTCGCCGACCTGCCGGTGCGGCTCGCGCTCTACCGGCGGCTGGCCGAGATCGAGGACGACCGCGACATCGAGGCGTTTGCCGCCGAGCTTGTCGACCGCTTCGGCCCGCTGCCGCAGGAGGTCGAGTATCTGCTGCAGGTCGTTTCCATCAAATCGCTGTGCCGGCGCGCCAATGTCGAGCGGATCGAGGTCGGCCCGAAGGGCGCGGTGCTCTCCTTCCGCGACAATATTTTCGCCAACCCGGAAGGCCTCATCGCCTATATCGGCAAATACCCCGAAGGCGCCCGCGTGCGCCCCGACATGAAAGTCGTGTTCTTCGAGGAGTGGGAAACGCCTTCGCAGCGCCTCAAAGGCGCCGCCGGCATCTTGCGTGCGCTCGCTGGGCTCGCGGAGAAGGCCGCCAAGGCGGCGTGATTCGTCAAGCGTGGGCCATGCACGTGCCGAAAAAGGAACGCCAAGCGTGAATTGACGCGTAATCAACACTTGCGATCAACCACGCTTCAAATTGACGACAACCACTGGATGTGTACTCTTCGTACAGCCGTCGCGTGCACATACGGAGGAAATGATGAAATACCTATTCGTTATCTCAGGACCAGTGCCTATAGATTTCGCCCGAGAAAGATGATGACCGACATTCCAGGGGCTCGACTCTTCCTCTGGAGCCTTCACGTGATCGGGCCCACCGGCCAACCTGGCCGCAAGTCCCCCTGAGACCGGGCGAATAGTCAGCAATCAAAGGTTATGAGTCAACGCCCTTCAACCAAGGGGGGCGGCGCGCCCGGCGTCAGGGCGTCGGCAAACCGATATTGGGGATGAGGTCGGGCAGCACTTGCTACTTGTTACTTGCTTCGTTGCGGAGCCTGTCATCGGGCCGGACCGTTGGCTCCTCGCCATGACGATTGCTCGGCCTGGTGCTTTGTGTCATACTATGTGTGGAGATACACACACATGGCAACGAACCTGTCGATCGATCCGGAGCTCATCGACCGTGCGCTGGAAGTGAGCGGCGAGCGCACCAAAAAGGCCGCCGTCACCAAAGCGCTGCAGGAATTTATCGCGCGCAGACGACAGAAGCGCCTGCTTGATCTGATGGGCAAACTCGAGTGGGATTCGTCTTATGACTATAAGGCGGAACGGGCGCGCGATTGAGCCTGTTCGTCGATACCAGTGTTTGGTCGCTGGCGCTGCGGCGTGACACCCCGCCGGAAGCGGCGGCATTGCGGATGTTGGTTCGCGCGATCGAATCCGGCGAGACGCTGCTGACCACGGGCCTCGTGCTCCAGGAGCTGCTGCAAGGCTTTTCCGGACCGCGAGCCCGCGCGCTGATTTTGGATCGATTTTCTGCGGTGCCGCTGCTTGTGCCGGATCGCGAGGATCACATCGGTGCGGCGGAGTTGAGGAACCGTTGTCGTCGTGCCGGCATCCAGGTCGGAACGATCGATGCTCTGTTGGCGCAGCTCTGCATTCGCCATGGCCTGACCATGCTATCGACCGACAATGATTTTAAGCGCATTGCCGGCCATTGCGCTTTGAAGCTGTGGAGCGAGGCGGGTTAACGACGGCACCGGCGCGCTCGGCGACGCCGGTCAGGGCGTCGGCAGACCGATGTTGGGAATAGGGTCGGGCAGATAAGCGCCGCCGCGGATGGTTTTCTGCAGCGCCTTGAATTCGATGCCGGATTTGAACGCGTCGTAAACTTGCGCCGGATCGAAGAAGGTGCCGATTGGATCTCGGGCAAAATCCGCCGACGTCCGCATCCATTCGCTGGACAGGTTCCAATCGGAAAAACTGTCGCTTTGCAGCTCGACGAAGTTGCCTTCGGGGTCCTTGTAGTAGAGCGAAATCGTCATGCCGTGATCGAGGCAAAACGCCGGCTCGACGCGCGCTTGGCGCAGCCGGTCGAACGACGCCATCAGATCGGCGAAGCTGTCGTATTCGAAAGCGCAGTGGTGCATGCCGTTATGCCGGACCTTGTCGGCGTCGTCGCTCAGCCCGGGCACGGCGAGAAAGGCGATCCGGTGATTGGCGGCGTCATTGGTGGTCCAGGCCGCCATCTTGTCCCTGAACTGGACCCGGGCGCCGATGACCAGCGCGTACCACGCAATCATCTCGTCCAGGCGGCTGGTTTTCATCGTGACATGGTGCAGCTTGGGCTTGATCATCGGCATTCCTTTGGACTTTTCGTTTTGGGGTCTCAGCTCGACTTTGTGGATTTTACGCGGCGTAGCATAGTGAGTCTTTCCATGAGGGCGGTTGGAATTTCCACATTGTCCGAGGGATGCCGAGACATTGAAAAACTCGGCGCGCTCCAGAACACCCTTCGGACGGCGGCGATGGCATCACTGAATGAAGGTTCGCGTTTGTGATACCAGGCGGCGGGTCTCGGGCGAAGGCAGACGGCGATCTTGGGATCTGCCACCCAAAGTGCAATGAGGGAGAACATTCCGAACAACGCCGGCGTCGTTCGCGCGATAGCGAGGTCGGACCATTGCCGTTGAGTTTCGACGCCGAGATGCGCGCGGCTTTCCTGGAATGTTGTT